>JBHHXX010000034.1:0-21924 GCA_046757245.1 Candidatus Geothermarchaeales archaeon
CTCCACCGCCCCTCACGGCCACGCTCACTATCGTCACCTCTGATGTTCCGGCGTTGCGCAGGTCGATGGTTAAATCCCCGGCCTTTGGACGATCGAAATGGGCGTCCGTGATCAACACCTGCTCTACGACGATGCTCCGCGCGGGAAACGAGACGAACCACATCATCGTGTAAATAACTATGAAGGAGGTTAAGAACCCCGCCACGACGGTTATCGGCTTGCCAACCAACGTGACCACGTTCACAATGAACTTTGACGGATAATATTAAATCAATAAAATTCCCATACGATATTTAAATCTAATCATCTTTTATAGAACCCAATGCCCAAAGCCGATCCAAAGAACCTCTCCGCCGAGAAATTCACACCCACCCATCCAGAGGAATTGATCGGAACCCTTGAGATGAACAAATTGTCCTCAACTCTTTTATCGAATTCCTGATCATATTTTCGTGGTAACCGGTTGCGCCTACCATGGTTTCAATCAGAAGCTACCTAACGAGCAAAATGATGAACGGGGCTGCGGGCGAGGTCGACTCACGGCTTCAGGGTGAGATACACAACCTTAGAGAGATTCTTGGGGAGCTCTTGGAGAGGATGGATGAATTGGAGAGCGACCTAATGAACACTCAAGCACCCCCATCTAATTCTGTAAACCACTTCAAGGAGCTACGGGAAGGGGTTGAGAGGCTAGTGAGGGGCTTGGAGAAGCTCAAGCGAAGGATGGGTCCGCGATGATAATCAAGATCTATTGTAGGAGGTGCGGAACAATGATCCGCATCGGCTCCGAAGAGGAAGACCTAACCAAACACGTATATTGCCTCAGCTGCCGGAGAGTTCTCAACCAGAAAGCCCAGAGATCGAGGCTGATGGCCGATAACTTGAAGCCACAAAGCTAACTCTGATCAGCCTTGCGAGGAACACGTCGTGTTCTTTACGCGAGGACGTGTCTAAGAGCTTGGATTCGCCCCCTCACCACACACCACACGCCTCAGACCACTCACCTCTCCTCCCTTTCAGATAGAAATCGTATGTCGACAATGCCGCTAGCAGCGCCGTGATAATACTGGGGCACAAAATGTTTATGAGGACATAAGCCATTTAATGAGTGTGTGATGCTTTACGCTACGCAGAACTATCAAAGTTTCGAGCTTAAGAGCGCCGAAGGAAGGCATACATCAACTCGTGGAGAGGGGTGAGCATTGTACAAAGTCAAGCTGAGAGGTCGGAGTGCCAGGTTATACTTGGATGATGCTTTGACCCTAACTGTTCTCAAAGGTTTTTTTAAAAGAAAAGAGGAGACGGTTGATGAGGTGTCCTTCAACGATGTGAAAGACATTAATATAGCCGATAAGACACTGACAATAACCCATGGAAAGCGCAAAAAGGCGTCTACGTTGATGATCGAATTCATCAACGCTGAGGAAGCCAGAGACGCAGGGGCTATCATCACGAAGCGTCTAGAGGAGATAGAGACCCTAAAAAAGAGAATAAACGACTTGGTGACCACGATAAACAACGTAGGCTTAGCTTCCGACGCCGCCTTCAGCTTGGCCCTAAGTCTTGACAAGAAATGTAATTGGCAGAAAACCAATGAAGAATATGAAAGGCTCGTCGACAAAACAGAGGCATTATCGAGCAAAGGCTTAAACTTAGATAAAAAGATAGTCGATGAGATCGAGAAGGAGGTAAGAGAGAGGGATCCCGAGAGGGTGAAAGAGCTCATACTGGACTTCGTCAAGAATTTACACAGCGCCGTCAACGAGGTCAAGGAGTCGGGTCCACCCGTAGAGATAAGTCCTAGTTGGAGAGAGTTGAAACAATTCACGGAGTTCCTCCTACTGGTCGAGGCACTGGGTCTCGTCCTCAGAAGAGGGCTTAGGGAGAGAGCCGACGATCTAAGGGAAACGATCTCCGTCAAACTATCCGAGCTGGAGCCCTTCGTGGATAAAAAATATGTTGACAAAATCGAGAGAAACATCAAGTCTAACAAACACGAAGTTATAGCGAAGATCCCAGCCTCGTTTGTCAAGGGTATAAAAGCCAAATATGAAAAACTTTCCTCATGATCTTCCCAATGAACCTAATTGACGTGAAAGCGCCATCGGAAAAGGACTTGAGGTTAACCAACAATCTACTCATAACCTATATGCGGGCGACAGAATCTTCCGTTGGGGTTTGGAGTCATAAAGAACTCTCTACGGGTTTTAAATCTTCTTTCTTCTTAAAGAAGAAGCATGGCACGGTGCGAGGGGTGGCATTCTAACACAAATAAACAGAAGACCATTAGAGCCTAACTTAAACCTAAATCCTACTCAAAGATTAGCTTTAAGAAGTCTATCTTACCTAGGTGCTTCTCGTCATTGGAGTATACCTCGGAAATACCTGCCTCAGTCATCATGGAAACATTTACGCCGTCGTTGAAGTCTATACCGTAGGTTTCCATATTGCTGGCACCTACTAGGAGATCGTCGGCATCAAAGTCAAGAACCTGAAGAGCCCTGAAGGACAAAATCTTCTCGAGTGTCGGCTTTATGTCCCCCTGCCTTCCCACAGCCTCTAAAACCCACGAGACTTCACAAAGAACGAGCGTTGAAGTAACGGCTTCCTCACCGTGTTCGATGCGTTGAAGGATGCCCTTAGCGGTCTCGCCGAATTTGGGGTGATCCATGGCTGAATAAACAAAGACGTTGGTGTCGACAAACCGCCTCATGCAATCTCTCCCCCGAGTTTCCTACGCATATAATCTCTGGCGTATTCCTTAGGTTGATCTATCGGACGCTCGACCTTTACACTTCCATGGAGGGCCTCAGTAGGCTTGTCGTACGTTGCCACAGGGATGAGTACAATTTGACACCCACATTCCCTTACGATTACTCTACCCCCCTCCTCCATCCGATACTTCTTCCTGATCGCCTTGGGTAGTACGATGCGCCCTTCTTTCCCAACAGCTATGCTCAATTCTATCGACAGAAAATCTATGTTCAGACAAATATAAACATTTCTGTCAGAAATCTACGTAGCTGCCCAAAAGACTCGAAGCTGTAGGAGTTTCATTTCTTGGTGCGGGGGGTGCGATTTCAATTTCAATTCGGGTACGGGTTGTGAGCTGGGTGTAATCCTCAGCCTCCCCCTTCTTTTTTTTAAAGAGAGTGAAGAATAGTCTTAAGAAATCAGAGCTTAACTATTTTTTGTTTTTTGAGTATAAACCTAGTTCTTGGCCTCATTCTTGCGCTTTGTTGAAAAGATCTGATTTGATCTTTATCTATAGTCTCCCCTTCCACTTTTATACGTCGGCTACCGGGCTTCGTAGCTTCAATATCCGGGATATATCCATGTTTAATTGAACATTTTTGTCTAAAAAAGGAAGACTTATAATATATCTGGGGAAGAGGATTACAGATATCTCCCACCTATGAAGACGAGAAACTGTTTAGAAAGCGTAAATAGAATTATGGGGATTTCTATATCGTACCATTTCATATCACACTATTCCGCAATTTGTCATCAAAGATTGTAGAGTATCTTTATGTAGAAGCTTCTTTCAAATCTTCTTTGAATTCTTCCCATCTTTCCCGTAGCTTCCCCCTTCTCGCAACACGTTTCCGAATCTTCTTCCCATCGGGAGCTTCACCCTCTATCGTCAAGCTTACCTCCTTCCTTCTAGTTCTCAAAGCCTTCCACTATCTGCTTAATTACAATTTCTCCTAATGGCCGATGTAGAATCACGCCTTCGTCGCTGACAACAATCCTCGTGGTCATGGAGGACAGCGCGACCGCATATGCTATGGCGGTCAGTAAACATAAGGGAGAAAACCATAGTCTAGAGCCTGGAAGTATATCGTATCTATAACCTATTCCGGCAAGTTATATTATTAATCCTCATTATACTATATCTCTTCCTAGCCCACCAACAATTATACACTTTCTTATCTATAGCTACACATTTCAAATGCACTCCTATTATAAGCTTACCTCAGATTGATTGGAAAAGCGATGAATATCATTGTAAGGTCGCTAAAACCATAGATGAGGCTACACAACTAATCGAGGCCGGCTTTGAATACACCACCGAATGAGTGGGGTAAAACTATTCAGGAAGAGGAAGTAAATAAAATTTATATACGTATTTTATTTGATAACATAGCATTGAGTACATGATGAGGGTAAGGCCGGGTTTAGTAACCTTTTTGGTAAGCCTACTTTTGGTGACGTCCTTTCAGACGTCGCTTTCCCAGCCCACCCCTATGGAAACCATCCGTAGGGAAACTTCCTACACATATGACCCCCTTAACCGTCTCATAAAGGTAGCCTATCCATCCGGCAAAGTTGTAATCTACAAGTATGATTCAGCGGGTAATCCGATCGAAGTTATGCTGGAAGAGGTAAAGGTAAAGCTCGAAGAGGTAGAGCTCGAAGAAGTCGGTATCTTCTTATATGATGTTTCAAATAGAATGACCCAGGCAGGCAATAACACCTACTTTTATGATCGAAGCGGTAATATCGTCGAGAAGGTTCGAGAGGGGGAGACCACAAGATATGTGTGGGATGATCAGAATAGGCTCGTAGCTATCGAATATCCTGATGGTACATCGAGCAGGTACACTTACGATGCTTTTGGGAGGAGGATTAGCAAGACCGATCGACGAGACAAGGTGACAAAGTATATCTACGGCGGAGACAACTTAATAGAGGAGCGGGATGGAGAAGGACGTCTCCTGGCGAGTTACACGTATGGCTTAGTGGTAGATAAGCCGTATACGATGACTCGTGACGGAAAGACATACTATTACCTCTATGATCATCTCGGCTCCGTCGTAGGTCTGACAGATGACTTAGGTAACGTTGTGGCGAGATACGGATACGACGCATGGGGCAACATCCTCAAGGATGACGGTGAAGTAGAGAATCCGTTTAGATTCGCGGGAAGAGAGTATGACCGAGAAAGTGGGCTATACTTCTTCAGGTCGAGGTACTATGACCCTTCAACACATCGGTTCTTGAGTAAGAATCCTTGGACAGGTTCCTTGACATCGACTCAAGCTCAGAACCAGTATACATATTTTGAGAATAACCCTGTGAGCAAGAAGAGCCCGTTTGGCGGCCTGCCGATGGGCTATGAAGTGTTTCTACGGCCGATGAAGCAGATAAGTACCTGGGTTGAATCACCGAGCTTCCCCTATAGTTCCCAATGGCAGGCTCCCGAATTAACTACTTTGGACCTAACTTCCAACCAGGCGCTTGAATGGCTCAAAGGGAAATTCCCAACCATCTCCACTGGAATTAGCTGGGGACTGGATGTACTGGATGCCGCTGATATCACGTTAGATTGCGTCAACAATGTACGGGATCGTGTAGCTAAGGGTCAATCGTGGAACGAAGCCGTAACGATCGAATTTCAGAAAAATGTTCTTAAGCTCGGCACCTTGTTCTTATCAAAAGTACCAGTAGTAGGACCTTTGTTAGGAAAGCCTGCTAGACAACGGATAGAGAGAATCGATGACAAATATTTGTTGGCCAGTGGTAACCTTGGCGCGGTTCAGTTGAAGCTTCTGAGCCCTCCAGGGATGAACCCGTCTAGCTGGTCTGGGAGGGTCGGTGGTATCTTACTCGACAGGCCAGCGACATTTTTAGGCGATGTATCGGACATCACTGGGGCGGTATATGACGAGGAGACCGGTCGGCTCATCCTCATAGGTAAGAAGAATCAAAGCCTGCCCAAGATGGAGATGGATGATTTTGTGGTTGCTGTACGCTCGGTCTACGGTGGAGAAGATCCGGGTGTAAGCATTGACCCCGTCAACCCCGGGCTTCATGACGGTAGGATGAAGGTGGTCTATCTAGGTGAGACTGAGGATACAAGGTTCGGGTTGATCATGTTCGAGGCTGATCGCTACCTAAAAAGCCTGTCTCTCGGAATAGACACCAATACGGGTGAACCATTTGACCCGGGTGTTCCGGGTTACCAGAGTGAGCTTGACCTTATGTTAAAGCATCCTAAACTGATCCAACCTCTTTGGTGGCATAGGATATGGTTCTTCCCCGATGAACTTACGCTAAAGGTCTCTGAAGACAATAAGTCTGTAGTATTCGATAAGGCGAAGATCAAGGTTGAGGCTAGATTTGTGATGTTCATCGGTGGTAGGAAGGTCGACATCGACGCGTCCGATCCAGCTGTAGATGAATTCGTCAATTTCCTCACTGAACATTATGATGAGTTCGCTGCGGAGAAGAAGGAGTTGAGGGAACTGGTGCAGCTCGCCAAGATCGTGGGGATTGTGAAGTGGCTGAAGGACAAAGGGATTCCCATCGACAGGTTAGCCATCGATGACTATGAGGTGAGAAGCGTTGATACACCTAGCAACACCCGGGGATTCAACGTAACTGGGACCGCACAGACGGACATCTGGATAATTAATATGACACTCTATGGGGGGGTTGACTTAAGCAAGATGGTCGATTACATCAAGGACTACAAGCCCATCGAGCCGCTGAAGAGCGAGGCCCTCTTGGCTAAGCCCCCAAAGCTCGTCACCGACTGGGACTTTCAAGTGAATGGCGAAGACTTCACGGCTGTAGTACCCTCCCTCTTCGCTGAAATGCAACAAAGGATCGGTGTCAAACTCATGGATAGGGACGTGATGCAAGGACCGAGCCGATTTTATATGTCAATATCACGTCGATACGATTCACTTCTCCGCGAAGAATCGTCAGACTTCGGCTACGGTTGGTCCCTAGCGCTACCTAAGCTTTTGATGATAGGCTCATCCCCTGAAGGGCTTCCGAAGGCCCTAACTTTGATGTGGAGTGCCGATGTCGGGGAAAGCTACGTGTTAAGCAAGGGTGAGCAAGGGAAGGTCAGATACGTCGATCGACGCAACTATACGGATACGTGGATATCGATAGACGACGAAGGAAACTACGTCGTCAATGGAAAGCATGGGGAGAGCATGATCTTTGATCACGAGGGCAGCCTATTGTCAAGCATAGATAGGGGTGGAAACAAGGTTAGATATCGATATGCTGATGGGCTTCTGGCAAAGATTGAGTTTGATGATGGAAGAGCGCTGATCATCACGCGTGATCATGAGGGCCGTGTAGCAAGAATCGAAGGTAGCTCAGGGGGTGAACTCAAGTACTCTTATGAGGAAAATGGTAACCTGAAGAGCGTCACCGATGCGCAGGGTCTCGTCACAACCTACACCTATGATTCGAACCATCAGCTAGAAGAAGTGAAATACCCTGACAAGACAACGGTCACAACCCTCTATGACGAGATGGGAAGAATAACCACTCGAACCGTCACGAACGCGAAGGGCCAAGCTATCCAAATCAAGTTCGATAGACGAGGCAGGCCGGTGGAGGGTCGCGACCCTCTAGGCAACAATGCCAGTTTCATATACGACACACGGGGCAACCTAGTACAAGCGAAGTATCCATCGGGTACTACGAGTTATACGTACGACTCTTTAGGTCGCATAGTGGAGGTTACCGATCCTCGGGGGGGAACCACGAGATACTCATATGATACATTCAACCACCTCTCGAGGGTTGTCGATCCTGCGGGAAGCATGGTCCAATACGGCTATGACTCCATGGGGAGACTCGTCAACATCACGAATGCCAGAGGTTATTCAACCACATTCGGATACGACGGGGAGGGTCGTCTGCAGAAAGAAACCGATCCTCTAGGTCATAGCACCACTTACACGTATGACTCAAGGGGATATCTACTCGAACGCACATCTCCTGATGGTAGACAGGCTCTCTACGCGTATGATAATTCTGGACACTTGATTCAGATGAGATGTACAGATGGAACAGAAACCACGTATTCTTACGATGCCGACGGCCTTCTGTCAGGCGTATCTTTTAACGGTGGAAGAATCTCCTATCGCTATGACGAATTCGGTCGCGTCGTAGAGGTTCAATACGGCTATTCTCAAACCGGATCGATCCAATACTCATATGACGATAAAGGAAACTTGAGGAGCGTCGTCTACCCGAGTGGAGAGAAAGTGTTATATGAGTATGATGAAGCCGATCTTTTAACAAAGATCACTCTTCCCTCAGGGAAGGAGATCTTCCACACCTACGACAAGGCTGGACGGCCACAAACCACTACACTCCCAAATGGGGTGAAGATCAGCCACGATTTCGACGCGTCAGACCGTCTAACCAGCATCACGTATGAGAACCATAGGGGTAAGCTCCTAGCCTATTCCTATAACCTGGATAGCGCTGGAAACGTCGTAAAGATGATTGAAGAAGAGCCGAAAACGGTGGAAGAGGAGCTGACACCTGCCCCAACACCCACGCCTACACCAGTTCCCACCCCAACGCTGACTCCCGCTCCGACTCCAACACCAACTCCATCCCCTACAACCCCTACACCGACACCTACGCCCCCCATCTCAAACTATATCCCATACATAGCCGTTGTCATCATAGCCGTCATCGCCGTCATAGGACTCCTCATATACAGAAGAAGGTAGGTTCGCCTAAGGGTGCGTAAGAAAACCGCCTGACCAGAGGGATTAGATAACATTATGATTGGCAAATTGGTTGCGGTGAACATATATTCTGGGTCCATAAAATATAATTATCAAAGTGATCCATTATTCATGCCTGCTGAATATGAGTCCATTATGAACACGTTATTTCCAAGGGCGAAACCCCATTCCCAATCGGCTCAAAAATAAGGTTTTTTCAAATGGCCAGTTCAAATTTTTTCCTCGATTTTGAATGATCACTTGATTGGTTTATTGGACATTTTTGTCCAGATAATCATGTTTACCGATTGGTGTCGGTTTTTCGTATCTACGTAAATCTGCCTTTACCTTCCATCCTGCTCGTTTTAGCCTCTTCACATCTCTGCGAACTACGTCATCACGTTTCGTCATTTTTCATCCTATAATCTAGTAATCGAACTAATTACTTTTAGAACATCGCTAGGTGGGTTGAAAAAGATTTTACGGAAATGACAGAAGAAGACCTTAAAGTACTTGTGAGAAGAATATCTCAGATGAATTATAACGAGAGAACAAAGATAGATCACAATGCGACGATCAAGAAATTCTGGTAAACTACATACCCCAAACTGAACTTCAAAAGATAGAGGTGATGGTGTGAAATGCGAATTCCAAAGCACGCAAGAATTGATAGAGTATATAGAACGGGAAGCGCGGAGATGGGCCAGAGCTATGCTAGAAAAAGGAATAGCCTGCCCCCGATTCGAAATTGAAATCTGGTGCGGTGGTGGGATTTGAACCCGCGAACAGATTCCTGAGGGACATCTACACCGTTCTCTATCGGGGGCTCGCTGACTCATGACACGGAACGGTACTGAGAAGTATGCTTCCACGTCCCTGAGCGTCATCCCCCTGGTATGGAATGACACGGATTTACGATACGGAAAATGATGCCGAACGATACAGAAAGGTATTGAATGATACGGAAAATAACGTTTTTCTCACGTACACGCACACACGTCCGCGTGGACTTAAAAGACCCACCGCCTAACTGGGCAGCCTCCTCGGGGGGTTAACGTCACCCCGGGGACCTCACCGACTCCAGCCACGCCGACCATCAGACTCTACCGCGCCTAGAATATGTCCCAGTGCTCAGATAGCGTTCTCTTGAGGTCGGAGACTCTCCCCCGCACCTCCTCGCTCAGCTCCTGCCTAGGAGGGGGGTGGGGCTCCACCACTTTGTCCAAACTCGCCAAGGTCGACACGGTGGCGATTATGCCGTGGGAGACGGCGTCAAGGTGGTATCCGCCCTCCAGCACGGCGGCGATCCTCCCACCGCAGACCCTCCCCGCGGTTTCCTTGATGAGCCTCGTGGCCTCCCCGTAGGTTCCGATGGTGAATTTCAGGCTGGCCAAGGGATCTTTGAAGTAGGCGTCGTACCCGGTTGAGAGACACAGGATGCTGGGCTTGAAGGCCTCTAGGAGCGGGAGGAAGAGTTCCTCCAAGACATGAATAAAGTCTGCGCCCGTGGCGCCAGGGCTCAGCGGGAAGTTGACGTTGTATCCCATGCCCTCCCCCGCCCCGATCTCGTGTGTTCTCCCGGTCCCAGGGTAGAGAGGGCTCTGGTGCGTCGAGAGGTACAGAACACATGGGTCCCCGTAGAATATGTCTTGGGTTCCGTTCCCGTGGTGGACGTCCCAGTCCAAGACGGCAAACCTCTTCAAGCGGTGCTCCTCCCGGAGATATTCTATCATGACGGCGATGTTGTTGAAGAAGCAGAAGCCTCCACCATAACTCCTCCCAGCGTGGTGGCCCGGCGGCCTCGTCAGGGCGAAGGCGTTGTCAAGGTCCCCCCTCACCACGGCCTCCCCAGCCATCATCGCCCCCCCGGCGGCAAGCTTCGCCGTTTCATAGGTCCCCCTGGGGAGGGGTGTGTCCATAGTCAAAAGGCCTCCCCTCTGACTCATGGCCTTTATTCTCTCCACATAACCCCTTGTGTGGACCCTCAGCAGGTCCTCCTCAGAGCAGGGCTCCGGCTTCAAGAGGGAGAGGCTGGGCTCCCTCAAAAGCCCCTCGAGAAGCTCCATCGTTCTCCTCAGCCTCTCGGGTCTCTCCGGGTGGTCCCAGCCGAGGTTGTGCTCCATGTACCCCTCGTGGTAGACTACGCCCGTCCTCATGGCCCGTCAACCTATTGATTTAAACTCTAAAACCACACCTATGGTCAGCTCATCTTGTGATCTTTATCCTGCTGAAGATCTCGATCAGATCCCTGTGCTTCTCAAAGTGTTTTCTCACGGGCTCCAAGAGATCGATTAGATGATCTGCCAGAGCGTTTTTGAGGTCTAGGGGGTGAATCCTCCCCTCCCTGAAGGCCTCCTCCAGCTCCCCATAGCTTTGGAACTCCACGTCTCCCCCATATTTGTCGGCCCTATGGATCGAGAAGCGGTCCCCTTCCCCCCTGAGCACGATGTGCCTCACCCAGTCCAGCATGGGGTTGAAAACCACCTCCCTCTCGGGGCAAAACCCACCGTGGATCTTGGCCCTTATCTCCTCTGGGCTGTCGTGGATGAAAACGCAGGTGGCCTCCTTGCTCTTGCTCATCTTGCAATCAGACCAAAGCTCTTGGACGTTCACATCGGGCGTTATGGGCCAGATGGGGGGCCTCTGTAGCCCCAGAATGAGGTGGTGGTGGACCGCTATGGGCTTGATCTTCCTCCCCTCCCCTTCTGAGAAGCCCAGCCTCTCCAGCGAGAGGGGCTTGATTTTGAGCTTCAGCGCCACCGATCGGGCGCCCACGTGGGCGCGCCTCTGATCTACCCCGGCGTGGGCCAGGTTGACGCCGAGGATGAAGATGTCGGAGATCTGCATGGAGGGGTAGATGAGCTGGGCGAAGTTCACCTTCTCCCCAAGCTTTCGGCCCATGATGGTTATTGACCTCCTCACCCTAGAGAGGCTGAGGTTTTGGGAGACCTCGATGAGGGTCTGCCAGTACTCGTCGTTGTGGTGGTATAGGTCGCTGCCCAGAACAAACTTGACTTTTTCGGGGTCTCCACCCACGGCCTTGAGGGTCGCCTTCATCCCCTCCTTGAAATAACCCCCGGCCACCCTCTTGATGAGCTCCAGGTCTCCGCCGAGTTTTCGGTTGATCCAGGTGTGCCAATCCGCTAGGAAGACGGTGCAGTCCACGCCGGCGTCGAGGAAGTCCTTCACCTTAAGCATGCACATGAGCCCGGTTCCGAGGTGGATCATACCCGATATTTCGAAGCCTATGTAGTGCCTCAGGGGCACCTCGGTCTCCATGAGTTCCCGAAGCTCCCCCACCGTCAGGATCTCCTCGGTGGGGGGTCTCCCTATGAGGTCGAGCCTCCTCTCTACGTCCATGTCCACCACTCAGCAATAGCCTTAACGCTAATATATGTGGGTTCTTATAGAGTTAAACGGTTATAAAGGGGAAACCATCCGTATAATTATAAAGACCCTGATGCTTAAGCGTCTTTAGAATCTCAAATCCCGTTTAGACACCAAGGATAGATCGCCTATAGGATGTTGAAAGCATTCATGGTGAATATCAAGTCTAAGAGGAAGGAAGAAGGAATACTGGACAACATAGCCGAGGTCTTCGAAGGGATTAGGGCGGAGTCCGAGAGGGGCGCCATCATCGCCGTCGAGGGCAAGAACGATGAGAGAATTCTAAGACTCCTGGGGATAAAGGGTAAAATCATAAGATACTCGGAGATGGGGAGGATAAGGGCCACCAACGAGGTGGAGGATGCCTGGAGTAGGAAGCTCATCATATTAACGGACTTTGACAGGGAGGGCGAGAAGATATTGGAGAGCATTGAACGCACCTCCCACTCGAATGGAATTAACATAGATAAATGCCTTAGGAAGCGCCTTTTTGAGGCGGCCCGCCCCTACACGAGCAGCATCGAGGGGTTTGAGAGGATAGCTGATAGGGTGATGAATAGAAGGGCAATTTTATAAGCCTTAGGCATCGGCTTAGTGGACCGATGTGATAAGTTTAATGCGTGAGGTGATAATTGGTGTTCGAACAGAGTTTTCAAATAGATGACACCACCTTTGTATTCAACGATTCTGGGGGGATCTAAATGAAGGGTGAGGAGGCACCCACCAAGTACCTCGTCGAGTTCGACTTAGAGGTGGACGGGGTCGTGGAGGAAAATGATGTGATCGGGGCCATCTTCGGCCAGACTGAGGGTCTCCTTGGACCCCTCTTCGACCTGAGGGAGATGCAGAGGGTTGGTAAAATCGGTCGGATTGTGGTAAAGTCCACAGATAAGGCTGGAAAGACAAAGGGCAAGGTCTCCATCTTCTGCGGCTTGGACATGCCCTCAACCTCGCTGCTCTCGGCACTGGTGGAGAGCGTGAACCAAATCGGGCCTTATAAGGCGAAGATCACCTTGGCGAGGATCGTTGACTATAGGAAAGAGAGGATCGATCAGATCAAGGTGAGGGCTAGGAAGATCCTCGACAAATGGAAGATGGAGTCCATCCCGGAGACCGAGGACATCGTCGAGGACCTAAGGAAGTACGTGGCGCCGCCCCCGGTGATCAGCATTGGGAGGGAGAAGATCGCCGCTGGCCCCAAGGTTATGGAGGAGAGTGAGGTGATCCTCGTGGAGGGGAGGGCTGACGTGGCCAACCTGTTGAAGTATGGGATCAAGAACGCCCTAGCCATCGGCGGGGGAAAGATACCGGAGTCCCTCAAGTCTCTCCTCAGCAAGAAGACCGTCGTGGCCTTTCTCGACGGGGATCGTGGAGGAGACATGAACCTCAAGAAGTTGCTTCAAACCGTGAAGGTCGATTACGTGGCCAAGGCTCCGGTGGGCATGGAGGTTGAGAATCTAAAGCCGCCGGAGATCTTCGAGGCGCTGGAGAAGAAGGTTCCCTTGGAGAGAGTGGCTCCCCTTAAGAGAGAAGACTTAAAGTCTTACAGCGATTTGATAGAGGAGATCAATGGCACCCTGGAGGCTTTACTCATCGACAAGGAGGATAAAACGGTTGAGAGGGTCGCCGTGAGCACCCTGGTGGATAGACTCGGCGAGGTGAGGAAGGGCTCCGTCAAGAAGATCGTCTTCGACGGAATCGTCACACAAAGGCTCCTCGACGCGGCTGAGGAGAAGGCCGTCACCCTCCTCATCGGAAATAGGATGGGCGAGGTCGTGAGGCACCCTGTGAACATAGAGATCCTAACCTTCGGCGAATAGAGCATTCTTACCTAGACGTTGTGAGGCGGAAGAGCGAGACCACGTTCACCACCTTCATCCACTAGAGACTAAGAAGCACATCATCTCCACCTCGAGCAGAGGGATCGGGACGCGGACAAGATTCCACCGGAGGAGGCCACACCTCAATCCTAAATGTTTGTCAAATACACGAGGGATACAAGCCGGAGATTGGGGTGCCTACTTCCTCCTCTGTGACCCGAGGCGAACCACCGAAAGGCCATCCCTACCTTGAGCCTCATAGCCGTTTGCCCTAGAATATTTATTTAGAGAGGCCTTATTATTGAAACATTCGCGTTCAGAGTGGTGAGGGATGAGGATCGTTAAGGTGGACGCCATACCCGTGAGCATACCCCTCCGCAAGCCCTTCACCATAGCCGGGGGCACCTCGAGCCACCTGAGACACCTCATAACCCGGGTGCACACCGATGAGGGCATAGTGGGCATAGGAGAGGCCGCGCCCACACCGACCTACTCGGAGGAGACCCAGAGAGGCGCAAAAGCCGTGATCGACGAGTGCCTCGCACCCGTGATCCTAGGGGAGAGCCCCCTCCATCTGGAGGAGATCACCCACAGGATGGATGAGGCCATACCGGGACACACCTTGGCGAAAGCTGGCGTAGAGATCGCCATCTGGGACGCCCTGGGGAAACACCTGAAACTCCCCGTCTACGAGTTCCTCGGCGGCTCCCACAAGGATAAGATCCCCGTTGCCGGAAGCATCAGCATGGGGACGCCTGAGGAGATGTCCCGAGACGCCTTGGGCTACGTGGAGGAGGGCTTCACGGACCTCAAGGTCAAGATAGGTAGAAACCCAGACCTGGACGCGGAGGCCATAGCCGCCATCAGGGACGCCGTGGGGTCCAAGGTCAAGATCAGGCTGGATGCGAACCAGGGTTACACCAAGGACGTAGCCATAAAGACCCTCCGCAGGATGGAGCGATACGACCTGCAGCTCATAGAGCAGCCCGTGGACAGGCGAGACTTTGAGGCGATGAGGGAGATCCGCCTGGCCCTAGAGACTCCGATCTCCGCGGATGAGGGCGTCTTCACCCCAAGGGACGCCGTGGAGGCCATAAGGAGGTCTGCGGTGGACATCATAAACGTGAAGGTGATGAAGCCCGGTGGCCTCTACAATGCCCGTAAGATTCTCTACATCGCGGAGGCCGCCGGCATCCCCTGCCTCGTTGGGAGCATGTCGGAGATGGATCCGGGCACGGCGGCGGGCATCCACTTCGCCGTGAGCTACCGGAACATAAGGTACGCCAGCGAGATGTTTGGGCCCTCTGTCTTAACGGACTTCATCGCGAAAAACCCCATAAAGGTGGAGGGGGGCTTCCTCGGGGTGCCCAGAGGACCCGGCTTCGGCGTTGAGTTAGATGAGGAGAAGATACAGAGGTATTCGCGTGGAACCTAGGCGCTGGGGGGTTTATACTTGCAGAAAACACAAAAACATCCACAGAAATAAAGGCATCATAGATCTATTAATCGATGTCATGATTGCTCCTCCATCAAGCCTTAATATATCATAAGCGTCGTCCACACGAAACGCAATGCGCCCTGATGGATCGCGTAAATATATTAAGAGCTTGAATTCAGCATCTTTCACTGAGGACTCTTAGGGGGTTAAGACCGAGGATGTTCACCGAAGGATTGATATGCACTAGGTGTAGATCAGAATTCCCCCACGACGAGAAGATTTGGCTGTGTGAGAAGTGCGGCTCCATCCTAGACGTCGTATACGACTACGATAAGATCCGGGACAAAGTGAATAAAAAAATATTTCAAGGCAGAGAGCGGTCAACCTGGAGGTATAAGGAGTTCCTACCCATATCAAGAGGGGAGGACATCGTATCCCTCGGCGAGGGAGGAACCCCCACCGTGAAGGCAAGGGCTTACGGAGAGAGATTTGGCCTCAAAAATCTCTATTTTAAACTTGAGTATCTCAACCCCACGGGCTCCTTCAAGGATCGAGGGTCTACAACCCTTGTATCCAAGGCCAAGGAGATCGGTGTTAGGAGGCTTGTTGAAGACTCCTCGGGAAACGCGGGCTCATCCATCGCCGCCTATTGCGCCAAGGCCGGGATAGATTGCACCATCTTCACCCCATCCAGCGCACCGGCGGGAAAACTCGCCCAGATTCTGATTTATGGAGCCGGGTTAGAGAGGATACGGGGAACCCGAGGGGATGTGGCTCGAGCTGTCCGTGAATATTATGAAAAAGAGAAGGTCTACTATGGGTCTCACAACGTAAACCCCTTCTTCACTGAGGGGGTGAAAAGCCTCGCCTTTGAAATCTCCGAGTGGATGGGTTGGGGAACCCCAGACCACATCGTCTTTCCCGTTGGGGGAGGAACGTTGCTGTACGGTACATACAAGGGGTTGAGAGAACTTCTCGGAATGGATTGGATCGATGATATGCCGAGGCTGCACTGTGTTCAATCCGATGCCTGTATGCCCATTGTTAACGCCTATGATGAGGGGTTAGAACACGTGGTGGGTGTAGAGGAGAGGGAGACGGTGGCGGGCGGTGTAAGGATCGCGAGGCCCGCCAAGGGGTTACAGGTCTTGAGGGGCATTCGAGAGACGAGGGGGTCAGCCGTCGCGGTTTCTGACGAAGAGGTTCTCTACCAACAGAGAGCCTTGGCTAGACTTGAGGGCATATTCGTGGAGCCCACCTCTTGCGTTACCCTAGCAGGTTTGATTAAGCTCCTTGAAAGAGGCGAGATCGATGGTGGTGAGACGATTATCCTCCCCCTCACGGGTTTTGGGTTAAAAGATTTAGAGGTAGCGAAAGGTCAAGTCGGACTCTAAATCCAAAATCTTATAATAAAAGCCTGTTATCTAATGGGCTGAGGACGCCATCGCCAGCCCTGCGAACAAACCGAGGAGGCCCTCAAAGGGGCAGATAGTGGAGATATATGAAGGCCAACTGTAAGGGGGCTGAGTCTATCCACCCGGTCGAAGAGCTGGCGTGGGGGCTCGGGGTGTTGAGTTGGGGATCATAGACGCACACGTCCACGTGGGCAACAACAGGCATACGAAGTATTACTCCCTTGAGGAGCTGAGGAGGGATTTGGCCGAGGCGGGGGTTCAGGGGGCCGTGGTCTTCGCCTTCCCCGAGGACATGTATAGGGTGTCGGATTCACCCCAGTCGAGAATCAGGGCCAACGAGTATGTTCTTGAGGTCGCGGAGACCTCGGAGCACGTCTATCCCTTCTACTTTGTCTGGGGGGACTACATCGTCCCTGAGGATCTGAGTCGATACGCGGGCATAAAGTGGCACAGACACCCGGAAGAGCCGAGATACGACTATGACGACCCCAGATGCGTTGAGATTCTGGAGGAGATCAAGCGACTGGGTATGCCCGTGCTGCTCGAGGAGGAGTTCCATGAGACGAAGCGCTTCATCGGTGAGAACCCCGAGTTGAAGATCATCATACCCCACATGGGGAAGCTCAGCGGCGGATACGAGGAGATGGATGTCTTCTTTGAAAAGCCCAACGTGTACTTTGACACCAGCACAGCGTCTCTTGAGGCCATAGAGAGGGTGCTCAGCCACGTTGGGCCGGAGAGGGTCATCTTCGGCTCAGACGTCTCCGGCACCGAGGAACCCTTCCACAACTTCCCAAGGGTGGAGTTGGAGAAACTGCGCAAATTAGACCTCGACGAGGAGGAAAAGAGGCGGATCTTCTCGGCCAACATTGAGGGTCTAATACGGAAGTGAGGGAGGGGATAAGAATGTACGGTTCGAGGGCTAGGATGGGGCTCATCGTTCCCCCGACGAACACGGTGATGGAGTCGGAGTTCCACAGGATGGCGCCCGAGGGCGTCTCCGTCCATGTGGCGAGACCCGACTGGGATACCCCAGACCCTAGACCAGAGGCCATGCTGAGGCTGAGCGGGGGAGTTGTCCACGCGGCTCGGAGGGTCGCCCTCGCCGGGGTACAAATCATCATCTGGGGCTGCACCTCCGGGAGCTTCCTTAAGGGCCTCGGCTACGACAGGGAGATGGCGAGGGAGATAGAGGAGGCCACGGGGGTTGAGGGCTTGACCACGAGCACAGCCGTCATAGAGGCCCTGGGGGAACTCGGCCTGCGAAGAATCGCGGTGGCCACACCCTACGTCGATGAGGTCAACGAGAGGGAGGTGGAGTTCTTAGCCGGGCACGGCTTCGAGGTTACCGAGATCAAGGGGCTTGGGATCATTGATCCCTTGGGCATAGGGAGGCTGACGCCCTCCGTGGCTTATGACCTCGCCAAGGAGGTGGACTCCCCCGGGGCGGAGGGGGTCTTCATCAGCTGTACCGACCTTCGGACCATAGACGTCATCGGGAGGCTGGAGGAGGAGCTGGGCAAGCCCGTGATCTCCAGCAGCCAAGCCTCTATGTGGGCCGCGCTGAACAGGGTTGGTGTGATGGATGTTATTGATGGCTTCGGGTGCCTCTTAGCCCGGAGATATTGAGATTGAGTTATCGTTTCTGAGTTTAGGCGTATCGGTGGGTCTTCGCCCAGCGATCGGTTGAGGAGGAGCTTGGGGAAATTGTGAAGAGGTTATAGCATGGTAGGCTCAAGGGGCTCCTAGAGATTGGGGTCGATGAAGTTTCTCGACGCTATTTAACTCACCCCATAAACCTATTATTGAGAGAAATAACGTGGATAAGAAGGAGTAAAAATCCGCTCTGGAGCAAATAATTCGAAATGAAGGTTCGCTTCCTGGAGAGAGGCATAGCCCACTGCAGAGTCGAGAGTAGGGCCGACATTCTATCCCTCTACCTCTTGGTCACCGAGGCGGAGAGCCGAGTTCACAAGAAGATTTACTGGCAGGAGAAGCGAGCCCCGAAGGAACCATACGAGAGGGAGGAGAGGGGTAAGAAGAGGAGGGTCCGGGTGAGACTCGTCGTGAAAAAGGCCTATCTCGAGGAGGACCTCGAGGGCGTAAGGCTTAACGGGAGGATCGAGGAGTGCCCCGAGGCCGAGGAGCTGAGGGGCCGCCACATAGGCATCGACCTAAAGATCGGGGAGAGGGTGGTCATCGAGGGGGGTGAAGAAGCCCTCTCCAAGTACCTGGTCACCACCCGGAAGGGTTGGGGTGGAGCCGTCATACTCCTCGTGGTCGACGACCGCGAGGCCTGCGTTGTCCTCGTGAGGGACCTCCCCGTGGTCCTGTTGGAGAAGCAGTTTGGGAGGGAGAGGGTCACGGGTGACGAGGAGAGACTCGAGGTGGAGAGCCAATTCGCCTCCCTGGCGGACTTCTCCCTCAGGGAGGCTGAGAGACACGAGGCGAGGCTCATCGTGGCCGCCTCCTCCATCTTCATGAGGAAGCTGAGGAAGATCTTCGGGCAGAGGGATCCCAAGAGTAGCTTCATCGAGGGGCCCTACATGGGCAACCTCTCGGGAGCCCTAGAAGTCATGCGCAGTGGGGCGTTTAGAGGAGCCGCGGGCAACATACAGGCGGCTCTAGAGAGCCAACTCATGGAGAGGGTCAAGCGGGGCCTCATCGCCGACTCCGTCAGATACGGAGCTGAGGATGTCTTAAGCGCCATCGACAAGGGGAGGGCTCGGAGCGTCGTGGCCACCACCAAGTACGTCCTCGAGGCGCTGGGGAGGGAGAGGGAGCGTCTGAAGAGAATCCTCTTAAAGCTCCACGGCCAGGGGAGGGGTCTCCTCATCGTCCACCCTAAGGGGGAGCTGGGGGAGATGGTGGGAGCCCTCGGGGGGATAATAGCCTTTTAACCCTTTTAGATATGAATAAGTGCGCCCATAAAGTTCAATTCCACCCCTGGGTTGAGAGTGAGCCCTCCCGAGTTCAACCCCTGAAGATGGGTTGTTCCTGATGGTTCCATGTGAGACGCTAAGAGCCTTGGTTCTCCTGTCGCTTCTTGGGGGAGGGGCTGCCCCTACGCGTTGAGGCGACGACCCAGTCTAGATAGCCCTTGTTCACGTCTGAAACGTCTAGGGCGAGGATCTCCGGCACCGAGTAGGGGTGTTGATCCTTTATGAAGCGCATCAAATCCTTGTATGAAGTTTTGGAGGTCTTGATGAGGGCTAGGGCCTCCTCGGCTCTCTCCAGCTTTTCCTCCCAGGTGAAGAAGGACCTCACCTTCAACAGGTTCGCGCAGGCCGCATACTTCTTCTCCACGGCCTCAACGCATATCCTCTCGGCGTCCTCCGCCGTGGGAAAGGTGGAGACGATTAGGATGGGTTTCTCCTCATCACTTCCATCCAATGAAGACACCATGAATACTTCTTTGGACGCATGTAAATATTTTCTTTGGCTACCCACCCAGATTACGCGTCACTCGGCTATGCTATAGATCCGCGGGATCTACTCTTTCGAGTTCATCGACCCCGTCGTAGGCCTCGTCCACGGAGACTATCTTTTCATTCAATGTGAGGGCTGAGGCGGCGTGGAGGGAGTCGAAGTAGGTCAAATCGTATCGCTCCCTCAGATCTGAGGCTAGAATCATCACGTCGATGATGAGGGGGGCCTCCCTGAGGTTGGGGTATTCCCTGAAGGCCCTGAGGTCCTCCCTAATCTCCGCCTCACCGTAGCCCCTCGACCTTAGGAGGAGCTCATACTCCAAGTAGGCCGAGGAAGCGACGTAAACGTCTTTTAAGTCTCCACCTTTGATCCTTCTGAAGAGTTGGCCGGCGACTTCGTGAAGTGCGTCTAAGGTGTTTACGAATCCCATGATCATGTCGAGCTCGACCACGGGCATCTATGGCCTCACCCTGCCGAGAACGATCGAGTCGGCCTCGTGTTCTACCTTCGCGTAGGTGAGGCTCTCGTCCTTCCTCCTCCCCCTGAGAAACCTGTAGGGGTCCCTTATGACCCTCACGTGGATCGTCTTCTCCTCCCCCTTCTCGGTGATGATCCACTCCAGCTTGTCGCCCCTCTTTAAGCTAAAGGCCCTCCTTATCTTCTTGGGTATGGTGGTCAAGCCCTTGTCGCTGACGGTGCTGGTCTCCAAGACGCATCACTAAGAAGAAAATATTTTACTTTATATTTAAAATTTTCTTAGTAAATTAAAATTGCATAGAATATTCATATGATTTCCTTCTGTGCGTCCTGGCTCGTAGATGGCGATAATGGGGATTTACGTGGAATCCAGTGCGTTTACCACACCGCTAAGGGGTTTTGAATGGGGTTAACCTCTCTCTCAGTCCCTCAAACTTGGGGTGGAATATGTGGTCCATGGCCGTCCCCCTCGCCTCCTTGATCCTCATCCAGTCGATGAGTTCCTCGAATCGACCGCCCGCGATGCCGTCTGCCACCACCGCGTAGCCCTGAGCCGTCTCCTTGACCTCTCTAACCCCCTTGAGCTCTCCCACCCCTCTGACGGGCGCCAAGCCTGATAGCTCTCTTATGAGTCTGTCTTCAACCTCCTTCATCTTCGTCAACCTGCCGGAGAGGAGGATCTCCCTCGGATTGGGTACAGAGACGCCCATCGAATAAACTGCCTTTGTGACGCCCTCTACCATGGCCTCCCAAGCCATCTCGGATCTTTCATCCGCGTCAACCCCCTCCACGAGTTCCTCTGGGGTTGATCTCCCCGATATCGACATGCAGCCACCGGCGAAGACGTCTGCCTTCTCCCAGGCTCCCACGAGCTGCACGAGCTCGGCGTCCATGCTGGCTATCGTCAGGAAGCCTGGGCCGCTTATGGTGGTGCCGCCGATGCCGTCTATGATCCTTCCCTCCTCCACGCCTAGGACGGCGTTGTAGCCGAAGCCCATCTCCACCTGTATGAAGGATGTCTGGGGGTAGGGGATGCCGAGCCTCTCGGCTTGGTCGAGGACGCCGAGCACCGCGACGCACATCTTGTCGGCGGTCCCCATGTCCATCTTGTTGACCTTCCTATGTCTCGGCACGGTTGGTAGCTGGATCACGCCCGGTATGTAGCAGACGGGCCAGCTCCTACGCTTCATCTCGATGGCTGACTTCGTCATGGCGTAGTAGACCATGGCGCCGAAGACCCCGTTCTCAACGGCCCTCTCTATGTGCTCCCTATCCGTGAGCAGTATGTACTCATAGTACCAGTCCTCGAGGGCTTCCCCTGGGATGTCCCTCAGGTGGGTTATCTCGACGCCGTAGCCCGAGGGTCCGACGATGAGGTCCACGGGCATCACTTCTTCCACCGCCTCGATGAGGGCCTCTGGTCTTTGGGCCACTTGGGCTGTTTCCACGACCTTCTCATAGTATAC
>JBHHXX010000035.1:0-21604 GCA_046757245.1 Candidatus Geothermarchaeales archaeon
TCCCTCGATCTGTGGAGTTCGATAAAAGCTGTGACCCTCGACTTTGGCGGGACCTTAGCAAGAGGCAGACTGGATACAAGAGGCTATAGAGACAGACTCCTTCACTACCTACGAGGCTTGGGGTATGAGATAGACGAAGTCTCTCTGAGAAGGGCTATAGAGAGGATGCTTAGGAGGATGGAGAAAGCGAGGAACAGAGACCTAGAGTTGAGGTTTGAAGAGTTGTATTCAGGCGTCCTCCATACTCTTGGGATAAGGGCTGACGAAGAGCTTCTGGACGACATCTACAGAATCTACCTGAAGTCCTATTCCTTCGAGCTGTTCCGAGGCGCAGAAGAAGTTCTTGAAAACCTAGATGAAAGATATAGGCTTGCCATCATCTCCAACGCCATAAGCGATCTTCCAAGGTATGCCTTGAAGGAGAGTGGCCTCGACAGATTCTTCCAGGTTATCGTCCTCTCCAAGGATATCGGCATCCGTAAACCAGACCTTAGGATATTCCGATATACTTTGGAGAGGTTGGGGGTGAAGCCTGAGAAGGCACTACATGTCGGCGACTCGGCGAGACACGATGTCGCCGGGGCAAAGAGGCTGGGTATGAAGGCCATATGGATAATAAGTGAAGAGGAGCAAACAATTGAAGCAGACCATGTGATAGCCTCGATAGATGAGTTAAAGGAAATCCTCAGGGAAATATGAAGTCATAGAAGCTTGAAGAGACTGGGAGGATTGTTGTTTGCCCTTATTTTTGAAAAAATCGGAGAGATCATATCTTCGCTCTCTTATCAGAATAACTATTTGAGACAACCATCGAATTTACCTATCCTTTAAGAGCCGCCATCCTCATTTGCCTCAGTCTCGCCTTTGCAATATTTGCAAGCTAGTTATCCGAGGGTAAAATAGCCTTTGGAACCCTTATTGGGTGTGGTGATGGGATTCTTATTGCTTAAGAACGTGCGGATACCTCGTCAATGTTAACTTTAGGGCTTCTATAATGAACAAGGGTAGAAAAGATAGACCAGCTGCAAGTACAATGTCAAATAAAGTGGGGACGATTACACCAAATGCGTCTCGAATCGCGGGAATCCATAATATGCCCAATGTAGGCAATGCTGATGAAAGAACCCCCAACCAAAGTGCCCTGTGAGGTTTAGCCTTAAAGACGGAGTGTTTAAGCGATCGACAGTTAAGCGCTATTACCAACTCGAAAAACACGAAAATTAAGAAAAGCGTGGTTCGAGCCTCTTCTACACTTAAAGCTAAGTCGTTTAGAAAAGCTAACATAAGAAGGGGGGAAAGCATCAGTGGCAGCGCGATCAGCATAGCCCTTACCTCTCTTACGAAAACTGTTTCTTCGGGATCCCGTGGAGGTCTTTCCATAATATCGGGATCCGGAGGGCTAACTCCCAATGCTAAAGCTGGCGCCCCGTCGGTGACCAAGTTGACCCATAATATCTGTGCGGGAAGTAGGGGTAAAGGTAGACCCGCCAAAACCCCTCCGCCAATCACGATTATTTCAATTAAATTGCATTGGAGCAGATAGGTTAAATACTTCTTTATGTTATCGAAGACCCATCTACCCCGCTCTATAGCTTTAACGATCGTAGCGAAATTGTCATCCGCCAACACCATGTCTGATGCCTCTTTTGTTACTTCAGTGCCGGTTATACCCATGGCAATCCCTATGTCGGCCTGCTTTACCGCTGGAGCATCGTTAACACCATCGCCCGTCATAGCCACAACTTGCCCCCTCGCCTTCCAAGCCTTGACTATCTTCAACTTATGTATCGGGGACACTCTGGCGTAAACCGTCACCTTATCGACTATCCGCTCAAATTCTTCATCGTTCATTCCTTCAAGTTCCTCGCCCGTTAGAACGATATCGCCTTCCTTAAAGATCCCCATCTCCTTTGCTATCGCAATGGCCGTGAGTCGATGATCGCCGGTTATCATTATGGGCTTCATTTTAACCTTCTTACACACCTCAACAGCTTGTATTGCCTCTTCCCTGGGGGGATCTATCATCCCAACCAATCCGAGAAAAATGAGGTTATTCTCTAAGCTCTCCTCATCCAATACCCTAACCGTCTCAGGAAGCTCTTTGTAGGCCACGCCTAGTACACGTAAAGCGCTCTGAGCCATGTCCGCATTCATCTTAAGGATCCCGTCTTTCTTGCTCACCCTCAGCTTCTCGATCTCGCCTCCCTCGTTAATGAAGGCGCATCTTTCCAATATGATTTCTGGAGCCCCCTTCACGTAGACGATTCTCTTCCCTTCAGGCGATTGATGAACGGTACTCATCCGCTTTCTCTCAGAGCTGAAGGGCAACTCACCTATTCTCGGATACCGGGTTCTAATCTCATTTTGGTGGAATCCAGCCTTTTCCGCAACCACGATTAGGGCACCTTCAGTGGGATCGCCCTTGATGTACCATCTTCCCCCTGTTTCTTCCAATCTCGCATCATTGCACAGAATGCTGGCTGTCATTAAGGTTGGGAGAGCGCCTACCTTGACATCGACACCTCCACTTCCAGCTCGGAGTTCCCCCCTTGGCTCGTAACCCACGCCTGAAACCTCGATGAATCTTCCGTCGGCATATATACGGCGCACGGTCATTTCCCCCTTGGTTAATGTTCCAGTCTTATCAGCGCAAACTACTGTTGTGCAACCCAAGGTCTCCACAGCGGGCATTCTTCTGATCAAGGCATTTCTATTAGCCATCTCACGCATGCCTATAGCAAGAGTACCCGTAACAATAGCGGGTAAAGCCTCGGGTACGGCCGCCACCGCTAAAGCGATACCAAACATGATCATTTCTAGTATAAATCCCCCCGTAAGCAGGCCCTCAACGAAGTATTCCCTAATGATGCCAAAACCAACCACCGCGAAACAAACCGCCAAGCAGAGGGTGCCTAACCATTTGCCGATCTCCTCAGTCCTTTTCTCCAATGGGGTTTTCTCTTCTTCAACAGCTGCGACTTCCTTCGCTATCTTACCGAATTCGGTGCTCATGCCGGTGTTCGTCACAACGGCCTTACCCCTTCCATAGGTAACGGTCGTACCGGAGAAAACCATGTTTTTTCTATCGGCCACATAGGTGCTTTCGGGCAATGCGTCTACCATCTTGGCTACCGAGACGGATTCCCCCGTTAGAGGTGCTTCATCAATTTGCAGATTCGCTATCTCCAATAATCTGGCGTCTGCTGGTATCTTGTCACCTACCTCTAATAGGATTAAGTCACCCGGAACTAGCTCCTTTGAAGAAATTTCGATCTCTTTTCCATCCCGTAACACGGTTATGGTGGGGGCTAGCATCTTCTTCAATGCCTCAAGAGCTCTCTCCGCACGGTATTCCTGCACAAACCCGAGGATGGCACATGCTATGACGATGGCCAAAATCACTATGGCGTCGATGTATTCCCCAATCATGAACGAGAGAGCGGTGGCAAACAACAGAATTACGATGAGGATGTTTTTGAATTGGCTTACCAGAATTTGGAGTGGGGATATCTTCTTCTCAGCCACGAGTTCATTGGGTCCAAATTCTTGAAGCCGACTCTTAGCTTCATCCTCGGTTAAGCCATCAAAGCCGGTTTTAAGACCTTTCAAAACATCTTCGATCGCCATTGAATACCAGCTTTTTTGCTCCAACCCCCTCCCCTCTCGACGTCTTATTATGTATTACTTGATCTCTGGCAAACACGTATAAGCATTGGTGAAGCCCAATTAAATAAGAAAAGGGATGACCTAGATGACATAGACGTAGTCACTTGTGAATACCCTCCTCGTTTCCCCATCCATCTTAACCAGTAGAGACCCGTCTAAGTCTACGCCCACAGCCTCACCCTCCACGAAGCCTCCACGATCCCTGAACCTCACCCTTCGACCGATGGTGTCTGAATACCTCATCCAATCCCTCAGAATGGGCTCGAAGCCCTCTCTCAAAAGAACCCCATATCGCTCCTCCAAGCTCTCCAGCAACCCCATCATTAGATCCTTTATCGAGACCTCCCTACCAAGCTCCCTACGGATGCATGTAGCTACCTCACACAAATCCTCTGGGAAAAAACCTATGTTGGCGTTGACGCCAACGCCCAAGACGACGTAATCAATCTCGCGGCCACGGGTGCGCATCTCGGATAAAACCCCACAAATCTTCTTATCCCTAACCCGGACGTCGTTGGGCCACTTGATGACCGCCTCCAGACCATATAGCCTCTCGAGGGTTTCCGCTACGCAGAGCCCAGCCATAAGTGTGATGTTTAAGGCCTCGAAGGGCTTCCCCCTTGGTCTTAAAACCACCGACATCCAAAGACCGCCGGGAGGGGAGAACCATTTTCGCCCCAGCCTCCCCCTCCCCTTAGATTGAGCCTTGGCTACCACCACGGTTCCCTCTGGGGCTCCACGGCCTGCGAGCTTTGAGGCTACCTCGTTGGTGGAGCTCACCCTCTCGTAGTGGTGGATTCGGTACCCCATGAACCTCGTTCCCGGCTCGCTATATCGATGGTCTTCTTGAGACAGGTCCATCCTCTCTTGACGGTGAGGTTGCTTAAACCCTTTGGCTTGAGTTAAAACCTTAGGCCTTCGGCTCCTCGATGAACTCGATCATAACCCTATGGGTGGATTTGGGGTGTAAAAAGGAGATCTTCGCGCCGTCCTCCCTAACTCTTGGTTTATCGTAGATTAACTTGATGCCCTTCTTCCGCATCGCCTCTAAAGCTTCTTCGATATCCTCCACCTCGAAGCATATGTGGTGGATCCCCTCACCCCTCTTCTCGAGGAAGGATGCGATGGCGCTCTCCTCGCTTGTGGGCTCCAAGAGTTCGATGGTGGTGTTACCCGTGGATAGGAAGGCTATTTTAACCTTCTCGCTCTCGACCTCCATGACCTTTCCAAGTTTTAGTCCTATGGTTCCCTCAAAGAGTTTGAGGGCTTCGTCGACATTCTCAACCGCAACTCCAATATGCTCAAGCTGTTTTATCATGGATTTAATCCCAAAACATCAATTCAAAACAGGTGATATAAATCTCTAATGAATCGTTGAAGTTCTTTTTCATACCTTCCTTGTCCCCGAGGTATTCTTCTCTCGCGAGTCCTCTATTCAACGCGTCTTCTAGGCCTTCGAATATCGTTGTGGAAGCATGTTTCCTTCCCTAGGTGGCAGGGCACACCCACTTGGATGACTTGGAGCAAGACGGCGTCAAGGTCGCAATCCAACTTAATCCCCCTCACCTCTTGGATGTGACCTGAGGACTCTCCCTTCATCCACAGCTTTCCCCTTGATCTGCTCCAGTAGTGGGCATACCCGGTTTCGAGGGTCTTCTTCAGGGCCTCCTCATTCATGTAGGCCAACATCAAGACCCTACCGGTTTTCTCATCCTGAGCCACCGCCGGGATCAAACCGTTTCCCTTCTTGAAGTCGACTTCGTCTAGGTCAACCCTCAAGTCTCACATCCACTCCCCTCGACTTGAGATAACTCTTGACCTCATGAATAGCGTATTCCCTATAGTGGAAGATAGAGGCGGCCAGGGCGGCGTCGGCCCGCCCCTCCTCAAAGACGTCGAGGAAGTGCTCGAGGCGGCCGGCCCCACCGCTTGCGATCACGGGGATGTTAACGGTCTCTGATAGAGTTTGGTATAGCTCTATGTCGTATCCATCCTTGGTTCCATCTCTGTCCATGGAGGTCACCAGGAGCTCACCCGCTCCCAGCCTCTCCACGCGTCGAGCCCACTCCAAGGCGTCGATGCCGGTGGCCTCCCTACCCCCATAGATGTAAGCCTCATACCAAAGGCTCCCCGCCGCGGCCTCAACAACCCTTTTGCCCTCTAAACCTTCATAGTTCCTCTTGGCGTCTATGGCCACAACAACACACTGCCTTCCGAACTTCTCGGCGAGTTCCCTCACGAGTTCAGGTTTCTTTATAGCGGCGGTGTTTATCGAAACCTTGTCAGCCCCATGGAGCAGTATGGCCCTGGCGTCCTCAACGCTTCTTAAGCCCCCTCCCACGGTGAAGGGGATGGAGATGGCCTCCGCCACCCTCTTGACCATATCGCTCAGGATGTCCCTCTTCTCCGCTGAAGCCGTGACGTCGAGGAAGACGAGCTCGTCGGCTCCCTCATCTGAGTAGTACCTCCCCAGCTCAGGTGGGTCCCCCACCTCCTTCAACCCCAGAAATTTGATGCCCTTCACCACTTTTCCGCGGTCCACGTCGAGGCAAGGGATGATCCTCTTAGCTAGAGCCAACTATTCTCCCCCTTGGGCAATCTTTAGGGCTTCCCTCAAATTTATCTTTCCCTCGTAGAGAGCCTTCCCCAGGATGACCCCATAGACCCCCGTTTTCTTCAGGGCCGATATGTCCTCTAAACCATTGATTCCACCCGAGGCCATGATGTTGACCTCTTCTTCAATGGAGATGACCCTCTCTATGGTCTCCCGATCTGACCCCCGGAGCGTTCCGTCCCTCTCTATGGCCGTTAGGAGGTAGAATTTCACCCCAAAGCCCTTGAAAAAATCCATGGCCTCAACGACGCCCCTACCGGTCTGCGTCGTCCACCCCCCGACCATAACCTGACCCCTTTCTCCATAGTCGAGGGCCACAGCCACCCTCCTCTCCCCATAGTTGTCTAGCAACCTCACCAACGAGTTTGGTTCCTTGAAGGCCATGGTGCCCAGGATGACTCGGTGGACACCACCATCCAAAAGCGCCTCAGCGGTCTTGAGGTCTCGAATACCGCCGCCCACCTGAACCCTGGCTTCGAGGCTATTTGCAATCCCTAGGATGAGCTCCCTGTTGTTGCCCCTGCTGAAGGCCCCGCTCAAATCTATTATATGAAGCGTTTTCGCCCCCTCATCGACCCACATCCTCGCTATAGCCAGGGGGTCCCCGGCCCGGTCGTAAACCTTGGTGTGTCTGAGGTCTCCCCTCGTCAGCCTGACCACCCTCCCATCGAGGAGGTCTAGGGCTGGGATGACCTCCAACGCTCTCACCTCAGCTCCTCAACGAAGTTCTTCAAAAACTTCAGACCGTTCTTCCCGGATTTTTCGGGGTGGAATTGGGTTCCCACGACGCTTCCCTCAACTATGACGGATGGGAAGGTAACCCCATAGCGCGTGGTGCCATACACGATCTTGGGGTCTTGCGGTTCGAGGTAATAGGAGTGGGCGAAGTAGAAATATGAGTCATCGTCGATGCCCTCTAAGATCCTATGGCTCCTCGAAATCTTTACCGTGTTCCAACCGATGTGGGGAATCTTAACGGATTCTGGGAGCCTCACGACCTCCCCCCTAATCAGCCCAAGGCCCTCGTCCATACCCTCGGCTAGGCCTTCTTCGCTCCTCTCGGCCAAGAGCTGTGCTCCTAGGCATACTCCGAGCAGGTAGCCACCCCCCTCCAAGTACTCATCGATTGGGACCCTCAATCTCCTCAGGGTCTTCGATGTTGCGCTGAAGTGTCCCACGCCGGGCAAAACCAGGGCGTTGAAGTCCTCAAAGCCCTGCTGTGGAGAGACGATTTCAACTCTTCTGCGTGAGACCCTCTCCAAGGACGTCTTTAGGCTGAAAACGTTTCCCACGCCACAGTCTAAGATGCAGATTCTCGGCATGCTACAAAACCCCCTTCAGGCTCGAGGCATAGCCCCTAGAGCCAGGGGATAAGGCCTCCCTGAGGGAGATAGCTATGGACTTTAGGGCTGCCTCTGCCTTGTGATGGTCGTTTTCACCGTGGAGCGCCTCGACGTGGAGCGTCACCACCGCAGATGAGGCGAGGGTTCTCAGGAAGTGGGTGAGGTCCTCGCTCGCGACGTCCTCCAGCGTTTCACGGTTGAATCCCAGGGCTACCCTCGCGTAGGGTCTCCCGGCCAAGTCGATTGAGGATAGTACGAGGGCGTCCTCCATGGCCACGATCGCGTATCCAAACCTCCTCATTTCCTTCCTCTTACCCATTGCCTCCCTTAAGGCTTGACCCAGGCAGATAGCCACATCCTCCACCACGTGGTGTCTCAGGTCTCCCTCGGCCTCAACCTCCAAGTCGAACCCTCCGTGCAGCGTGAGGGTCTCCAAGAGGTGGTTGAGGAAACCTATCCCCGTGGCTACTTTGGCCCTTCCTTTGCCGTCTAGGTCGATCCGTATGGAGACTTTGGTCTCCTTCGTCTCTCTCTTCACCTTTCCCACTCTAGCCATAAGACATGCCTCCCTGACAGTCTCTTCTCATCTCCCCATTGCCTCCCTCAAACCATTCAGGAATACCTCGTTCATCTCGGGGATGCCCACTGAAACCCTCAGATGGTTGGATAGCAAGGGTTCCCCCCTCAGATTCTTAACCAAAACCCCGGTCCCTAAGAGGGATCGATGGATGAGGGAGACGTCTTTTCCCACCTCGACGAGGATGAAGTTCGTCTTCGAAGGGTGGGGAGTTACCCCCTCGATGGTTTTCAACTCTGATGTAAGTCTCTCCCTCTCCGATATCACGGCTTCGAGGGCCCTCCGGATGGGCTCATAGTCTCCGAGGGCTTCGAAACCAACCTTGAGGGACAGGGAATCCAGAGAGTATGGCCTGATGAATTTCTCCATCAAGCCGATGATCCTGGGATTTGATAGGGCGTAACCCAGCCTTAGGCCTGCGAACCCTATCTTTGAGAAGGTTCTCAGAATCACCAAGTTGTCTAATTGATCTAGGAGGTCCACGCATGAGCCATCGGCGAAGTCAACGTATGTTTCATCAACTATGAGGATGCTTGGAAGGCTCTCGCCGATCTCCAAGATTTCATCCGGGTTAAACTGGTTACCCGTTGGATTATTCGGCGAACAGATGAAGCACAACCTCGTTTTCTGAGAGGCACGTGAAGTGATTGATGCGATGTCGAGGGAAAAATCTTCCCTAAGATAGGTCTCCACCACATTAGCCCCCCGCCTCTCGACACTCCAGCGATACATCAAAAAGGTGGGTGCCACAACGATGGCGTCATCACCAGGCCTCAGAAAGGTGTGGCACGCAATGTCGATCAAGTCGTCACATCCATTGCCCACCACGACGTTTTCAGGGGGAGTTTCGAGAAACCCGCAGAGCCTCTCCTTGAACCTCGTCTCCTCCTCTTCGGGATACCTCCTCACGTCGACTTCCCCTAAACACTTGGAGAGAATCTTTCTTACGTATGTTTCAGGCAGAAAGAAGTTTTCGTTTTTATCCAAGGGAATCCACTTTTTCCCCACGCCGACCTCTCCGCTCGGTTCTGGAGGCCTAGCGTAGTGGAAGATTCTCTCGACCTCTTCTTCAATCCCCCTAAGCCACTTCAACCTCGGGCGTTTCATCTCCTAAGCCTCCCCTCCAGAGCGGTGAGGTGGTTTGGAAGACCCTCTGCCTCCGCCAGGATGGACACCCAGTCGAGGCACCTCTCCACCGTGCTCCTCTTGGCGGTTGCGACTTGGATGACCTTAACAAAGTCTCTCACAGATAATCCCGAGTATGTTCCGGCGTAGCCACTGGTGGGCAGAACGTGGTTGGTTCCGAGGCAGTAGTCGCTTAGAGAGACGGAGGAGTACTCCCCCACCGTTATCAACCCAGCGTTCTGTATCTTCTCGACGACTTCCTCCTGTCCCTCCGCCAGCACCTCTAGGTGTTCGGGGGCGAAGGCGTTTATGAATTCTATGCATTCTCGCAGGCTCTTACAGACACCTATGAAGGCGTTTCTTGAGATGGCTTGGGAGACCACGTCTTTCCTCGAGGCGTCCCTCATGACCTCCCCCAATCTCTCGGCGACCTCCCTCGCCAAGGACTCAGACTCGGTGATCAATCCAACCGAGCTCATAGGGTCGTGTTCGGCTTGGGCGATCAAGTCTAAGGCTATTATCCAAGAGTCTGCTTCTTCATCGGCCAGAACGACGAGTTCCGTGGGTCCGGCGGGGAAATCTGTGGAAACGTGCTTGGAAACAAGCGTCTTCGCCAACGTCACGTATATATTCCCGGGTCCAACGATTTTCTTGACGGGGTTGATGCTCTCGGTCCCATAGGCTAGGGCGGCGATGGCTTGAGCACCCCCAACCCTAAATATCTCGTCAACCCCGGCCAGGTCAGCCGCCACGAGGACTAGGGGGTTCACCTCACCGTTCTTCCCCGGGGGAGTGCATACCACGACCCTTGGGACCCCGGTCACCTTGGCGGGTGTCACGGCCATGATGAGGGAGCTGGGATATGCCGCTAGGCCGCCGGGAGCGTAGCAGCCGACGCTTGAGATGGGTCTCACAACGCCCCTTATCGAGACGTCGTATTCTCGGTCGTGGAAGGCGTATTCCAGTCCCTCGAATACGCGCTTCTCCACCCTTTCCACCCTTCCCCCTAGGGTTTTTAGGGCTTCAACCTGGTCGTTGGAGACCTTCCAGTAGGCGGCTTCGACTTCTTCCCTCGAGACAGATAGCCCCCTCCCGGCGAGGTCCACACCATCGAATCTCATCGTCAGCGCCTTGACCGCTTCATCTCCCCCAACCCTCACCTCGTCGATGATCCCCTGGATGCGCCTCTCCAAGTCCTTGATGTTTCCCGGTTGTGCAAGTCTCTCCCTTATCTCCTTAGCTTGCCCGACGGGGTCATCGATCTTGAAGGGTTGAACGGTCACTTCCCCTCCCCCTCCAGGGGCATCACCTGCCTAGGCTCATAAACGACGAGTCCCTGAGCTATCATCCTCAGCTTGGGCAGAATCTTGAGGAACTGATCCCTATCGATGACGGTGTTCACCGAGTACCACCCCTCCTTAGAGAGGCGGGAGACTGTGGGGCTTTTAAGGGCGGGTAGCTCCGACAGAAGCTCGCTCAGCCTCTCCTTCTTTACGTTCACGAAGATGTGGAGCTTCTTCCTCCCCTCGACAACGCCTCGGAAGAGGGCCAAGAGGTCGTAGATCTTTTCCTTCTTCCCCTCGTTCATAAGCGATTCTCTATTTGCGATCAGCTGAGCCGAGGTCTTCATCACCACATCGATCGCCTTCAGGTTGTTCTGCTCCAAGGTGGTCCCGGTCTCCGTGACGTCTAATATGGCGTCGGCGTCCTCGGGTGGCTTGGCCTCCGTGGCGCCGAAGGACAACACGACGGTCACCCTAGGGTTTTCACCATAAATCTTCCATGGGGTCATGACCAAGGGATCAGAGTCGCCGAACCGATTCTTGTAGGTGGGGTTTCCCTTGACGTAGTCCGATGTTATATTAAGGTATTCCGTTGACATGCGGACGTTCCTGCCTTCATCCCACCTCCACTCTAGGAGGTCTCCCAGGGTCTTAACCCTCTTCCACGTCTTTGGCACCGCTAGGACGAGGCTCACCTCGCCATAATCGAGGTCTAAGAGGTTTACGACCTTAGCCCTCGTCTCCTGAACCCAGTCTAGGCCCGCTATTCCGATGTCGTAGGACCCCCTCTCCACGAGCATGGGAATTTCTTGGCATCTCAGAATCTTGAGGTCGATGGATGCGTCGTCGATCATCGGTCTATAGGTGCGCTCCAACCCCCTTATTGAGTATCCCGCCTCCTTGAGGAAGCTCTGGGTGGCCTTGAACAATGAACCCGCTGGGATCGCGAACCTAACTCTCGACACACATAGCCACCTCTAGCGTAGATGGTGTCACACGGGGTGAGTAAGAAAGACGTTTTCGGATGGGACTTTGCATAAACTTTTCGACGGTGTTAGATCTAGATGTTTTTAGGTTTCTGAATTCGCATCGTAGCCCTTTGGGCTTAGTGAACACGATCTACCTCGATGAACACGCTCACCCACGTCTCTCACCTTACATATCGAGGTAATTTGAAGATATATAAATGTTTCATGGGCTGAGCCTTAGGCTTTACGTGTTTACCTAAACATTTTATTTGATCGTGCTCGATTAGTAGGCCTCCGGGGCTCGGTATTCCTCGTAGACCGCCCTCAGTACGTCGCAGATTTCGCCTATCGTTGCGTAGGCGTTAACCGCTCTCAGGAGGTGGGGCATGGTGTTTTCATTCTTCTCGGCGGCTCTCCTAATCTCTTCCAGACATTTTTTGACCTTCTCTTGATCCCTCTCCCTCCTTATTTTCTCCAGCCTAGACCTTTGTTTCTCCTCGACCTCCGGCCTCACCCTGAAGAGATCGATCGCTAGTTCTTCCTCTATTTGATACTCGTTCACACCCACGATGATTCTCCTCCCCTCATCCACTTCCTTCTGATATCTATAGGAGCTATCGGCTATCTCCCTCTGGACGTAGCCCCTCTCTATTGCGTTGACCATGCCCCCCATCTCGTCGATCTTCTCGATGTACCTCAGGGTTTCCTCCTCCACCCTGTCACTCAACCACTCAACGTAGTAGGATCCGCCGAGGGGATCGATGGTTTGCACCACGTTGCTTTCATTGGCGATGATCTGCTGGGTTCTCAAAGCTATTCTCACAGCTTTCTCCGAGGGTAAACTCCAAGCCTCATCCAATGAGTTGGTGTGGAGAGATTGGACGCCGCCCAAGACGGCGGCTAGAGCTTGGAGGGCCACCCTAACGACGTTGTTTTCCGGCTGTTGGGCTGTTAAAGTGACGCCCGAGGTCTGGGCGTGGAACCTTAGCATCATGGAGCGAGGGTTTTTGGCGTTGAACCGCTCCCTCATGATCTTGGCCCAGAGCCTCCTCGCCGCCCTGAACTTCGCTATCTCCTCGAAGAAGTCGTTGTGTATGGCGAAGAAGAAGGAGAGCCGGGGGGCGAAATAGTCTATGTCTAGGCCTCTCTCAACGGCGGACTCGGTGTACGCGATGCCGTTTGCCAGGGTGAAGGCGAGCTCCTGAACGGCTGTGGCCCCAGCCTCCCTGATGTGGTAGCCGCTGATGCTTATCGTGTTCCACCGCGGCACATTCTTAGAGCAGTACTCGAAGATGTCTGTTGCCAGCTTCAAGGAGGGTTTCGGGGGGAATATGTAGGTTCCCCTCGCCACATATTCTTTTAACACATCGTTTTGGACGGTTCCCCTGAGTTCCCTCGATTCAACTCCCTGCTTCTCCCCTATTGCTATGTACATGGCGACGAGGATGGGAGCGGTGGCGTTGATCGTCATGGAGGTGCTGACCTTGCTTAAGGAAATTCCATCGAAAACGATTTCCATCTCTTTGAGGGTGGGGGTGGCCACACCCACCTTGCCCACTTCTCCCTGGGCGAGGGGGTGATCGGAGTCATACCCTATCTGGGTTGGGAGGTCGAAGGCCATGCTTAGGCCCGTCTGTCCCTGCTCTAGTAGGTATTTATATCTCTTGTTGGTGTCCTCCGCCGTTCCGAATCCGGCGTATTGCCTCATGGTCCAAAGCCTACCCCTGTACATGGTGGGGTATACGCCTCTCGTGAAGGGGTATTCCCCGGGGAACCCCAAATCCCTCAGATAATTAAAGTCCGGTAAATCTGAGGGCGTATAAACCCGCTTGACTGGAAAACCAGAAAGGCTTTCGAGTCCTTTCCTCTCGGGGAATTTTTTTATCAAGGGTTTAACGATGGTCTCCTCCCATCTCTTCTCCTCTTCACTCAAGCTCAAGGATCAATTCACCTCAGGTTTGCTTGACCCGCCAAATAACAAAAGTGAAATCCAAAAATAATAGTTTGATAGATCAAAGGATATAAATCAAATAAATCACTCGGCTGTCCTTTTCTATAGGTAAAGGATTATTTAAGAGGCTGAATGTGCTCAATTACTTGTATCCCAATTCCTCCGGGGTTTTGACATCGATTTCTGTCAGTTTCACATACGCGTCCTTATCGCGCGTGACTAAAATCTCCGCGTCGTTGAGAATGGCTGTTGCGGCGATCAGCGCGTCTGGAGTATCCAATTTGTGGGTCGCCCTAATTTGAGCTCCCTTGTCGGCTGTTGCCCTGTCAACGTCGACTATCCTAAGTCCACCGGATTCCATCTTGCTTATAGACAAGTATACTTTCTTAACCTCGTCGTCGCCTTTTCGATAAGCACCAGTTAAGATCTCGGTTAGATTGACCGTCGAAATTATTCCAATAACCCTACCAAATTCGACATCGGTCAGAAAGGCCCTAGAAGACGCTAAAAACGCCCTCTCCTCTCTAAGGACATTAAGAAAGATGTTGGTATCAATGCCGTAGGTCGGCATCATGTTTCCAGCCGTTTTTCACGCTTTTTCCATTCCCGTCGCATTTCACGCTGCACTTCAACGCTGCTCACTTCTGTGGGCCAGGCTCCTTTTAATAAACCTTGCATAGTGGCAACGGCATTTTCGGGTTCTTTCCGGATTACGATTTCATCCCGTTGTAGTTCAACGTGAACGATATCCCCCGCATGAATCCCAAGAGCCTTTCGGAACTCTTTAGGTATAACTACGCGTCCCTTAACCGCGACTTTAGCTTTAAAGGTTTTGTAAGTCATGTTGTACTCCTTAGGAAGAAATATGTATTCTTATTTATAAATGTGCCACTTAAATAATTTAGTACCACTTAATCATCTATTTATGCCGTTAAAACGACAAATCATTAAATAAGAAAGTTATGAAAGAGGCGCTTGTTAGAACCACCTTTCCAAAGTCACGACGAAGTCACCCTCTCCTAACGTAACGCTGGACTCAAACGAAACCTTCAAACCAAGTGATTCTTAAGCCGCTTTGGGTTTATGCATCCCCAACCTAGTAGGATGTGACTTTAGAGGTCTTAACCCATCAGGGACACGTTTAAATGAACAGAGGCGAAATAACAGAATAATGCATGTACGCGTTAGTTAGGGCCTTTTGTAATGGAAGCGGGTTCAATAACATGGAAAGAGTATGAAAGTTTTTGAAAAAAGTGAAGTTAGCCGTTCATCCCTATAGGAACGTGAAGGAACGCTGTTTTTTCGAACAATTGTATGCTATTCATTTAATCGGTTTAAAATATACGATGTCATTTATGGAGCCTTCGCGCTCCTCTGGAGGCTTTAGGACTGCTTCAACGGGCATGCTGAAATCTACATCTTTTAGATCGACTTCACCGAGTTTGTGGACGATTCCGCCGCTGGTTCCGTCGATTTTGACCACGGCGTAGACGACGGGCTCCCTCAGTCTTGACTCGTCTACGTCAACGTACGCGATGGTGTAGGTGTGAACGGTGCCCTTCTTGCCCACATCTACCCACTCTTCCAACTTTTCGAAGCACCGCTCGCAGTATGTTCGGGGCGGCACATAGACGATGCCACAGCGCCTGCACTTAGTTCCCATAATCCTCCCATTTTCCTTAATCTCCCTGAAGAATTTCTCCCCAGCAACGCCGACCGTATACAAATACTCTACAGGGATTTCACCGTACCAATGCCTAATCTGCCGATGATCCTTAATCCTTTCAACCATGGGCATCTTCTCTCCTCCTATATGGGTTTAAAGTACTTTATGTCCGTTATAGCACCCGTACGTTCCCCTGGAGGTTTCCACTGAGCTCTGACCCGCATACCAATCTTCACATTCTTCGGATCGACTTCACCCAGCAGGTGGAAGATACCCATACCCTTCGAGGCACCGTCGATTTCGATCACCGCGGGAATGATGGGTTCTTTAATCCTAGTCGTGTCTGCGGCTATGTAGCTGATGGCGTAGGTGTTAACCTTTCCCGTATCTTTTAAGTATACCCAACCGTCTGTTGGTTTGAAGCACCACTCGCAGAACATTCTCGGGGGCACTACAACACGACCACATTTGTTACACTTTCTCCCTATAATCCGTCCATTCTTTAATTCGTTGAGGTACCTGCTTATCGCAACTCCAGCGGCCCATCCATATTTAGCGTTTGGGCGCCACAGCGTGGAGAGAACCCGTCCCTCTCTGATATCATCCTTACTGAGGGCCGTGCCTGAATACTCTTTGATTTTTTTGCTCATGTTATTCCACTCCTTAAACCCTCATAACAACCACGGTGCCGATTTGCATCAAGTCTCCCCAGGCTTGTGCCAAGCCCGTTGTCGGGTCGCCGGATACTTGTCGCTTACCCGCCTCCTTGCGCAATTGCCAGAAGATTTCGCATACTTTCATTAACCCTGCCGCTGCGATTGGGTTGCCAACCCCAAGCAAACCGCCGGATGGGCAGATTGGTAAATCGCCATCCCTCTCTGTGACGCCTTCCTCGGTGAGTTTGGGTGCTTCGCCCTTTTCACATAAGAGGAGGCCCTCCATATGATGGAGCTCTTTGTAATCAAAGGGGTCGTAGGGTTCCGCAAGGTCTATTTCTTTTCTCGGGTTCGTTATACCCGCCATCTTATACGCCATTCTCGCGGCGTATTCAACGTATTTTGGATAAAATAGATCCCTGTTGGTCCAGTAGGCAGTGTCTAGATTCCAACCCACGCCATCTATCCAAACAGGCGTGTCCGTGATCTTCTTCGCTACATCCTCTGACGCTAAAACTATTGCGGCGGCGCCGTCGCTGGTGGGACTTATGTCCAAGCGTTGCACAGGCCAAGCCAGGACCTCCGATTTGAGAACGTCCTCGACCGTGATTTTCTGTGCGAGCTGTGCGCACGGATGGTCCAGAGCATTTCTCTTATTCTTTACAGATACCAGCGCGATTTTTTCCTTCGAAACTTTGTGAACATGCATGTAACGGTTCATCTCGAATGCGAAGATCCAGACTAAGTTCGGTTTAAGAGGTCGTTCGGTTGTATGATCAAATATCGTCAAGAATGCGTGCTGGGGATGTGGTTGACAGCTCGACATCTTTTCCTCACACACGACCAGACACGTGTCAAAAAGCCCAGACGCTACGTGATACCATCCTTGTATTACCGCAAATACGCCGGTGCCCCCGCCCACGTAACACCTCATGTATGGTTTGCGCCACCCGCCAGCCCCGTCGCTCAAATATTCACCCTTCAAATGGACACCGTCGAATGCGTCGGGCGCGCTTCCAAGCACCACACACTCCATGTCCTTCAAGGATAACCCACATGAATCAAGGGACATCTTGGATGCTTCGTAGGCCAACTCTTTGCCCGTCTCCATTGCTCGACGCACGAACTTAGTCATTCCAGCCCCTACGACCGCCACCTTTCTCTTGATGAACATAATCAGATAGACCCCCGTTTGTTACTTAGTATGACTACAGCGCCACTGGTAGTGGGTATTCCACGCCAGCACTGAGCTAGACCCGTTTCAGCGTTGGGCACCTGCCGCCTACCTGCTTCTCCTCGCAACTGTGAGACAGCCTCAAAGACACTCTGAAGGCCTGCTGCCTCAAATGTGTAGCCGACTCCTATTTTGCCACCAGACGCGTTAACCGGCATGTCGCCATCCCTTTCCGTGGCACCCTCCTCCACAAGCACGCCTGCTTCACCTTTTTTACACAGTCCAAGCGCTTCGAGGTGTTGAAGCTCTTTGTAAGAGAATGTGTCGTCGATTTCTACGAAGTCTATCTCTTTTCGAGGGGTTCTTATGTTCGCTGTCTTGTATGCCATATTTGCAGCTAGTTGTGCGTATATCGCATTTCCCCAGTCTCTAGTCTCCAGCCACGGCGTGTCAGAGCACCAACCCATTCCCCTTATCCATATCGGGGTATCTGTGAGACGCCTCGCTTTTTCCCCTGAAGCTAAAACCGCCACGATGGCGCCGTCAGCATGAGGACTCATATCTAGCCGGCTTAACGGTTGAAACATCACCTCCGAGTTAAGCACATCGTTGATTGTTATCTTTGCCCCATACGCTGCATAGGGGTTCTCTAACGCATTTCTCTTATTCTTTACGACAACCATCGAACACTGCTCCTTAGTAGACCCGGTTTCATGCATATAACGATTCATCTCCAAACCAGCAACAAAATATGGGTTGCCGCCCAATGGTCGATTGAAGATCGGGTCAAGCGCAAGAGCCACTATGTCCGTGGGGGTAAGCATGTCCGATGCCTTGCTGTGAGCTTCGACGACCGCGATTTCCACCGCGCCGCTAAGTATCTGCATGGAGGCTGTTATCAACCCGTATATGCCGTCTGCACTAATCGTGCAAACAGGCTTCAGGACAGCCCCTATTTGGTCGGGGACGTATTCATCGAAGATGCTCGTTCCCTCCCAGAAATCTTCAGACACGCATACAAAACTTTCTACATCACGTCGGGGGTCAACGTCCGCGTCCTCATAGGCCTTAACCGCTGCCTCAAACATCAACTCCTTATAAGATAAGTCGGACGTGATTGATCTGAAGCCGGTGCAACCCACCCCGACGATAGCTACTTCCTCCCGCAATTTTTCACACCACAATCGAAAGGAATTACTTAGGTAATAAAAATGACATCTTACCTGTTTTTCTAGGAAGGGATATAAACTAACTTTTTTCCTCTGATAATTTTTTGTTTTCACTTGATAGATGAAATTATATGTTCGTATACGCGGATTGAGGGTGTGAAGAAAGCTGAGAAGATTTAAACATAAGATTTAAATATCCTTTATTAATTACTTTATTAGTATTAAAATTAAATTATAATAATTTTAAAATATGACAGTGGGTGAGGAACATGCTCCTGAGTGATGAAGAGGTCTTGGCGAAGGCACTAGTCTGGTATACACTAAGAGGCGATAAAAGAGGGCGAGGCGTTCAACCGCTGAACTGGAACAAGGGAAAGATGTGCCTGACCGACAGAAACGTTTGCTTCAACCAAAATGGGGTCTGGATAAAAATTCCCTTGGAAGCGATAAGGGATGTCAGCAGATCCATCGAGGGCCCCGGTAAAAAATCCATGTCGGGAATATCCCTATCATTCAATCGAAGGATATTTGATAGTCCTGAAATGGAGGCGTTAATCGCGGGACCTGAATCCGTTTTGGAAAGGATAAGGAAACTCTTAGCCTCCATAAGCAAAGGGAAAGAGTCGGGGGAGATCACCTCGACCAGGGAATTAAGGGTTATGTATCTACTATACAAGGACATAAGAGATGTAAGGAAAATCGCCTTTCTATTGGAAACCGAGCCAGAGGTGGTCTCCATGCTCTTCGGCGAACTACGAAAGAGAAACTTGGTTGACGGAAAGATGGAGCCAACCCAGAGAGGAATCCGAATGATACTTCAACTGGAGAAGGACAGACCCCCTCTTAGGTTAAGGCGCCACCTATGACCTCTTTCCCCGTTAAACGGGAATCAGACGTCAAGCGGCAAACCTGAAGTACGATAAACCCTATCTAGAGGGAGATATCGGTAATCGAGCAAGAGGAGTATGCCGCCAGAGCGGACAAGAGTCTCTCATAGCTTGTGTTTAACCTGTTGTTACGTACAACCAGTGTTTTTTAATACGATATTCCCGTTTATAGCGTAACATCCCTCGATAGTTCAGTTTCACCTTTAATCCCCGCGCCCTTCGATGGTACATTTAAGCCTCATCGTGTCAACCCGATCGATCGCATATGCCTTAGAATTTCGAGTCTATCTCCATGGGCGATGTTAAATTAATAACCGTTGTAAAATTAATAATTGATGCTGCAAAGACAGATGTTTAAGAGAGAGGGGGTTGAGGGTTAGGGCGATTTGAATGGGAAAATTGCTTTGGGAACCTTCTGAAGAACGCATAAAACAGGCCAACACGACCCGGTTTATCGACTTTGTCAATGATAAATATGGTCTCAAAATCGACTCTTATCACCAACTGTATGACTGGTCGATTGAAAATATACCGGATTTCTGGGCGGCCATGTGGGAATTTGGGGGGATCAAAGCTTCCCGTGGATATGATGAGGTGGTCGACGACTTAAGCAAGTTTCCCGGCGCAAAGTGGTTTATAGGTGCAAGGTTGAATTTCGCCGAGAACCTCTTGAGGTATAGAGATGACCATCTAGCTTTCATATTTAGAGGAGAAACCCAGAAATCAGCCAGGATGACCTATGCAGAGCTATACAATCAAGCGGCGCGTCTGGCCAAATCGCTGCGCGAGATGGGGGTCGTTCCTGGAGACCGCGTAGGCGCCTATATGCCCAATTTAATGGAGACGGCTGTTGCCATGCTTGCCACTACCAGTATCGGCGCCACCTGGGCTTCCTGTGGTGCTGAACTGGGCCCGGCAGCGGTGTTGGACCGTCTCGGTCAGATTGAACCGAGGGTTCTATTCACGGCTGATGGATACTTCTATAAAGGAAAGACCTTCAACACCTTACCTAACGCTGAGAAAGTTGCCAAAGAAATCCCCTCGCTGGAAAGAGTTATTGTGGTTTCATATGCAGTAGAGAAATCCGATATCAGCGACATCCCCAACTCTGTGCATTACGATGAATTTCTGTCTCCAGAAAAACAACCGGAAATTCGATTTGAACAGTTGCCTTTCGATCACCCTGTATACATCATGTTTTCCTCCGGAACGACCGGTAAGCCAAAGTGCATGGTGCAAGGAGCCGGTGGAGTCCTTATAAATCACTTAAAGGAGCTGATAATCCATACCGACTTAAAACGAGAGGACAGGATCACTTACATAACGTCTCCTAGTTGGATGATGTGGCATTGGCTGATAAGCTCTTTAGCTGTGGGAGCTACTATAGTGCTATACGACGGCAATCCCCTTTATCCCGATTGGGGTGCCATGTGGAGACTAGTTCAGGATGAAAAGATAACTATCTTTGGTTGCAGCGCAAGTTATATCAATTATCTCAGAGGTGTGGGGGCCAAACCTGGAAAGGTTTACGATTTGTCATCGCTACGAGAAATATCGCAGACTGGTTCTCCTCTTTCGGCTGAAGGATTTGAATGGGTTTACCAAGAAATCAAAGAAGATTTACACTATAATTCTATTTCGGGCGGCACCGATATCAATGGTTGTTTTGCTAACGGGAGTCCTATCCTTCCCGTGTATGCTGGTGAGTTACAGGCCCCGGCTTTAGGGATGAGGGTGAAGGCGTATGATGAGAGGGGTAATGCAGTAGTTGATCAGCAAGCAGAACTCGTCTGCGAGGCCCCCTCCCCCTCTATGCCGCTTTACTTCTGGAACGATCCAAATAATGAAAAGTATAAGGAGGCTTACTTCAATTTCTACCAGTTCACAGGAAAGAATGTATGGAGGCATGGCGATTATATCGTAATTCATAGCGACACGGGTGGAATAACCTTCTACGGCCGCTCCGACGCCGTTTTAAAGCCTTCCGGGGTGCGCATAGGCACAGCTGAAATATATAACGTGGTGGAAAAATTACCAGAGATCGCTGATAGCTTGGCCGTAGGGCAGAGTTGGAGGGGAGATCAGCGCATCATCCTCTTCGTTAAACCTGCCCCGGGATATAGTTTAACAGAGGACTTAAAGGATAAGATAAGAAAAGCCCTGCGCAAAGATGCTTCCCCGAGGCATGTCCCAGCTTTGATCCTCGAAACCCCGGATATTCCCTACACCTTCAACATGAAGAAAGTTGAAATTGCGGTCACGAACATAATACATGGGAGGCCAGTCACAAATAGGGATGCCTTAATTAACCCAGAGTCGCTGGATTACTTTGAAAGAATTCTTCCTGAGCTTCAAAGGGGCTAACTCCTCAGCGTAGTCGTCATCAACGTCGGGAGAGTTACGTCGACTGTTCCGGCTAACACCGAAATCTCGTCGCCGACCAACCCTGTTATCTCGGTTATTACATCAAGGATCTTATTCTTAAAGATTATATTATCCTGTTTTACCCAATGATATACTATTCG
>JBHHXX010000036.1:0-20711 GCA_046757245.1 Candidatus Geothermarchaeales archaeon
TCACGCGCACGTCGTAGCCTCTTTCCCGGAGATAATCTTGCACGTTGACCTTGCGGGTCTCGTATATGATGATCCTGAAGATCCCCCGACGATACTCCACGGGGACCTGAACTAGGACGGTGCCCTGCCCCCTGGGGACCAGAAAGACCTCAGCTCCCTTCTCAGCGGCAGCCACCCCCTTCTCCAAGATGCCGCCCACGGGTCCCACCGAGCCATCGTAGTTTATGGTACCTGTGGCGAGGACGACTTTGTTCAGCGTCTCGTTTCTGATGGCCGCGATGGCGGCCACGGCTAGGGCCACCCCGGCGCTCGGTCCATCGACGATGTTCACGGGCTCGTTGGCCGTGATGGTGATGATGGCGTCCGTCTTTTGCAGCTGAGCCCCTGTGACGTTTTCCGCCACTAGGATGGCGGTTCTGGCGCTTGTTTGTAGGTCTATGCCTATCTTGGGGATGGTGTTCACGAGGACCCTGCCCTCCCCCTCGCGGAGCTCCACCTCGAGCCTCATCACTACACCCACGAGGTGGATGCCCGTTCTATCCTCATACCGTCGGATGGCGACGACGCCGACGCTCGACTTTCCGGTTACGCCGAAGGAGGCGTTTCTCCCTTGGAGGAGGGAGGAGAAGTATTCCGCCTGAGAGCGGTAGTACTCCAGCTGCTTTTTGGTGAGGTCAAGGTCTTGTCTGACGGCTCGCAGCTTCGCCTCGGTCTCGTTCAGATCCTCTCTGAGGCTCTTCAGGTGTTGGGTGAGCTCTTCGTTTTGTTTGACGAGGCCCGCGGTGTCCGTTGGAGCGCCCATCGCAATCAGGGCTAAGAAGACGTTGACGACGACGCTGACGGCTAGGAGGGCTATGAGTATGCTTCGTCCCCTCGACGACATCGATCATCAGCCAATAATTAACCTTCTTCCCGTGGGTATAAATTCTTCGCTCGACCTACCTTATGAAGCCTTCTCGAGGGGGCGTTCTCCCCGCGTCCTAGAGTGAAAAACAAAAATAATAGGGTTTCAATTAACTTTTGGTGATTCGATGGAGGAGGAAATGGAGGAGGTGGGCAGGGTGACCCACTTCTACCCCAAGATAAGCGTGGCGGTGGTTGAGGTCAAGGCACCCATCAGCATAGGCGACAAGATCTGGATAAAGGGAGCCACCACGGATCTCGAGCAGACCGTGGACTCCATGCAGATAGAGCACGTAGACGTCGAGAGGGCTGAGCCGGGGCAATTCATCGGGTTAAAGGTCAAGGATAGGGTTAGAGCAAACGACATAGTCTACAAGTGAAATCTCCCTTACCAAGCCCGAGGTTACCACCAACCTTTTTTGTCACGCACCACAAATTCTAGTATCTAGATGAGTTTCCAGAGGTGCCCGTGACGGCCGTCGACCTCACCGTCAAAAACTGTCGCATAGTGACGCCTTCAGCGATCCTGGATGTTGGGATAGCCATCGACGATGGTAAAATAGTGGCCATCGCCAAGGACGATCGCCTACCTAACTCCGCTAAGGTGATCAACGCCGAGGGCAACCACGTCCTCCCGGGAGCCATCGACGCCCACGTCCACTTCAGGGATCCCGGCTACACCTACAAGGAGGACTTTCGAAGCGGATCGGAGGCAGCCGCGGCGGGGGGCGTGACCACCGTCTTAGACATGCCCAACAACAGACCCCTCACATCCACAGATCAGCTAGTCGCTGAGAAGGCTAGGATGGCGGGGGGCAAATCCTTGGTGGACTTCGGCCTCTACGGCTGCATAACGAGGGAAAACCTCGGTGATATCTTGGGTATGGCCGAGGCGGGAGTCATAGGGTTCAAGATCTACACGGGTCAAACTGTTGGAGACATCCCCCCCATCGACGATGAAGCTTTCCTGAGGGCCCTCACGCTCGTCAGCCAAACCAACCTGAGGACCGGGGTGCACGCCGAGGATGAAGAGATTAGGCTGATCTTGGAGGGGGAGCTGAAGAGTCTAGGTAGAAGGGACATCTTCGCACACATCGAGGCGAGGCCAAACGAGGTCGAGGAGGAGGGCATCTCCAAAGCGATCACCCTAGCCGTGGAGGCGGGGAGCCGGCTTCACATCTGCCACCTAAGCACAGCTGAGGGCGTGGAGCTCGTGAGGAGGGGTAAGGCGGCTGGGCACCCCTTGACCTCGGAGACCTGCCCCCAATACCTCCTCTTGAAGAAAAAGGACCTCGAGAGGCATGGCCTCCTCGCCAAGGTAAACCCGCCGATAAGAGGTGTCCAGAGGGATATAAACGCCCTGTGGCGGGGGTTATGCGACGGAGCCGTCGAGGCGATAGCCACCGATCACGCGCCCCACACGATGGAGGAGAAGATGGGTGGAGGAAGCGTGTGGGAAGCCGCGGCGGGGATCATCGGCGTGGAGACGATGGTGCCCCTGATGCTGACCCAGGTTAACAGGGGTCTTTTATCCCTCAACCGCTTCGCTGAGTTGACCTCTGAGGGGCCGTCGAGGTGCTTCGACCTGTTTCCGCGGAAGGGGGCCATCCGGGTGGGGTCGGACGCCGATTTGACCATCGTTGACCTGAAAAGGGAGGGCGTCATAAGGAGCGATAGGCTGCGCAGCAAGTCCTCGAACACGGTCTTCGATGGTTGGAGGGTCAAGGGAGCACCGATCCTAACCATGGTTAGGGGCAAGGTGGTTTATGAAGATGGAGAGGTGGTGGGCAAGCCCGGGTTCGGAGAGTTCTTGAAGCCAGCCCTGTGTTTGGGAGATGCCACAAATCCCTAGGAGAAACACGCGTATAAGATAGTCGATTAGAAGACCACTACTCCTTCCACTGAAATAATTAACTATGGCGAAGCGTCGAAGGAGAGAACAGATGGCACTGGGTAGATTGTATATGCTTGGTTGTATGAATAGCGGTTGAACGTTATCCCATTCATCACGTCGCCCATCCTGTACCTCACCAAATGGTTTTTACCTCACCAAGTTTTCTTATTTCTAAATCCTTTGTTAACAGGGCTTCGGCCCTTAGGACCTTCGTTGTTGCGATGATTATTTTATCATGAATCTTTCTTGCCCTCGATTTTTTGGACTCTAACAATGTTTCTCTGTTAAACGGATAGAAGCGAAAGTTTATGGATTCTAACATCCTCCTCTGCATCTCTGCTTGCCTCTCAAACCACTTCTTTGCATCAAATAGATAGAACAACTCTGCCGCAGCTATTGTGGGAAGATACATTACGGCGTCTCCTGTCTCAGCTTCTTTGAAAGCTTCATTTGGGTCTGGAGGGAGCTTGTCAAGCAAATAATAAAGAAAAGCCACAGCGTCGGAAACGTAGGTTTTCATGCTCATACCTTGACGATAGTTCTTTTAGCCTCTTCGAGGATCGCCTCACATTCTTCGACGTCGACTTCCAAATCCTTAAGTAGACCTCTCAGACCTTCTCCCTTAACTTCATACCTTTTTATCAAAAGCCCCTCTCCCCGTGGAATCAAAAGAACGGAGTCACCCTCACGAAGCCCATAGGCGTCGCGGAGATTTTTGGGGATAACAAGCTGGCCCTTTGTGCTCATTTTCACCTTAAACAACTTCTCCGTCGCCGTCAAGGCTAACTCCTCTTACCAAAAAGTCTTACTTTGTCTTACATTTAAGCCTTACGAATTCGGGACCATAGTTCATCTACGGCGAGAGGTCGCGATACTCAACATCCATTCCCTTGAATATTGTTTCCCTCAGTAGAAGCCTAGTTAATCCTATATCGCCTAACTCGGATGGAATCATCTTCAGGTTCCCGTATGTTGCGTAGTAATCGGTTTTACGTTTGAGATATGGGATTATGTTTTTCCCTCGCCTTCTACGGCGAGCATTAGTAAGGTGATTCCTGAGCTCTCCACTTCCATGGATAACTTCATCGCTACACTCTCACACAAAGTAACCCCACTCAAGGCTCCCAGACGCCAAACCTCCTTGACCTCAACATGGTATATGCTGAAGATCAGCTTACACCTGTCACAGACTCCTATGGCAATGGATACAGTTAGGTTATGACGGGTTCCACAAGTACCTTCTATCCGGTCTCTTCTAACTATGGAAATACAGGTTTCACAATCATAAAAGTTAGTGTCTAGAACAGAGAAAACGTATTTACAAACTGAAAATCCTGTTTGAAGGAGAGGGCTGTGATTGCTATGGTATCACGGGGAATATGAGGAGGAGGGCTGAGATCGCTATGAAGATGATGCAGAAGCCCACGACGTGCACGGGCTGGATCTTGATCCCGGCGGTGGAGTCCTCGAAGAACCTGAGGAGGCCCGCGGTCACCGCTGGCATCGGGGCCTCCCTTCGATCCCTGCGCCTAGACATCCCTCAATCCCTATAAGATGATTGAGGCGGCAATAATTAAAGCTTGTAGCAGGCCCCGGGGAGCGAAGAGGTTTGGTCATCTCATCCTTCTTTGGATCACTCTCATGAATTCTTCTGGCTCTGAGGGTGTGATGATCAGGGTCTCCCCCTTCTTCGTCCTTATCAACACCCCGTCCTTGAAGTTGGTCATCGCCAATCGAGCCCTCCCCAAGCCTGGAAAATAATAGTGGCCCGAGTAGAGGCTAGCGCCGAAGAGGCGGATGCCGAGTGGGATCAGGGTTCGCCTCATGGAATCGATTTCTCCTATGTTGACGGTCCTCTTGGCGAAGGCTGAGTCCACGATCAGACTATCCCCTCTGATAACATAAGACGTTTTAATCAGTTTGATGAAGGTGTAAAGGATGAGGCCGAAGCCGAATGTAAAGACGCCTATCCAAGCCACCTGCTCGAGCACGCCGCTGAGGTGGGGGAAGCTGATAACGCTCACGAAGATGATGAAGATGATGATGGAGACGTATAAGCCGAAGATGAATCGGCTGATCTCCGGGTTGTTCACGACATCGGGTGTGAGATCTTTATCTTCCTCCAATTCAACGCTCTTCTCCAAGATCTTGTAGGCTAGGTAGCCCTCCTTGGTCAAGCGGTAGCTTTTCTCCCGGTCTTGCTCCACCAAGTCACCTAGCTTCCTCAGGTGGTGGCCCAGGGTTCCGGGTTCAACGCGGCCCTCCTCGAGCATCTGGGTGAAGGTGAGCTTGCCATCCCGAGCCAGGGCTCTTATAAGCCTCTGCCTGAGCGGGTGCGCCAGGGCCGAGTATATCTTCGCGTGGCGCGTTTCCCCCGCGTCCTCAGCCATGAGCCCTCCCCCAGTTATCATAGGGTATTCGAGTTCTTTAATCTCTTTTTGAAGATGGGTCTCGATACGGCTCTATCAAGAATCCTCGATAAGGTTCAAGGGATGCCAGCACCTTTGAATCCATCGAATTAGGTGACGCTAACCCCATCGGCTATGTCCCGGTCCACGGTTAGCAGGGCCAGCTCCTCACCCTTCTCCGCGGCTAGGAGCATGCCCTGGGATAGCTGGCCCGAGAACTTCGTTGGCCTCAGGTTGACCAAGAAGATGATCTTCTTGCCCTCGAGATCCTCGGGTTCATAGTGTCCGACGAGGCTGGAGATGGTCTGCCTCACGCCGAGCTCGCCGAGGTCCACGAGGATTTTGTAGAGTTTCGATGTCCTCGGAACCCTCTCGACGCTGGTGATTGTGCCGACCCTCATGTCCAGCCTCCGGAACTCATCGAAGGTTATCTCTGGGGTGCCCATGGTCTCACCCTAGCGTATCTTGATGTACTCATAGGCCCTTCGGGCCGACTTGAAGCAGTAGTGCACCTCCTGAAAGTCTTTCCGTAGCTCGATGACATCCCCCCTCACTTTGCTGGGGGGCTCCCCGTCGACCACCACCCTCTTGATCAGCTCCGCTATCTCCACCATCTCTGATTCCCTCATGCCCAGCCGGGTGACCTCGAGGGTGCCTATGCGGATGCCCCCAGGGGCTTGGAAGTGTCGGCCCATCTTGATGTCGTAGGGGAGGAGGTTCCTGTTTAGGATGATGTTGGCCTCCTCCAGCATCTTCTCGAGGGTTGCCCCATCCCCATACCTCACGATGTCGATGTTGAGGACGTGGGACTCGGTGAAGCCCCTCCTCTCCCCCAAGACATCGAAGCCCCGCTCATAGAGGGCTTGTCCCAGAGCCTTGCTGTTCCTGATGACCTGGTCCGCATACTCCTCCCCGAAGGCCAGCATCTCGGCGAAGGCGACGGCCTTCCCAGCCACGTGGTGGAGGTGGTGGTTGCTCACATTTCCCGGGAAGGTGGCCCTCTTGATCTGCTCCTCGAACCTGCTCCAGGAGAGGACGGCTCCTCCCTGGGGACCCGGTAGGGTCTTGTGGGTACTGATGGTCATGGCGTCGGCGCCCTCCCTCAGGGGGTCTTGAAACTTGCCCCCGGCGATGAGCCCGGCGACGTGGGCTCCGTCGTAGCACACGGTGGCCCCTATGTCGTGGAAGGCGTCGGCCAGCTCCCTCACCGGGTGGGGGAAGGGGAAGACCGAGCCCCCGAACATGGCGAGCTTCATCGGGTGCTCCTTGTCCCTCGCCCTCTCCTCGATCTTCTTCTTCGTCTTGTCCACGTCGATGTTCATCTCCTCCACGTCGAACTCGAAGTAGTCGACCCCCAGGCCGTGGACCGCCCCAGCCGTCCCGCCCAGCCTCCTCTTACCCATGCTTATGTGGCCCCCCGATGGGATGGAGAGGGCCATCATGCGGTCGCCGGGCCGGGTGAAGGCGGTGTAGACCACGAGGTTGGCGCAGACGCCCGAGATGGGGCGCACGTCGGCGAACTCGGCTCTGAAGAGTTTCTTGGCGAGGTCGATGCAGAGGAGCTCCACTTGGTCGATGTATCGGCACCCGGCGTAGACGCGCTCCCCAGGCCAGCCCTCGGCGTATCGGTTTCCGAGGTCGCTGATGATCGCCTCCCTCACCGCGGGGCTGGGGGTGTTCTCGCTGGCGATGAGGGGTAGGCTCTCGGAGAACCAGTTGTGGTGGTCCTCTAGGAGTTGGAAGATCTTGCCGTGGTAATCCATCGCGGCTTCCACATTCTCACCTCTTAGATTTACAACCTAAATGTTTTCGGGGGACTAATTAATCCATAGGGGTCTTTTCTGCGGGGCTGAGGGAACCAATTATTTTGGGGCGGCGGTAATTGATTATCCATGGGTAGTATGTATATAGCCTATTGCATAAAGTGTTTGATGTGGGTCGATTAGGGAGGCATGGGAGGGTTGCAGCTTCCACGAATGGTTGAAGTGAGGCAGAAGATTCCAGCTCCAAGGATTGAAGATTATATCGGTGAGGTGAGGCGCCAATTGGCTGCGGTAGGCCTTCATTCGAAGGTGGAGAAGGGGATGAAGATCGCTATCACAGCTGGTAGTAGAGGGATCACCCACATCTCCGAAATTCTAGCCACAGTGGTCGATGAAGTGACGAAGGCTGGCGGGGAGCCCTTCCTCATACCATCCATGGGTAGCCATGGGGGTGCGACGCCTGAAGGACAAGTCATGGTTCTATCTACACTCGGGGTAACTAGTGAAACTGTGGGTGCACCGATCGTTTCTTCAATGGAGGTAGACGAGATCGGTAGGCTGGATAATGGTGCACCAGTATACGTTGATCGTAATGCGCTAAGGGCTGACGGAATCATCGTGGTGAATCGCGTCAAACCTCATACAGACTATAAGGATGTGATTGAAAGCGGGCTGATGAAGATGTTGGCTATAGGCTTGGGTAAGCAGAAGGGCGCCGAAGCGGTCCACTTGTATTTGAGTGAAGGCTACCATAAGAACATCGTTCTGATGGCAAGGACGATTCTACGGAGAGCTCCGATCATGCTTGGGCTGGCAATCGTTGAGAACGCATATCGTGAACCAGCGATAATAAAAGCGATTCCACCTGAAAGGTTTGAAGAGGAGGAGAAGGAGCTTCTAAAAAATGCTAAAGAGTTGATTGCGAAGATTCCATTCAAGGATATCGATGTATTGATCGTTGAGCAGATGGGTAAGAATATTAGTGGTACAGGTATGGACACCAATGTCACGGGGAGGTTTTGGATACCGGGTGAAGCCACACCCGATATGCCTAGGATAAAGAGGATCGTAGTCCTCGACCTAACACCGGAAACCTATGGCAATGCCATAGGTATAGGTTTGGCCGATGTAACTACGAAGAGAGTCTTCGACAAAGTCGACTTCAACGACACCCTCATGAACGTCTTGACGCAGAACTTTCCCGAAACGGGGAAGATTCCAATATTCCTCCCCACGGATAGGGATGCCATTCAGATGGCTTTGAAGACGTGTGGGCCGATAAAGCCTGGAGAAGCGAGGGTTGTGAGAATCAAGAATACTCTGGAGTTGGAGAGATTCTATATTTCTGAGGCGATGATGGGGGAAGCGGAGGCAAACCCGAATCTTGAGGTCATTGGGGAGCCTAAGGAATTGCTCTTCGACATCCTTGGGGGGCTTGTAAGGTAGACTTGACATGGAACTGAGTGAAAGTGAGATTCAACTATGGGCATGTAATTCTGGAATAACGGAATTATTGGACGTATTCTTAGAGGTAACGTTGAATAAATTTCCCTAGGTACCGATGTTTAGGTATCTTCCAATTCTTCCATAGAATATCCCAATTTCCACCAAAACGCCTCACGATATTTTTGATGGTGTTGAATTGCTTATATGGAATACGACCGCGGGGCTTCACATAAACATAAAACCCATTTTCATCTAATTCGACATAACGCGATAGATCTCCCAGAGCTACCGTCACTTTTTCTTTGAGATTATGGGAATTCATACTTTTCAATAAAACATAGTGGTTTAGCCTTATAAGTTTTCTCAAAAATCAATTCGTCTTATTTTTGGTGTTTTTAGGTTTATTTTCGTGTATTTTGGTGCAAATACTGTTTAAATACTTCTCAAGACATTATTTTATTATTTCTCTTTATAATTACACTATTTTTCAAATTATTAGCTTAAATTAATCGATATTTTAATACACAGAATATATGCTTACTAATAATGACGGATTAATGGGTCGTGATCTGGTCTCGTGATAATATCGAGATACACGACCTATTCTTCCTATTCTTTCACGTCTCATCCACCATTCAGGTTAAATAAAGCAGATTTTGAGATAACTGAGACGAGACGATTGCATCCGTATATACGTCATGGAGGTACACCTGTTCAACACATCTACTATATCTTACGTCTCCATAGGGCTAGTTAGCTCATGTTCAGAGCCTCACGCCACCAAGCCATCCAATTATTTAATAGCAGAGCATTAACTGATTGGGATGATTCATGAGCGAGCCAGCCTTCGTCAAGGGCGAGGACTACAGAAAATACTCTAAGAGAATCTCCAAGGCTCTAAAAGAGGAGAATATCAGGAAGGCCTTCGACAGGGGGCTAGCCAGCAGCAGGAGCGTCATCGAGAACACCTTGAAGAGATTCCCCGAAATGGTGGAGAAGGCGGAGAGGGTACGTGAGATAAAAGAGCGCTCTACCGAGAACATGGAGTCCTTGACCAAGGAGTTTATGGAGTCCGTGGAGAGGGCTGGCGGGGTACCCTACCTCGCCAAGACCGGAGAAGAATGCAATGAGATTTTCAGCGAGATTATTGGTGATCCCCCGAAGAACATCGTCACCTCGAAGAGCATGACTAACTTCGAGATCGGCCTCAGGGTCTACCTAGAGGAGATCGGCCACGAGGCCTTGGAGACGGATCTAGGCGACTTCTTTGTTCAACAGCTCAAGATTCCGCCGGCTCACATCCTAGTGCCGGCGGCGCACATACCGAGGGAGGTCATAGCGGAGATGCTGAGCCGGATTACCGGGGAGAGGGTGGAGGCCACCATCGAGGCAGAGACGGCGGCGGCGAGGAAGCTCATAAGGCAGAAGTTCATCGAGGCCCACGTGGGTATAAGTAGCACGAACGCGGCGGCGGCCAACACCGGAACCATTATTATCATCGAGAACGAGGGGAACGCCAGGCTGGTGACCGGGCTTCCCCGCAAACACCTCGCCCTCGTCGGCATGGAGAAGATTGTACCGACTCTGGATGACGCCTTCCTTACGGCTCAGGTTCAGTGGACCTACTCGGGGGCGGCGAACCCCATGCCCAGTTATGTCAACCTGATTTCGGGGCCGAGTCAGACCGGGGACATCGAATATACCTTGGTGAGGGGCATGCACGGACCCGAGGAGCTACACGTGGTGCTTTTGGACAACGGGAGGACGGTGGCCGCCAGGGACACCATTCTCAGGGAGGCTCTCTATTGCATAAGGTGTGGCCGTTGCCTGTTGGAGTGCCCGGTTTACTATCGGCTGGGCCCCAGCTTCGGCTACCTCTACACTGGAGGCATAGGGGTGGTTTGGAGTGCGCTGACGGGTGGCGACCCTTGGGATTTCGCCGCCCTGACCTATGCTTGCGCGCAGTGTCGGAACTGTGCGGAAGTCTGTCCCCTGGACATCGACTGCGCCAAGATGATCATTGAGCTGAGGAGACGCATCGTGGGGGAGGGTGGGGCATGAAGAGGGCCCCCGAAGCGGCTGAGTATGTGAGGGCCAACCTCCTCAAGTATGGCAACGCCTTCGGCGCCTCGGGGAAGGAGAGGGCCAGGTGGGCTGAGGGCCTGAATCTGCCCGAGAGGGGTGAGAGAATCTTCTTCGCTGGGTGCATGGACCCCCTCATGGGCTACGGAGAGACCCTGATGGGCGCGGAGGCCCGCCTCCGAAGGGTGGGCGTTGACATGGGGAGGCTTGTGGGCCTCGGCAGGAGGCTGAAGCTGGACAAGGCCGTGAGGAAGTTCGCCGTTGGAAACAAGGAGTATGAGGACACGCTGAGGCGTACCGTGGAGGTGCTGAGGAGGCTGGGGGTTGAGGTGGCATATCTGAAGAAGGAGCCCTGCTGCGGGAAGCCCTTCCACACCTACGGCTTCCTGAAGGAATTCTCTGAGCACGCTAAGAAGGTCCAAGAGAGGTTTGAGGGGGAGGGGGTGAGGGAGATCATAACGCCGAACCCTGTCTGCCACTACGCCTTCGCCGAGGTCATACCTCAACACGCGCCGGGATTCAATGTGGGCGTGAGGCACGTCACCCAAGCGATCCTCGAGAAGTTGAAGGAGGATGAGGTGGATCTGAGGCTCGGGGAGCCGGTGAGGGTGGTCTACCACGACCCCTGCTACCTCGCCCGATTTCTGGGCATAACGGAAGAGCCCAGGGAGATTCTGAATAGAATCGAGGGTGTTACCTTGGTGGAGGCCGAGAACAATCGGTTAAACACGAAGTGCGATGGCGGAGGGGGCATGGAGGTGGTCTACCCCGAGTTGGCGAGGGCCATGGCGAGGGATAGGGCTGAGGAGTTGCTGGCGACGGGGGCCGAGGTCATCGCCACCTCCTGCGCGCCCTGCGTGATGATGTTGAAGATGGGGCTGAGGGAGCTGGAGAAGGATGTGGAGGTGTTGGACGTCATAGACCTCGTCCACAGAGCCCTGGAATAAACTTTAATGCTAATAAGTCGATCTTCCCTCGTGAAAACGATAAACTATAACTTCACTTTTTTGACAAACAGCTAGGTACTCCGAACATCCCCTTCCGTAAAAGAGCGGGTTGTGGGAGGGCGCTGACGGTATCACCGCTCTTCCCCTCCAGGCCGAATGTGGCGCGGCTACCCTTGTGTCTTCGTTCTTATCCCAGTATTCTGAGAATCAGTGGATGTTTAGCTATTTTGTCTGTTCTTCTCAGTAGGCCGTCCAAACCCGCAATTCGTCCGGCTCCGGATGAGGCCAGTACCACTAGGGAAACCGCGTAGGCTATGTGTTCATCAAAAATGGGGTTGTGTTCGGGAGGGAAAGCGGAGAAGTACATGAACATCATCAGGACCGCCCCCAAGAAAGAAGAGGGCCTGATGAGGAGCCCCAGTATCAACGAGATGCCTATCAGGGTTAGACCCCATACAACCATCGCGTCCACCACGATGTTTCCGGCCAAGCTCTTGAAGAAGGCTTCGAAGGGGCCGCGAACCGCATGTTGTAGGTATCCCGCTGTGGCCAGTTTGCCGGTGGTGATCTCGGAGTATAACTTTTCAGCTCCCGCCCACAGGAAGACCCAGCCTAGCGTAATTCGTAGTGCCAAGAGGGCATAATCCCTTATTCCTTTAAGCATCCTTCACATCACCAATAAATATATTATGTATGATAAATATATAAATATTATATTTTATATATATTTTAAATTTTAATATATAAAAAGTCGAGGCTTGAGGGGTGACGCCAAAGCCAAAGGGATCTTCGAAGACCTCGAGGTCTTGGAGAAGGGGGCCAAGGCCAAGCTCGGAGGCATAATCCTAGACCAGATGTGTGCGAGACTCAAGAATCGATATACAAGGAAATATCTATGAAAATACTTGCAGACACTTCTCAAAAGAAAATGAAACGTAGAGTGTCTCTACGCGCTCCTCCATATAAAAATATTATAATTAATTTTTTTATTTTGTTTGTCTAGGCGGGGAGAAAGGCGCTTATCCGCTTCTGCCCCAAGAGGGTGACCTCCCACCGGGCGGGTCTCCTCGAAAGCCTCACCACGCTCCGCGCCTCCGCGAGCCTCCTGAGGTGGAAGTAGGCGCTCCTCACCCCCAGGGAAACCCCCTCGGCGACCTCCCTCGTCGTGGCATCGCCCCTCGCCTCCAGATAGCTCAGGATGAGGGAGCGCGCCTCCACGCCCCTCGAGGTGTTCCTAGCGTTCAGAATCCTCGCGTTAGGATGAACCATCCCAAAAAAACAAGGGCTCCAAGCCTTAAAACGGTTTACGGCCCGCTGAAACGATGAACCAAAATCGACCCAGAGCCTCTCTAAGGGACACCCGATGCCCAGCCTATCGATGAGGTGCCGTCTGCGCTCCCCGAGCGCCGCCTCCCTGAAGGCCCTCGCGGAGCTCCCAATAGACTCGGTAATCACGCTTATAAGCTTTATCACACCGTTATTTTATCGAGGGAAAACATGAGGACACCCTGTGAGGTCATAGTGAAACACGTCCTACCCGCCTTCAGGGCCATCATCGCCAAGCGGCTCATCGAGGACTATGGGTTCTCCCAGGAGGGCGCCGCCAAGGCCCTGGGTACCTCCCAGGCCAGCATCAGCTACTACCTCAACTCCAAGCGCGGCGTGGGCCTCATCAACCGCCTGAAGAAGATCGATCTGGTTAACGAGGTGGCCTCCGACATGGCTGAAGACGCGTCGACCAGCTCCCTAACCCCCTTCGAAGCCATGCTCGCCTTCTGCGGCCTCTGCATATCCCTCAGAACGGGGAAGATCGCTTGCACCCTCCACTCTGACAGCGTTGAACTGCCGATAGACTGTCAGGTCTGCTCCGAGTACGTGTCCGAGGGCGCCCTCAGGGAGATCATTGGGGAATACCTAAGGAAATAGTTGAGACGCTAAGCCTTGGGTTTTACCCGCCTCTGGGTGGCGGAGTAGAGGGCGCAGGGAATCCCATACTTCTCTATGCACGCCAGACACTTGTCCAAGTCGCAGAGCTCCGTGCTAAGATACTTCTCCCCACCGTCGGGCAAGATCACCACCATGACACCCCCCTCTATTTCCCTCGCCTTCTTGAGGGCAACATGCAATATGGCTCCGGAGCTCGGTCCACAAAAGATGCCCTCCCTCAGCGCTAGGAGCCTAGCGGTCTCCTCCCCCTCCGCCAGGGTCACGTAGTGCTTCTCGTCAATCCTTGAGGCGTCGAAGATCTCGGGGACGTATTGGGTTTCCAGGTTCTTGAGACCCTGAATGGGTGTGGCAGGGTCCGGCTCCACCGCGATGATCCTCACCTTTGGATTATACTCCTTGAGCCTCTTGGAGACACCCATGAGGGTCCCCGAGGTCCCAATGCCTGCGACGAAGTGGGTTATTCGACCCCGGGTGTCCCTCCAGATCTCCTCCCCGGTGGTCTCATAGTGGGCCAAGACGTTGTACTTGTTGGCGAACTGGTTGGGCATGAAGTATTTGTCGGGGTTCTTCTCAACCATCTCCCTCGCCAGATCCTCGGCGCCGTTCATGCCCTTGGAGCCATCAGACAGGACGATCTCGGCGCCGTGGACGATGAGTATCTTCCTGCGTTCCATGGTCATGGTCTCGGGCATCACCAAGGTGAGCCTATAGCCCTTCACGGCGCATACCAAGGCGAGGCCTATCCCGGTGTTCCCGCTCGTGGGCTCGATCACGATCTTGTCCCTTGTGAGAACTCCCTCCCTTTCGGCGTACTCTATCATATACTTGGCGATCCTATCCTTCACGGAGCCCCCGGGGTTGAACCTCTCCAGCTTCACGTACATCTCCACGTTGGAGTTGGGGTTTAGGTGATTTATCCTAACCATGGGGGTGTTCCCAATGAGCTCAAGGTAGTTGTTCGCTATCATCTTCCCCCAATCCCTTTGACGCATTACGCCAATATTTAAAAAATAACGGTGTTATAAACATTTCAACAGCCCCGTGGAAAAACAATCTATTGCGCGGGCCTTCCTTTTACGAAGATAAAGGAAGATGTAAAATGAAAGTTAATTCTGTTATGGCTATCCTGTCATATCCAAGGGTATCAACAGCAACTTTGGGATTTTAGTAAAACTTTATATAACAAATATATTTATAATTTATATCTCTATATTTTTATATTGTATATACCCATATATATGGTATATGTAATGGAAGCGTGCTTACATGGGTTGAGAATATGGAGACGAGGAAGGTTCAAAAACTGGGCTATTCATCGGTGATAGTATCCCTACCAAAGAAGTGGGTGGATCGGGTTGGACTGAAACCGGGTGACCTCGTTTCTATCAACACAGATGATGACGTCCTAAGAATAGCGCCCCGCTCAGACATGGCTTTTGAAAGGGAGAAGATGAGGAGATATGTCGTAAACACGGATCTCATCGGTGAGAAGGGCCTAATTGAGAGGGTTCTTACGGGAAACTATATTTTGGGCCACGACGCGGTAGAGTTCGTCTCGAAGAAGGGAAGAATCCAACCCGAACACATGGATGAGATCAGGGGGGTGGTAAGTCGCATCAACGGCGTCGGCATAGTGGAGCAATCCCTAAAACACGTGACGGTGCAGAGCTTCATCGACCCAACGAAATTCCCCATCAGAGGGCTGATGGAGAGGCTCTACGCGATCCTCTCATCTATGCTCGACGCCCCCATTCGTGGCGCCATAGAGTCGGACTTTGACATGATAAAGGAGGTTAGCCACATGGAGGATGAAGTGGACAGGCTCTACTGGCTCATCGTCAGACAGCTCCTCCTATCGCAGAGTAATAGAGAGATCGCCAAAGCCGTGGGGATCGAGTCCCCCCTCCACATCGTTGGGAATAGGGCGATAGCCAAAGCGCTCGAGGAGATGGGGGATCGGATGGATGAGATCGCGGGTGAGATCCTAAAGGCGAAGAAGAAGGATTTGTTAAAACACAAAGGCATCTTGACAGACATAGGGGCTCTCACCGGAAAAATCAAGAAGGTTCTGAATCACTCGATGGATTCATTGTTCAACCTAGACGCGAAGCTCGCGAACTCCGTCATCGAGGAGGTTGGCGAGATTAGGTCGGAGGGTAAAACCATCGACAAAAGGATTTTCGAAGAGGTTTCCGAGGTCCTTCCGGCATCCATCCTAAAGACCGTTCTGTCGAACCTGATGCATTTCGCCGAGCACTTGGACACCATCGCCGAGATAACATTAAACAGAACCCTGGAGGAACCATCGGAGATATGTGAGTGGCACGAAGAAAAGTAGGGGAAGCCGTTACACAACCATAAATTCTCGGGGAAGGGGGTTCAGGTCTTTACTTGATGTAAAATTTCTGATTGAGGTGGATCAGCAATAAGCAGGCAGGACGAAGTGCTCATCGCTGCCGCGGTGCTCGTCAACATATTGGCGGCCTACGGCAACTTCATCATCGCACCCACGGAGGTGCACATGGGAGACGTCTATCGTATATTCTACATACACGTTCCCTCCGCCTGGGTTTGCTATCTGACGCTGGGCATATCCGTCGCCTCCAGCGTCCTCTACCTGGCGAAGAGGGTGCAAAGGTACGACAGGTTAGCCGAGGCCGCAGCCCTCCTAGGCCTGGTTTATGGGGCCATCGCCTTGATCACAGGATCCATGTGGTCGAACGCGGCGTGGGGGGCCTACTGGAGCTGGGACCCGAGGCAGACGGCCACCCTCATCCTCTGGATCGCATACTTGGGCTATGTCAGCCTGCGCCTCTCCGTGGCCAACGTGGAGAAGAGAGCCGTCCTAGGCGCGGTGTACAACCTCTTCGCCTTCGCGACGGTTCCCCTGAGCTATTTCTCCATCAGACTCTGGGTCTCCCTCCACCCCCTCGTGGTGACCACAACGAATTTGGCGATCACCAGGGAGATGGTTGAGGTCCTGGTTCTGAGCACCTTGGCGGCCACCTTGGTTTATCTCTATCTGTTGAGACTGTTTTACCGAGTTAGGGTTTATGAGGATAGGGTCAGTGCGTTAAGCCCGAGGGTTTGATGATCGAGTTGCTCGTGGTCTCGGCCTTAATGAGGGAATCCTAGTGGTCCTACTCTGGTTGAGTAGGCATACATCGAGCTAAGGTGGAGGGCTCTCCCGCCTTTAAGCTGGTAGGAGCGATGAAAGTGAGGATTAAACCCATTCACCTCATCTTGTCAGGCCTTGTGGTCTTCAGCGTCTTGTTGTCCTACGACGCCCTGACCTCCCACGTCAACTGCACCTGACGGCGCCGCAGGTTGCCCAGAACCCCGAAAATAAGAGTATGAGGTGCTGAAAAGGATCAATCTATGGATCCGGCTCTCGCGGCGGGCATAGCCGTGGGTACAGCCGTCATTGCCTATGCCTCCCCAGCGACGCTCCGCAGACCTAGGCGATGAGATCGATCAGATCGTGAGGCGATGACGTGACTTCACTGGTCGTTCAAACCAACGTCTCGAAAAGCTTATGGATTCTTCCCGGCATCTGGATCGAGAAATCCTGTGTTTCAACCGAATGGTGATCTCCCTTTGAAACGTGAGGTGATGATGAGTATAATATATAATATGAATTTTATTATAAATATTTTGTTAATTAATAATAAAATTTATATAAGGAATATAATATATATACAACCAGTTTTAGAGGTGGTAAGGTAAGGTGCCTAAGAAATCTATATTCATCCTACTAGTGCTAGGGACTCTGATCGCGTCCATGGTTTCTCAGATGGCATTTGCTTCTCCAGCGGGGGAGGAGTATAAAGGCCCAGAGTTTTGTGGGACATGCCACGCTGAGGAGTATGGGGAGTGGAAGAACACAGGACATCGGCTTATGCTCCTGCCCGCGGAGGAGGCCAAAGAAAGAGGCTATCCCTTGCCAGAGGGCGTGTCCTGGGATGATGTTGCGTACGTCGTCGGCAGCAAGTGGAAGCATCGATACATAAACACGACTGGGTATTTCATCACATGGCACTTCGAAGAGGGGGCTAAGAAGCCTGGAATGAATCAATGGAACATCGAGACGGAGCACTGGGTCAACTACCACTCAAGCGAGGTGAAGAAGTACGACTGTGGGCAGTGTCACACGACAGGCTACAATCCTGAAGGAGCCATCCCAGAGATGCCGGGTGTCGTGGGTAGTTGGGCGTTCGAGGGGATCACGTGTGAGAGATGTCACGGGGCATTCGTACCCGATCACATGAAACCTGAGACGGTGCAGACGCCTAAAGAGGTGCTCGAAGACGCCTGGCTGTGCGGCCAGTGCCACATTCGAACCAAGCGCCCCGACGTCCTCGCAGGACAAGGACTAACAACAATGAAGGAATTAGAGGCCAACGCCGACTTGCTTGGGAAAATGACCGACATCGACGCGAAGGGAGGCATGATCCGACACCACGAGCAGTTCGAAGAGTGGTATAACAGCCCACACAAGGCGGCGGGCGTCACGTGCACCTCGTGTCATGAAGCACACTCGCAGGAGATCAAGAGGGAATGTGGGACATGCCACGCAGCACAAGCAAAAGTTTTTGAGGGGAGTCTTATGGCACGCATAGGGGTGGAGTGCTCCGACTGCCACATGGCGAAGGCCGTAGCATCGGCTGAAGGCATAGCCAAAATATATTATGGAGATGTCCCGAGCCACGTCTTCGAGATCAACACCGCCCCCGACGCCGAATTAGTTAAGCCCGATGGTAAACACGCAAACCCATACCTACCCCTCGGATGGACCTGCGCCTCACCCGGATGCCACGGCACAGCAGCGCTTCCGGCTGAAATCAAGAAGACGGCTATCGGAGTTCTCCCCGTGAAGTGGGACACGGCGAAAGCCGCAGAAGTGGTTAGCAACATACAGGCGAAAGTTGAGATGAAGTTGACCGAGGTTGAGGCAGCCATAAGCGGGGCTAGGAAGGCAATAGATGATGCCAAGGCCAGAGGCGTACTCGAAGCAGACCTAGCAGGGATCAAACAAATGGTAGATGAAGCCGAAAGAGCCCTGAAGTCAATCAAAGATGACGAAACCCTCGGAATCCACAACCCAAGTGGGGCATTGGAAGACTTCAAAACATCTCTCACCTTGGCCATAAACGCTAAAAGTCTTGCAGACATATCAAAACCACCCGTGGAGGCAGGACCACCGGGCCCGCCAGGTCCAACAGGGCCAAAGGGAGAGCCAGGAGAGGTTGGGCCAACAGGCCCAGCAGGTCCTAAGGGCGAAAAGGGTGAAACAGGTCCAGCGGGACCTCCAGGGCCACCGGGTCCGCCGGGGTCACCCGCTCCGGAGTGGGTGTCCTACGTGGCAATCGCGGCGATAATCGTCGGGATCATAGCCATAGTTGCCGCGGGGTCTGCCCTGCGGAGGCGTGGGTAGGTACTCTACCTCCCTTATACTTTTTTTTCCATCCTATTTGGCATGTACAAATAACATAGTAGGTATGCGCCGACGGGGATCAGTGTTAAGACACCGATCCTTATTATAATCGGCATGATTTCATGTGGTTCTCAACGTGAGGAAGTTGAAAAGAGCTAACGACCAGACTATGTGGTTCGCCATCGGAGCATATCATGAGCTTAGCGCCTCTAGCGTCATTGACGTAGATTAGGGAGACACAGGACATCGACTCATGAGCGTTGTCACGTTTTGCATCAAGCTTATAAGTTACACTTCATCCAATCCCCATCGTTAAGCAATGCCTCCATGAGCTGATCGAACAGGGGTTTATAATTGATCCCCAGACTGCTCACAAGATTGATTAAACGACTCCAGAGGATGAACATAACCGTCTTAAGCGATATGTTCAGCCTCCGGGGCAAATCCTTTGTGGGGTGATCTATAATACGGTGATGTGCCAATAGTATAGTAAGTATATGCCTACCAAGATCAGTATCAAGGCGCCAATCCTCCTTATGATCGGCATGACCCGATACAGCCTTTGAACCGCGGCTTCCTTCGCCCCTGTTACCAGCAGCGTTACCCCCATCAAGGGTGCGCTCATCCCCACAGCGTAAAATAAGAGCGTTAGGGTTCCCTCGAACCATCCCCCCCGAGAGACGGCGTAGAACACTATGGAGATGAAGATGGGGGCTGAACACCCCGCCGCCGCCAACCCGTAGAGAACCCCATAGCTGAAGAGGCCGCCCCAGTCCCTCCTCTCGCTGGCTCTAAAACCTATTGAAAAGGTGGGGTGGAGGCCCAGCAGCATCAAAACCCCCATGGCTCCGAGTATGGGTCCCACGATGAGGGGCATGAGCCGGATGTAGGGCGCAACCACGCGGCCGAGGAAGCCCGTTAGCACGCCGATGGAGCCGAAGATGAAGATCATCCCCACGGAGACCATGAGGCCCCCCAGCAGCCCACGCCTAAGGATTAAAATCAAGGTGGGCTCCTCCCTCAGCGCCTCGCGCTGTATCAAGTCGCGTCCCTCCGTCACGCCTTTCAGCCCGAGGTAGTAGGAGACGTAGGCGGGGAGGAGGGGTAGGCTGCAGGGTGAGAAGAAGGTCACCATCCCCGCGGAGAGGGCGAAGATGAGGCTCGCCGGGTCCATGACGCCACCTCTAACTCACTCGGTTAGGAGTCTATCTATCTCTGCGCTGAGCTCAGAGAGGGACTTAGACCCCTGGATGCTGATGAGCCTTATGTATCCCCGCTTATCGATGAGCACCAGCTTCGGAATGAGATCCACCTCATACTTCTCGAACAGGGCGTCGGTGTCGCGGGCGAACCTCCACTCGGCGCCGGCCTCCTGCCTGAAATTTTTCAGGGTCTGATCCGACTCCGTGGGGTCGATTCCTATCGATATGATGGCCACGTCCCCAGCGTACTTTTGTTGGAGGCCCTTCAATTTCTTCATCTCCTCCGCGCAGAGGGGGCACCATGTCGCCATGAAGTCGAGTAGGACGACCCTACCCCTATAGTCGGAGAGGCTGAAACCTTGTCCATCGAGGTCCGTGAGGGTGAACCCAGGTGCCCTTTGACCTGTGCCACCTGGAGTTTCTTGGAAGTAGAGGGTGTAGGCTAGGGCTGAGGCGATAACGGCGATGGCTATCAGGCTGAGTACAAGAAAGGTCCCCCTAAGTACACCATTCTTCCCCAAGGGTCTTTGGTGTCTATGGGTTTGAGCTGAAGTCTTCGCTTTCAATTCTTTCAAAAAGGTATTTTTCTTGTGTTGAATATAAGATGCGTTTCCCCACGATGTAGGCGTGAGTTCTGAGATAGCTCAGCCCACATCAAGTGGAGAGACTCTTGCCCCGCCGATGA
>JBHHXX010000037.1:0-19657 GCA_046757245.1 Candidatus Geothermarchaeales archaeon
ATTGGCGTCTTGTGTCTATCTAGGAGGAGGAAAAGATGAAAATTCGTTGGCTCGGTCATGCGGCCTTTGAGGTCGAGGCGAAGGAGGCCAGAATCTACATCGATCCCTTTCTAACCAATAATCCGAAGGCACCGATGAGTGCTAAAGACATAGAGAAGGCGGACTTGATCTTCATAACGCACGACCACTTCGATCACTTTGGCGACGCCTTGGACATCGCCAAGAGAACAGGAGCCACCGTTGTCGCGGTACCGGAGCTCGCTTCAGTCTTTGAGGGAGAGGGGGTTCCAGCCCTCGGAATAAACTTGGGCTCCTTCACCGAGATCAAGGGAGTGAAGGTTGCGCTCGTTCAGGCCTTCCACACGTGTGACAAGGGTGAGCCCGCGGGGGTCTTGTTCGAGGCAGAGGGGAAGATTATTTATCACCTTGGAGACACGGCTCTCTCCAAGGATCTCGAGGTTATATCCGAGCTTTATGAGCCCGAAATAGCGCTCATACCCATCGGGGGATTCTACACCATGGGTCCGAGAGAGGCCGCTAAGGCCGTTGAGCTTCTGAAGCCTAAGGTGGCTATTCCCATGCACTATGGAACCTTCCCCGTTCTGAGGCAGGATCCGAAGGAATTCATCTCAGAGGCTCAGAGGCTACACCCCGATACCAAAATCGTGCCTTTGAAGCCCGGAGAATCTTATCAAACTTAACTATACTATTACAAAGCATCTCCTAAAACTTTTCCTGACACACAGCCAAGGGGATGGAGGGCCTAGACGTAGCTATATCCACTCTAGTGGACGTGTTATAGCCTCATAGGTCCATTTTCAGGTTGAGGGGGCATACACGGGTCTTCGGGTCGATATTCTTTATCCGTGATAATACGAGGTCCATTGCTCTAAAGGATACATAGTCTTCACGCCTATCGTTCCCAACTGAGAGAATCCTACCCAAGGGGTCAACGATCATGCTTTGACCAACAAGCCTTTCTCCATTAAGTGTTCCCAAACCGCTGGCGGCCACGACGAATACACGGTTCTCCAAGGCCCTTTCGGGGCAGATATATCTGGGGTAGATTTGGCGGGTCCAGTTACAGGGCCAAGCGATGATGTCGGCGCCTTTAAGGGTTAGGATTCTGGGAACCTCTGGGAAGAAGCCGTCGTATCCGATCATGATGCCGAGGTTTCCGAAGCGAGTCTTTAAAACTGGATATTCCGATTCGCCTGGGCTACACCATATTTTCTCCTTATTCCATAGGTGCGTTTTGCGATATTTGGCCATAAAACCCTCAGGTCCCGCTAAGAAGGCGGTGTTATAGAGTTTGTCACCGTCCTTCTCAACAGCTCCGGCCACCACGTAGCAACCATAGTCCTTCGAAATCTGGGATATTCTATCTGTGATCCGTCCTGGAATCTCTACGGCTGCCTTTAACGCTTCACGTCTATCTGAGAATGAGTATCCCGAGATGGATAATTCGGGGAGGACGATTAGGTTAGCGGCATGCTTAGCTGAAAGCTTAGTTAGAGATAAGATCTTCTCCACGTTTGACTCAACATCGCCTGAAATAGCCTTCACCTGGAGGGCAGTGGCTGAGATAGACATGTCAGAGGGTACAACGGGTCTTTTCAGGATACTAGTTATGGGCAGCTCCTCAACGCCGCGTTTTAAAACGCCATATGTTTCCACCCTTCTGTCCTTGAAGATGTTGTTCCTCGGGCTGATTCGCTTATCCCTCGCCTCTCCAGGATCGATGTCCGCATAGATGATCTCCTCCTCGTCCTCACCCGCCTTAGCCAATATTTCGCCTCTAGGGCTCATGATGAAACTTGTGCCAGGGTATTTGAAGGGTAAATCAACGCCGATGTTATCTGAGGCTATAATCCAAACCATGTTCTCAACGGCTCTCGTAGGGGTGTGATACAAATATTGGTCGCGGGAACCCCAACACGCAAAGTCTATTATCATGTCGGCGCCCTTCAACGCCTCGACGCGGGCGACCTCGGGAATTCTCGCATCAGCGCAAATCAGCATAGAGACGTTTCCAATGCCTGTTTCGAAGACTGGACAACCGAAGTCTCCGTTGGAAAACCATATCTTATCACTGCTTCTCAAAAAGCATTTCCTATGTATCCCCATGATCGCCCCGTTCGAGCCGATTAGAACACCCGAATTATAGATGGTGGGGTAGGATCCACGTTCAGCTAAGCCAACTGACACATAGACTTCTCTCTCCTCAGCTTTCCTACACACTTGATTCAACGTTTCGCTAGGTATAGATATGGAGTTTTCATAGGCGTGTTCCAAATCGACGAAGACGTATCCGCTGAGTGCACATTCAGGGGTTGCAATCAACTTAGCCCCATGATCAGCAGCCTCATCGATGATCCCTAAAACCTTCTTCAGGTTGCTTCCCACGTCCTCAGCCCTAAAACGCATTTGCGCGGCTGCGACCTTAACTTCGCTCATTTTCTCCTAACCCACCAATCCTAAGAATGACTCCTATGAGACATTAAATCTTAAAGAGAACACTATGAGTTTTCTCAAAGGCGTAATGGAAGTTAAGCCACAGGTGAGGTCATCAAAGAGAAGAAGAGATATACACTTGGATTTCAAAAAGCCCTTTAACGTGTATCTTGTTTCTCTAGTTCCTCTTCAACTCTCCTGAGCTCGCTTTCAAGGTGGGCCTTATATTTCTTGAGGAACTCCGCCCGCTTCCTGGTGGACAGCTCCATCATGTATGTGCGTATCCTCGTAGCTGCTGCCATTATATCATCGAGCACCTCCTCTGCGAGGAACCTGCCGGTGGCGAAGATCTGGTAGCTGAGCCTCTTTACCGCGTCTATCCCGGCCTTGATCTCCTCCTCCCTCTTTATGAATTGATCTAAAGCCTCCTCGCCCTTAGGCGTCAAGGTGAATTTCCCCTCGACCTCCTTGATGAGGCCGCGCTCCTGCAGTCGGCCGAGCAGCGGATAGACCAACCCCGGTGAGGGTCTCCAGACGCCCTCGCTTCTCCTCTCCGCCTCGTCCATGATCTCCATGCCCGTCATGGGCTTTTCCTTTAGGAGGGATAGAATGACGTATCTCGAAAAGCCCCTCGGCACCACACTTCTTCTCCTACGCTCCATCTCAATCAACTCATATCACTAATGATATCACCAGTGATATATAAATTTTATAAAGTGGTTTAGAGTTCCATACAAAAACTTTTGAGTCTTTCTCTAAAGAGAACCTAAACTTAAGTACTATGTATCCTTTTCTTCTTTTGTTCGAGGGAACATGGTTTTGGTGTCGGGTTTTCCTCTGAGTGAATTCGAATGGTGCTCAAGGATATTTAAACCCCTAGAAAAATTCCTGGGTCTGATGAACCTTGACAGATTTGAAGCTTCAACGATGATGAAGTGGATGTTCGGCGGAGTCATAGAGAAGGGATACATGGATATGGGCGTTCAGGGACAAGTCTTCTATATGGCTTACACGTGTGACGCGTTGATACTCCAGCTTGAGACCCTGTATGAAACCCTATCAATCTTCCAAAGGGAGCAGGTGGAATCATCTCTGAACAGGTGGAAGATGGATGTGCTTGAACTGATGGAGAGAAAAGCCTCCTCCCCGAGTCTTCAAGATGAAAAGATGCGGGGATTTGAGGTGGATATAAAAATCCACAAACTCCCATGGAGAGAGATTACGTCGCCCATCGAACACGATTCCTTCATAGACTGTTCTAGGGTGGCCTCCAAAAAATTTTATAATGGCATAAAGGAGAGGGAATGGGGGAAGATCCTCGAGGCGGTAAAGTTAGCCCTGGGTGGATTCGTGGAGGCGGGTGTGAGATCCAGCTGGCTTAGATACAACCTATACATCGCCTTCTTGAAGGCTTTTGAGCTAAAGGTAGATGACCTCATCGATAATCGACAGGAGATTCTCAACCGCTATGGTGGGACCGCTTTGGATTCTCTTTTTAAGATCGCCCCAAGGTATGGATTCAAACCGGACTGGGTAGCCGCAACTATATACGGCTATCCCTCAATCTATTCCACGCTCGAAGTCGTGAGAGATGAATGGACGTCTATAAGGGAGGGACCGATACCCGAGGGTGAAGAATCATACGTCAGAGAGGTCTCCTTGAGGGATTGCGCCACCCTGATTTATGCGAGGGAGGCCGCAAACCTGACGCGACGTGATGTCGAAGCTTTGGAGGATTGGATGTGTACCTCTTGCGCGGCATTTTGGAAGGAGGCTGTGGAGCACACGACTCCAGAGGGACTAGACTCGAAGATCGAGTTTGAAAGAACAAATAAAACAGACTGCCTGCTGAAAATGCGTTTAACCATAAGACCTTCCAAATAAATTGCTTCTGGGTTCCCCGAGGGAGTTATGAAAAGTCAACGTCACGCATCTAGTTTTATTTATATTTTCGTTTATAACCTCGTCGTATCTAACACTTTCCTCGAAGAGCCCCGCGGTGAGGTCTGGAAAACTGACACGCGAAAGGTATAGGGCTAGGCCGCTGACATACCGGTGGATGGAGGAGGAGAAGGCGGTGTTCAGGGGGATTCGAATCAGTGAGAAGGCGAACATAACGGCTCCGATTAAGAAGATCTTCCAGGAAACGCCGTATTTTCTTCGAAGATAGAGTGCGAGAGCGATGGGTAATAGGATTTCAATGAGGGCTGCGGCTAGGAAGAATCCGGCGGGCATGTTTTCGCCTTACCGAACCCTTTTCATACGTTCCAAGGGTAAAACCAAGAATCCCGAATAAGTGTTGAGGAGTTAGAACTTATATCCAATCTTCCTTAGGAATTCTTTCCTCCACTTGATGCCCTCCTCCCCCTCAACTCCCTTCGTCTTGAATCCATCGACGACGCCTATTATGCCCCGGCCCTGATTAGTCTCCGCAATGAGGGCCTCAACGGGATTTGCTGTGGCGCAAAAGATGGTGCATACCTCGGGTACGGCTTTAATCCTCTGCAGAAGATTGATGGGATAAGCGTTTTTCACGAGGATTACAAAGGCGTGTCCAGCGCTCAACTTCAAGGCGGCGTCTATGGCTAGCTTACGTAAATCTCCATCATTACCCTCGTGTCTAATCAAACATTCACCAGAAGACTCGACAAATCCAATACCAAACTTAATTCCGGGCACCGTGTTCACCAATGCCTCGTAGAGATCCTCAACCGTCTTAATGAAGTGGCTTTGGCCAACAATGATGTTGCATCCCTCGGGGATTTCTATTTTAACAACCTTTAACTCCATTTTTCACCACAGCTAAAAACACCACGAATTCTTTTTATGCTTTTATATGTTAACTTCTTGAAGACCAACGAAACGTTTCCTAAAAGGTGTGAGACTTGAAGATAGCGGAGGCAATCGTTGTGGGGAGTGAGCCGTTAGGCGGTGACACGATCCACACAATTCTGCCTATGTTTCTCTTGGATCAATTTGTAATGGATATATGGGTCATTCCCATAACAAGTGTGTGAGGGCATTCGCGATGGATGGGAACTCATTGGAAGGCCTAATAGTGGAGACGGTGGTTAAGCTCCTAGAGTCCGCCGTCACCCAGTTGCCAGACGATGTGGTCAGGGCGTTAGAGGAGGCGAGGAAGAGGGAAACAAGCGACCTCGCCAAAAAACAACTCGAAGCCATCCTCGAAAATGTGGCTTTGGCAAGGGAGGGGAGAATCCCCATCTGCCAGGACACGGGCGTAATGACCTTCTATGTGAGTGTGGGGGATGCCTTCCCGTTCATAGGGAAAATCCCCAGGTTGATTGAGGAGGCTGTCAGAAGGGCGACAGAGGCCATTCCTCTTAGACCCAACGCCGTAGATACTTTCACAGGGGTTAACAGCGGCGACAACACGGGTCTCCAGGTCCCCCACATCAACTTTGAGATAACCGAGGGAAGCGTACTCGAGATCACGGCGCTCCCGAAGGGTGGCGGGAGTGAAAACACCTCGATGCTTAAGATGTTAAGCCCGATCGAGGGGATGATGGGTGTGAAGAAGGCTGTTGTCGACGCCGTTTTGGAGGCGGGAGCCAAACCGTGTCCACCCATCATACTAGGTGTGGGCCTGGGAGGAGGCGCAGACATAGCCATGAAGCTCGCGAAGAAAGCCGTCTTAAGGCCGTTAAACAGAAGGCACAACAACCCCGAAGTCGTCAAGCTCGAGGATGAACTCCTCAAATTGACGAACGAAACAGGAATCGGTCCGATGGGCCTAGGCGGGAAAACGACCGTGCTGGGTGTGAACATCGAGTATGCCCACAGGCATCCGGCGAGTCTCCCAGTGGGAATCATCATGCAGTGTTGGGCGGCTCGCAGGGCCACGGCCAAGATTTGGTCGGATGGTAGGGTGGAGTATTTGACCTAGGGTGTCGGGGTGAGGTTCAATACCTAACAAGCATCGTCGAGTAGGAGGTGGTTTAAATGGGTGACTATCACTTAAGGACCCCCATTGAGGAGGAGCAGGTTAGGCGATTAAAGATAAGAGACGTGTTTTATGTTAGCGGCACGATGTTCACGGCGAGGGACGAGGCCCACCACAGGGCTCTCGAATATCATGGCAAGGGCGTCAAACTGCCCTTGGACTTTTCGGGCCTCGTCCTTTATCACTGTGGACCTGTCGTCAAAAAAGAGGGCGAGGTTTGGAAGATCATTGCCGCAGGACCCACGACGAGTACGAGGATGGAGAAGCTTGAACATGAGTTCATCCGAAAATTCGGCGTTAGGGTCGTGGTCGGCAAGGGCGGAATGGGTCCTAAGACGACGAGAGCCATGAAGGAATATGGCGCCATATACGGTGCCTACACCGGTGGCGCAGCGGTGCTTGCGGCTAAGGCGATCAAGAGCGTGAAGAGGGTGGAGTGGCTCGATCTAGGTATACCTGAAGCCATCTACGTCCTTAATGTGGAGCGATTCGGCCCCATGATCGTTGCTATCGATTCCCACGGGAATAATTTGTACGACGTGGTAAGGGAGAACGTGGAGAAAAATAGGGAGAAAATCTACGAAGAGATCGGTGTTTAACATTAATGTGGATCTTTGTTTAATCACTATGAGCAGTGGAGAAGTATAGGGTCAAGTGATAGTTTATCTGCTTATGGAGGCGATCTCGATGAGGCTTGGATTTTCAACGCTAGCGTTTTACAAAAAAAGCTTTAAGGAATGCGTAGATGCCATAAATGTGCACGAGGATATTAGGCACTGGGAAATACTCGACGACTCGAGGCTTCGGATAGATGAGGAGAGGGCACGTATCCTCAAAGAATTATCAGCGTCCAATGACGTGGAATATTCCGTTCACGCCCCCTTCTCGGATATAAATATCGCCACCGTGGATTCCCAGCTGAAGAGGACCTTCCTCAAAATCCTCAGGCTCTCCTTGGAGACGGCTCATAAAATTGGTGCTAAGATGTGGATTCTTCACCCGGGGAGGCTTTCGCCATACACGTGCTTCTTTCCGGATGAGGCGTGGGAGGCAAACCTAGCGTTTATAGGGGGGTTGGTCGACCACGCTGAGGAGTTGGGCGTTAGAATCGCTGTCGAGAACTTGGAACCCCAATACTCCCTTCTGGCGAGAACTAGGGACATTGAAAAGTTCTTCAACGAGTTTGAAACAGATAAGCTGGGGTTCTGCCTAGATGTGGGTCACGCCAACCTCGCGGGTGAAGACCCGATCGATCGATACGTCTCTGATTTTGGGGATGTCCTGACACACATCCACGTTCACGACAACGATGGCAAGTTAGACTCACACGACGTCGTAGGCAAGGGAAGCATCGATTGGCCTCCCATATTTTCAAGGTTGAGAGAAATCAAATATCGGGGGTTAGTCGTGATCGAGGCATTCTCCTTGGAAGACGCTCTTTCGAGTTATGCGAACGTCATGAGCTATTTATGAGACGCTTTAATAGCTACCGCACCGCTGGGAGATTGTAGAATTGGGTGTTTCCTCCTCGTCCACAGAAGAAAGAGTTCTAGGTTGAACCACTCTCCCAGCCGGTTCCGACTCAAGTGGACCTCGCACGACGCTCTTCGATTACCTGCTTAATCCTCTTCGTCCCCAGGGTTATGGTGGGTTTTTCGGGAATAATGCCCTCAGGCCTGAACATGAGTAACATAATTAGCGCTAAGCCCAAGAGGAGTGGGTCAAGCCACACAACGTCGAAGGGCAGGAAGGGCGTCAATTCACCTTTATAAAAGATTATGAGTTTTTGAACCGTTACAAACGTGAACGTCCCAAGAGCGACTCCTCTATTGTTCGCGATCCCGCCCAGCATCACCATAACCCAAGGCCAGAACGTCCATCCAACCCTATGATATGCGGTAGCTATCACGCCGCCCGTGTAAAATGCGTAGAGGGCCCCCCCGATGGACGCTATGACCGATGAAACCACGATGGTCTTCATTCTAAGTCGCACTATATCCTTACCCAATGATTCGGCGGCATCCTCATTATCCCTAACAGCCCTTAAAACCCTGCCAAGCGGTGACCTGACTAGGAGTTCCACGTAGATCAATACCACTATGGAAATGGCCAAGATGATGAAGGTGGCGACAGTGAACCTCCACTCCCCAACCCATGCGAGGGGGTCGGGGACTTGAACACCGAGCGTTCCTCCAACAATCGGCGAGTAGTTATATCCAATTATGGTTATAAACTCGCCCATCGCCAAGAGAGTCATGGCGAGGTAATCCTCCCGGAGCCTTATTGCGGGATAGGACGCCAAAAAGCCTATCACCGCTCCCACAACCCCCGCCAATATGATCGTTAGGGCGAAGAGCGTTAAGGCAATTAACGGGTTATCCTTGAATAACTGGCTGACCTGCGTCACTATGAGAACGTTCTGCTCTATGTAGTCCATGCCCTGACCTATACCCATGAGCCAAGCCGCGAATCTACCGGGAAAGTAGCCGACTACGAAGGCCCCGCCAGCGACCGATAGGACTTTACCGAAGTTGGGCACCCCGGTGTAGCCGAATTCTAGGTTTAGGCTCAGCGTCACAATCATGTATGTTGCAAAGAGTGCGAGCAAGTCTACTATGAATATAAACTCAGTCGGAAGGCCCATAGCGTCTCACCCGGATTGCATTTAAAACCGTCAACCAGTTTATTCCCGTAAGACCCCTAGGAGCTATCAACAGTGTAATTATCATGATCAACAGGGGAAATATGAACCTATAGGGTATGATCCACACACCTAGCCAGAGGGCCAAATAACTCGTGCCCACGATCTCAGTTATACCTACCAAGTAGCCCCCGAGCACGGCACCATAAATGTTAAAGAACCCTCCAGCGATGCTCGCTGCGAATATGCTTGGTAGCATCGTCGGACCCACATCGGGGTTGCTTTGAAACCACAGGGGTAGGAGGGCACCGGCCACGCCAGCTAATCCGCCCGCCACAAACCATGAGACCCCATATATTAGGTTTACGTTAACGCCTATTACGCTCGCGAGGGGTGGATTCTCGATCGTTGCCCTCATAGCTGTGCCAAACTTAGTTCGGGTAAGCGCCAAGTGCAAGGTGATGACTAATAGGATGACGAGGATTATTGTTGCTGTGAAGATAAACGGTTGTCCGGCGAATATGAAATCTAGTCCCTTTAGTATGAAATACCTCGAGGTAACCTTATACACCCTAGCTAAGTGATCGGCGTAAATGTTGTATATCGCCAGTAATAAGAGGTCTAATGCAACAGTGGCTATCATCAGAGAGATGAGGGAAGCGCCTCTGCCCATGAGGGGTCTGAGGATCAATCGGTATTGGACGTACGCCGCCACCCCCCCGATGACGAATGCTATCGGTAGTGAATAATATGGGTTGACCAACCAAACCTTACTGAGAGTTAAGGTTGTATAAACGCCTATGGTTGCGAAGGACCCGTGGGCGAAGTTGGGCACCTTGGTTGTCATATAGGTCAATGTAAGACCCGTGCTGATGAGCGTCAATAGACCTGCATAGACCAGTGCGTCCCTGAATATGGGGTCTAAAATTATCATGTCCATCCCTTAATTAACCTTAATATTTAGATTTATTAATAATTCGTTAAACTTATTAATATCTTCAATGCAATAGGTTCATAAGTTTGTGGTGAAATGATATGGCATCTAGTGGATCTAGCTTCCCTAGGACTGCACAGGTCGCGGTAGTAATCGCCTTGATCATAGGCTTAGTCATAGGAGTCGTAGCCGCCCCCTTGGTAACCCCGGCTCCCCCTGGAGTCGTAGAGAAAACCGTCACAGTCACGCCCCCGGCGAAAACCGTCACAGTCACGCCCCCGGCAAAAACCGTCGAGAAAACCGTCGAGGTGCCCGTGGGACTAACCGGTGAAATTAAGATAGGCTCCATCCTTCCGTTAACGGGGGCTTTGGCCTCTTACGGTGAAAACAGCAAGGTTGCACAATTGATAGGTGAGAAAGAGGTTAATGAGTTTCTTAAGCGGGCGGGCGCACCCATAACCATCAAGCTGGTCATCGAAGATACCGAAACTAAGCCCGACGTGGCATTGGAAAAACTCAAGAGCTTGGCCGCTAAAGGAATCACCATAATCATCGGACCCCAAACGAGCGCAGAGGTAAGGAACCTCAAGGGCTACGCTGATGCGAATAAGATACTCATGGTGAGTCAATCGTCAACCGCACCCGAGTTAGCGATACCGGATGACTATGTGTATAGATTCTGCCCAGACGACACGGTCCAAGGTCCCGCCCTATCTAGAATTATGTACCAAGACGGAATTAGATACCTCGTGCCGGTTTGGAGGGGCGATGCTTGGGGCGATGGACTCAAGAAAACCGTGGTAGAGTCTTTTAAGGCGCTTGGAGGAGAGGTCGTCGAAGGCGTGAGGTATGCCCCTGAGGCCAAGGAGTTCTCCGCCGAGGTGAGGGCGCTTTCAACCGCCGTACAGGACCTCGTCGACAAGTATGGCGCCGATAAGGTGGGCGTAGATTACATAGCTTTCGCTGAAGCGGTCACGTTCTTTACGCAGGCGAGGGATTACGACATACTGTGGAAGGTGAGGTGGTATGGCAGCGATGGAACCGCGCAACTCGATGAGCTTGTCAAGGAGCCCTTGGGTGCAGAATTCGCGATAGCTACAAGGTTCCTAAGCCCGATTTTCGCAGCTACAAAGTCCGAGAAATATACAAAGCTGGTTGATCAAGTTAAGGCTGAGCTTGGAAGGGTACCCGACACATATGCCATCGCCGCCTACGATGAGGTCTGGGTTCTAACATACGCATTGCTTTCAGTAGGCAAGTACGATGCCACGGCGGTTAAGAACGTGTTGCCTGATATTGTTCGAACATACTTCGGAGCCAGCGGATGGATTGTGCTTAACCCGGCGGGTGATAGAGCCTTCGCAGACTACGAACTTTGGGTCATAAACGAGGCATACGAATGGGAGTGGATTGGGACCTACGTCTTCGCCACCGAGTCGGTTACCTACTTCTAAAAGCTTTAAATCCTCAAACCCTTCTCTTTTTTTCGTTAAGTCGATGAGAGACATATTGTTATGAGCGACATACTGGTAATCGACAGCGTCGTAAAGAGCTTTGGAGGACTCGTGGCACTAGACGAAGTAGACATGAATATAAAGGGCGAAATAATCAACCTGCTCATCGGACCCAACGGAAGCGGTAAGACCACGCTCATAAACGTCATAACGGGTTTTTATAAGCCCGATAGGGGAAGAGTAAGCTTTGATGGAGAAGACATCACGGGCTGGCCTCCCCATAAGACCTATGAGAAAGGCATCGTGAGAACATTCCAGATTCCCCAACCATTCCTCAAGCTCACGGTGTTGGAGAACCTCCTCACCTCCTACAGGCACAATCCCGGTGAAGGCTTCCTAAGGGCACCCTTGAGGAAGACGTGGATAAGAGAGGAGGAGGAAGCTTTAGACAAAGCCTTCGAACTCCTAGAGCTCCTCAGCCTTGACCACATGTGGGATCAGGAGGCTTACAAGCTGAGCGGTGGCCAGATGAAGTTGCTCGAGGCTGGGAGAGCGCTCATGAGCGGCGCCAAGATGATATTTATGGACGAACCCGCGGCGGGTATAAACCCTGTGCTGGCTCACGAAATGTTCTCCCACCTGAGAGATCTGAAGAATAAGCTAAACGTTACATTCCTCTTCGTGGAGCATAGGCTTGAGCTAGCCCTTCAATTCGTCGATCACGTATACGCCATGTCTAGGGGCAAAATCGTTTCTGAGGGAACGGCAGATGAGGTGTTTAACGACCCCGTGGTGGTTGAAAGCTATATGGGTGGTTAAGCGACATGTTGGAAGTAGGGGACATTAATGCGGGATATGGGCGCCTACAAGTCCTCTTTGACATTAACGCTACAATAAGAGATAAGGATATAACAGTTTTAGTGGGTCCCAACGGGAGTGGGAAGAGCACCCTCCTCAAAACCGTTTTTGGGTTGACGAAGATTTACTCGGGGAGAATATTGTTGGATGGGCACAACTTGGTTGGTTCATCGCCCCATGAGGTTGCCAAAATGGGCATAGCCTATCTCCCCCAGGTTGAAAACATTTTTTCTAACCTGAGAGTTAGAGAGAACCTGATTATGGCTGGTTACCTACTTGACAAGGAAGAGGCAAGGGAGAGGGCTGACGAGGTCCTGGAGAGTTTTCCGATATTAAAACAATTTTACCAGAGGCGGGCTGGGACCCTAAGCGGTGGGGAGAGACAGATGCTCGCGATGGCCATAGCCCTGATGAGGAGGCCTAAAATCATGCTGTTTGATGAACCCACTTCAAGCTTGACGCCTGGGAAAGCCAAGAAGGTGATTGAAGGGATCACTAATTTGAGGGATAACTATGGCATAACCGTGGTGATCGCCGAGCAGAACGCTAAGAGAGCGCTGGAGTATGGGGATGAAGCCCTCCTGCTGGTCAGTGGACGCATCATGTTTGATGGCAGGGCCTCGGACCTCCTCGCCCACGAGGAATTCGGAAAGGTTTACCTAGGAATATCGAGGGCGTAAAAAATCTCTGACCTAAACCCTCAACACCGTTGGATTCAGCGTTTCTAGGGAACACGAATTTTTTTAGACAACCCACCTACAATGAATTAGCACATGGTTAAGCTGCTGTTTCCCTCGTTGTAACCTAGCCAACGTATTTTAGCGTCACGTACCTTGACTTAAGTACCTCGCCCCTTTCAAATCTCTCGATGCTAAGAGGGGAGATGTCCAATGTGGAGGTTCTTCCATCGATTATCAACTCTGATATTAACCGCCCAACGATCGGGGATTGTTTGAACCCATGCCCGCTGAAGCCGACAGCACAGATGAAACCCTCGACCCCGGTAACCTCACCTAGGATGGGGTGCCAATCTGGGGTGGCTCCATCGATTCCAGTCCATCCAAGGGTAAATTCCGCGGCTTCAAAGGCGGAGACCCTGCGAACTAGCCTCTCCGCTAGGTCAGAGATGTAGTCAAAGCTTACGTCTTCATCGTAAGCGTCTGGGTCGATGGATTTTTCCTCCTCCTCTCCTCCCCCCGCTAGAACGTAGCCCCCGGTTTCTGGCCTAAAGTATACGCCGTTGCACATGTCGAGCACGATCGGCCGGGTTTCATCATATCGCATTGGCGGTCGTAGAATCCCTATCTTGAGAGACACGGGTTCAACCGGAAGCTCTACGCCCGCCATATTCCCGACCTGCCTCGCCCAAGGACCCGCGGCGTTTACCACCACCTCGGTCTCTATCTCAAATTTATCGGTTACCACAGATCTAACGGATCCATTTTCAACCTTTATCCCTTTGACGGGCGTATACGTATATATTTTTGCCCCACCCTCCCTGGCCTTCTTCACGTAGGCTTGAATAAGTTCGGAGGGCTCCGAGTAGCCAGCATCATGCTCAAAAGCGAAGGTGGATCCATCAAGATTAAAGCCGGGTATCAACCTACCAGCTTCTCCGGGGGTTATTATGTCTACGTCCACGCCCAGGCTCCTTTGAAACGAAACGTTGGACTCCAAATTTGGGATCTCAACTTCGGGGACGCAGATCAACAACCCGGTTTCTACGAATTTAAGGGGTTCTCCGATCTCCCCCATGAAATTCTCAAATATCCTTCTGCTCTTCAAGGCTATTTTAACCGTTATCTCGTTGGAATAGTGTTGTCTTACAATGGCACCAGACTTGCCTGAAGCCCCGGAGCCTAATTCCTCCTTTTCCAAGAGGACGACGTTTTCATAACCCATGTCCACGAGATTGTAAGTTATACTGGCGCCCTGAACCCCTCCCCCGATGACGACGACATCCGCTTTTTTAGTCATTCCCTCGCTCCTTAAGACATTTTCCTTCATTCTTAAAAGTTTAAGGATAACCAACTGAAAAAGAGGGGGTCAGTCGATACCATGACTAACAAAGATCTAAATTACTCTGACATCGTATCAATCGGTGTTAACCCTCCTTTATCTAGGAGGAAAATAGGGATTGCACGGAACGATTAGATCTTCTAACTTATGGAGTAGTGCTACCGAAAAAAATTTTATGCCTCCTTCTCCTCCCTAAAAAACTCACTTAAACTCTTCACTTCTCCCTTCCTTTTCACGAATATTTGGGGTTCTATTCCAGTGATTTTGCGCTCCAACCACTCAAGGTCTATCAAGTTGACCCTCGACTTCAGGCGACCGGATAACACGAGACCTATGATTAAATTCTCTATTCTTTGGGCGATTGAGGGTTTTTCCTTCCTAAGCTTTACCAAGTGTTTATAAGCATCTTGATATAAGATGTTTCTCAGCACCTTCTCCCTTGCTCTCTTCGCCTTCTCCTCAAACTTCTCTCTCTTTTCCTTGAGTTTCTTCTCCTCCTCGGCGCGTCTTATGAGTTCAACGTACTTTTTGTGTATGAGCCTTTCCAGTTCCTCGTCCGTATCCACCAACGCCCTTCCCCAAAGAAGAATATGTGAATTATAATATATCTACCTTAATTCTCACTGAGACATTCCTCCCTCTCTTAACCTAACAGTGGGGCGTTCCAATACTGATCAAACAGACCATAAAATTCAACAGCCCTACCATGTTTGCCTTTCTTCGGTATCGGAAGCCATATCCCCTCTGATCCCTATAGGGCGGGTGAAAGAGAGCCTAGTATAGACGACGTGATAAAACGGCTTCCCTAACCACTTCGATGGTTAACCGGCTCCCGAAGCCTACATCGACGATCGACGGAGGGGTAAACATATTCATTCAATCTCGGTTGAGAAATATAATGCACCCAATACTATACTCAATGGGAAACCCACCATCACGGCTAAGGATGATTTAAAGACCGCCCAGAATCTCTTCTCATCGATCCAAGGATTTTCACGACTGATGTTTTGAATCTGTTCATAGTATTTTTTATAAACCTCCACAGAGCTTTTATACAAATCGTCGAGAATTTCTCTCTCTTCTTCGAAACGATCGTAACTAATCTCGATGTTGATCCTTGGCAACCTCCCTAAAACTTCGTATAGCTTTTCTTCGAACCCAGGTATTTCAACGGGCTGACGATTATAGTTCTTTATAGCATCCTCTATATTTGCATAGGCATAATTAGGACGGGGGTAACGGTTAGCTGGGTCGTATCTGAGTTGTTGCCTCGATATATAAAGATCGTTGGAAATATTTTTCCATATTCTAGCCTGTAGTTCTCCTGTAAATTGCTTTATTTCATGCTCCTCTATAAAACCCCATGCGGCCGTAGGTGTTGCAACAGCCGCTGCAGCGGCTGCAGCGATTTTTAGAAAACGCCTTCTACTAATTTTATCCATGGTAAAAAAATATAGCGGAATTAATTTATAATGGTTAAATGTCCCCTGTGGGACAGAACTCACAGCAGCACGGAGTCACTCTTATGGAAAAATAAGCCTAAAACATTTTTCATTGGACGAAGTGGCGTCTAGATGTCGGTTCCCTCACGCACAAAGACTCGGTATCCACGAAAGATTTGGATGTGGAAGAATTCAAGTGCATAAGACCCTGTGGGTTACAGCGTGAAAGCCGTGGGGATAGGAGAGATCGCTGAAACCATCCTGAGGGAGTATGATGGGGATTTAAACAGGGTTCTAAATCTACCCCTACACGAGGTGAGAGATAAGTTGATGGGGTTCCCCGGCGTCGGGGGCGTTAACGCGAGGATCATGCGTGGGCGATGAAAGTTTCTGTTGAAACCACACCGGCGATGGGTCTTATTTTATCGTCGACGATGCTGCCAACCCCGTCTATGCTTTCCGCCTCAACCTTGATAATCAAGTCGTATCGTCCGAACACTGAGTAGACCTCAGTTACTTCCGGCACCTCCGCGACCCTCTCTTTGACGGTTCTCATCCAGTCTAGATACTCTCCGGGTCCGATCCTCACCATAACGAAAGCTACGACCATTTTTGTCACTTTTATTACATGAACGCTTACCGATATTTAAATCCATCTAGGTTGTTCAACACGTTCCATAGTTTGGGGCATGGTGCTTTGGGCTTTTCATCGATTTCTGATAGGTTTAGCCCCTCGTCGGTAATGACCTTGGTGTCGTCCTCCAGCGCCCGCATCAGGGCGGGGCGGGTTATTACGGGGTCTACGCCCGACGCCCAACGCCTCCACCTTCGTGGACGGGTAGTGCTCACTCTTCAAGGTTTTTGAAGGTTTTAACGGTGGTGGTAGAATCGTGTTTCCCTTGAAACGTGCGGGCTGTTGCCTATCCTGAGGTCCAAGTATTCTCCTTGGCTATCTTCTCTTACTTTTTCTTCTTATTTAAAAGACGATTTTTTTATTGAGCCTCGTATTCCTAAGGTTTCTTTCTTCCTGGGAGGATCACTTTGCGTGGTGCGTTTTTGAAGGGTTCAAGATACCTCTGAAGAACCTTGGGTATCAGGATCGTGCCGTCCTCCTCCTGAAAGTTTTCCAGTATCGCTGTTATGGCTCGGGTTGTGGCTATGGCCGTGGAGTTGAGCGTGTGCACGAAGCCCTCTGTGGGGGCCCCCTTGCTTTTCGCATATCTTATGTTGAGCCTTACCGATTGGTAATCGGTGCAGTTGCTGCACGAAACTACTTCCCTATACTTACCTTGAGCGGGCATCCATACCTCTAGGTCGTACTTCTTAGCAGCCACCCTCCCCAGATCACCCGTGCAGATGTTTACTATCCTATAGGGTAGCTCCAGGCCTTGCCAGAGCTTCTCCGCGTTCTCCACGAGTCTCTCAATCCATGTCCAGGAATCCTGGGGCAGGCAGTAGACGAACTGTTCAACCTTATTGAATTGGTGGACGCGGAAGATGCCCTTCGTATCTTTGCCGTGGGCGCCGGCCTCTTTCCTGTAACAGGGGCTGACGCCGGCGTAGGTGTAGGGTAGGGTGTCTTTTTCGATGACTTCGTTCATATGCATCGCCGCCAGGGGGTGTTCCGAGGTGGCGATGAGATAGAGGTCCTCGTTCTCTATCTTGTAGATCACGTCCTTGAAGTCTTCGAAGCCTGTGACGCCCTCATAGGCCTTCCTTCTCAACATGGAGGGTGGTTCAACCAGGGTGAAGCCTTGACCCACCAGATAGTCTATCGCGTAGAGGGTTAGAGCCAGGTCGAGCCATACCAGGTCCTCCATCAGATAGTAGAAGCGTGTCCCAACGACTTTCCCGGCTCTTTCAACGTCGGTTAACCCGTATTTTTCCCCCACGTCGGCGTGGCCGATGGGTTGATAATCGATGGCCTCATAGTCCACTTCGAAGCCCCTAGTCTCATCAAAAAACTGATCCACCTGTTCCTTCCACACCCTTGGAACCCCATAGTACCTGATGGGAACGTTGTCATCTTCGTCTCTTCCTACGGGGACGCTTTCATGCACCACGTTGGGGATGCCCAACAGGGTTTCATCGCGTAGCCTCTTGTGTTCGTTAACTACCTTCTCCTCTTTTTCGATGCGTGTGGAGACGGCCTTAGCTTCCTGTATTTTGGCTTCCTTTTCCCTCCCTTTCAGCATAGGGATTTCCTTCGATATCACGTTTCGCTCGTGGCGGAGTTCATCAAGCTTCCTTAGGCTCTCCCTCCAGAGTCTGTCGTAGTTGAGCGCCTCTTGGACTACCCCAGTTTCGAGGTTGCGCCTCCGCTGAGACCACTCAATTTTACCGGGGTTGTTTCTTAGCAGATCTAGGATGCTCCACACACCTTATCCCCCAATGATCTGGTTGGCCTTGAAGGTCTTTGCCCAATCTTTTAGTGGGGGACGGGGTCCCACTATGTTATGACCAACTTATAAATAAAGACCTCTGTTAAGGATTTATATATCGATTCTACAACTTAGCCATCTCATTGACTTATACTCGGGGGGCTTACGAGAATGGTTGGGCTCGAAGAGATCGCCGGGGACCTCAAATCGACGGGGCTTCTCTACTCGGAAGACTCCTACCTACGCCGCTTTTCGGCCAAGGTCCTCCGCCTCGTAGAGGATGAGAAGAGGAACCCATACGTCGTGCTGGATGAAACGATCTTTCACCCGAAGAGTGGGGGTCAGCCCTCCGATAAGGGCATGATTTTCGGTCCTAACTTCAAGTTTTAGGCGAAGAAGACGATGTTGTTTAATGACGTGGTCATCCACTGGGGAAAGGTTCTGGAGGGCTTGGAGCCCAGCCGAGAAGCGTTTAAGTTATATTATGCCGGGGGTGGGTAATTTTTTAGAATGAGGGAAAGAGCCTTCGCGACTCTGATACCCCTCTTACTTTTATCGCTCCCGCTTTTTTCCGAGCCTTGGAGCATCGTGGAGAAGAGTGGAAACTGGGAAGTAGTCGAACCGTTGAGGATGAAGACCGCCTTCGATAGCTCAAAGAGCTCCGTCACTTATCAAAATTTGTCGAGGCTCTTTCGGGGCTGGACCTTGAGCTTCGATCTATCCTTGGAGACGGAGGAGGGGACGAGCACCGAGGGCGTCTTCAAAATCGAGGTGCCTGAGTGGCGCCTAGAGATCGAGTATCGTGAAACCCTACGCGCCTCTATGGCTGGGCTTGGGAATCAGGTGGACAACACCCTCGTAATACGCGCATCGGGGGAATCCCAAAGAGCGGGTGCTTCGGCTCGATTCCCTCAATCCTCTAGGCTTGACACCATGATTTACGTGTGGGTGTGGAGGTCGGGTGAAGACACGGTTTCATGGGTCGTCTCGGATTATTATCAATTGAAACCCGAATCAAAAAGACAGACGATTTGGCGGGGAAACCTGACTACGGACAACTTCAACGTGACGCTGATATACTCATTACACAAGATTCCTGGGGATTCAAGTGCGGGCAGGGTTGAGGCAACGCTTTATCAATCCAAAATCCTGGATGGATCCGATGAGCCTCTTGAGGGCGTGGAGGCTCAACCATACGGCTCTGAGGAAATGAGCTTATACCTTTCCACCTCGCTCCTAGCCTTTGTGTTCCTCTGGAACGTCGTGATGCGTAGGGAGAGACGAGAAGCACCACCGCCCGAAAAGCCCGAGGTCGTCAAAAAAAGAAAGAGGAAGAGGAAATAACCCTAACCAGGGAATCCTTAACAATTGAGGAGTAGTGCAACCTACTCCACGGGGGATTTAGAGGCTCGGCTGTATTTTCTCTAGAAATGATCTATGAGGTCTTCCTCTTCTTAATGGCGTCCTCGAGAATTTTCCGGTGGTCAAAGGCCATTTTTTTAGGTATCCT
>JBHHXX010000038.1:0-19387 GCA_046757245.1 Candidatus Geothermarchaeales archaeon
ATTTCTATTTCTTCGTCGAAAAAGCCCCCTATATCAACAGGAAGATGTCAAATGTGCTCAGAAACCGACTTTTCTGATTGGAGTTCTATCGAAGTCTGTGTCATTGGTATAAATTTCTCTAATGTTTTTTCGCATGGCTGTGGCTAGGTGAAGGGCATCCTCAAGATCTAGCTCGTATGCCTTCATGAGTTCAAGGGCGTGCGCATAATCTTGAAAAAGCAGGGGCTCAATCCGGAGGAAGCCCAGTTCCCTGATCTTTTTTATGAACCCTTCCTCTGAATAACTTTCAGATAGGTCGCTTAACACGATGTGGGTGAGCCAGAGGGTTAGCGTCGATGTCAGGGCTCTCTCGCCATTTTCGATTCGGCGAATGATGGCTGTCGCTCGACCACCGAAAACAGGGTCATCCCCAAGCCAATAGACAAATACGTTAACGTCCACGTATCTCACTCAGCTCACCCAAGGCCCTCTGTAGGGATCGTTCTCTGATTTCCTTGTCAACGTCCTCGATGGAGCGCGTGATTTTGAAGACACCTCGGCCGCTCTCTGCGACACTTTCCCCTCTTACGCTAAGGGTTATCTTTCCCTTGGTTGCTGTGAGCTCAAGTACAGAATCCGGCTTGATGCCAACCGTCTCCCTCACAACTTTGGGGAGGTAGATGCGGCCCTGATTATCCACCTTTACGAAATCCATTTTACTAAACCATCCATAAAATATTTTTTCCAAAAATTAAATTTTTCCACAATACTTAAGCTCTTCCTTCAAATCCCGTTATATGATGTTAACGTCTAGGCCCTGCTAGTTTGAATCCTATAAGCCCGCGAGGTTACGTCTAGCGCCTCAGATCTTATCTTGAAGTTGGCTTATACCTAGTTCATACATACAGGTAGGTTGCTCAAATCTAGTACAAGTAGGTGAATACAAAGTATAGGGCCAACACAAATATAGTTGGAAGAAGGCTTGAAATTATTGGTGAACCCTTCTATGAAACGAATCACTATGGAACACGGCGCTGGCGGTAGTGTTATGCAGGACCTCATTAAGAGATACATATTAAGGTATCTGGGCGGGAGCGGCGCTGAGGTCCCCCTTGAAGCGCTCGACGACTCAGCCGTAGCCGACGGCATAGTCTTGCACACGGACTCCCACACCGTGAAGCCCCTCTTCTTCCCAGGTGGAGACATCGGTAGGCTGGCGGTGGCGGGCACCGTCAACGACATAGCCGTTGTGGGCGCCGAACCCCTCGCCCTCTCATCAGGGTTTATGCTCGAGGAGGGCTTCCCCCTATCCGACTTCGAGAGAATCCTCGTGAGCATAAAGGAAACGTGTATAGAGGCTGGGGTCTACGTGATCACCGGGGATACTAAGGTCGTCGAGAGGGGAGCCCTGGAGGGATTCTTCATTAACACCTCGGCCGTCGGTAGGAGAAACGAGGCGCTGGAGAGAAACCTTGTGGAGGTGAGGAGGCACCGCAACCTCAACGCCCAGTGGCTCCTCGACTCCAACCTGAGGGGGGGCGACAAGATCATCGTCTCGGGCACGGTGGGCGACCACGGCGTCGCGTTGCTCTCCTTCCGAGAGGGATACGGCTTCGAGAGCGAGGTCGTCTCGGATGTGGCCCCCCTCAACAAGATGATTACCCAACTGTTGGAAGTGGGGGGCATCGTGGCCATGAAGGACCCCACGAGGGGCGGCTTGGCGAACACCCTCAACGAGTGGAGTGAGAAGTCCAACGTGGGCATACTGGTGGAGGAGGAGAGGATTCCGATAAGGGAGGGTGTCAGGGCCGCCTGTGAGATGCTGGGCATCGACCCCCTAGAAGTTGGAAACGAGGGGAAGGTGGTTATGGCGGTGGTGCCCCAGAAGGCTGAGGAGGTGTTGACCGCCTTGAGAAAGACTAAGCAAGGCAGGGACGCTCAGATCATAGGGGAAACAACTAACGAGTTTGGGGAGGTGGTGCTGGAAACCGGCCTCGGCGGCAGGAGAATCCTCGCCCCTCCGGCTGGAGACCCTGTGCCAAGGATCTGCTGAGAGAGCCTATGACTTTTATTTTTTTGGGAGGCGCTAAGAGCCCCCATCACCCGATTCGAATTCTCGGCTGTGAACGCTATCTCGCGCCCGTTTTTGTTAACATGATTTGAGGCCCGGATTTGGCGACGAATCTAATGCGCCATACACCTTTGATGGCCAAATCTTCCATACCTGAAGGCTTGTTTGAGTGGAAACTTTCAACGCCTTTGGGAGCATCGCGAGAAAATATGCAGGTAGCGCTAGGTGAATAACCAGTTATAAGGAAGTAATCATGGAGTTCGCCTGAGTCTTTTGCGTCGGCCATACTTGAACTCGATGTTGCACGACCCCTCCACCGAGACCATGCAGGGTCCAACCGGGTGCTGAGGCGTACACACCTCGGCATATAAGGGGCAGTCCTGGGATGATATGAGGCCCCTCAAGACCTCGTCGCATCTGCAGCCTTTTGGCACCCCGAAGTCCATCTGCTCGACCTCTCTAAGCTCATCCTCGTAGATCTTCCTCGCGTCGTATCTCTCGAATTCCTTCCTCAACCTCATCCCAGACGCTGGAATCTCGGGAAACCCACGCCAAACCACATCGATGGGCTCGAAGACCTCGTTCATGATTTGGAGGGCCTTGACGTTGCCCTCGAAGCGGACGGAGCGCGTATACTCGTTCTCCACCCCCGCCGCGCCGTCCCTGATCATCCGCGCCAGCATGTACACACCCATCATTAAGTCGAGGGGTTCGAAGCCCGCCACGACTTGGGGGACATGGTACCTCTCGGCAATCTCCACATAGGGCTTCAACCCTATGATGGTGCTCACGTGCCCCGGCTCGATGAAGCCTTGGATCCTTATCTCCCCCATCTCGATCAGCGCCCTCAGCGCCGGTGGGATGTATCGGTGGCACGTCAACGCGGAGAAGTTCTCCGGAGGCTCAGCTAGGATCATCGACGCCGTGCTGGGCGCCGTGGTCTCGAAGCCTATGGCCATGAAGACGACTTCCTTGCCGGTCTCCCTCGCGAGGGAGACGGCGTCCTCTATGCTGTAGACGACGCGTAAGTCGTGGCCCTCGGCGCGCACATCCGCCAGGGACTTTCTCCGCCCGGGCACTCGAACCATGTCTCCAAAGGTGGCTAGGGTCTTCCCCTTCTCCGCCAGGGTGATGCCCTCCTCGATCTCCCTCGGCGTCGTCACGCAGACTGGACACCCTGGACCCTGCCTTATGTCGACGCCGCACTTCTCAAGCAGCGCGTCCAACCCGTATCGGATGAGGGTGTCTTGGTGGGTTCCGCAGACGTGCATGATGCAGATGTCTAGCTCCATTGCCTTTAGGCGGTCCACGACCTTCTCCGCCAGCCTCCTGTCCCTATAGCGATACACGGCCCTATACCTCTATCTTCACGCTCTTCACGATGCACTCCCTCCCCTCGACGAGGTCTACCCCACCCCCACATTTGGGGCATCGAAGCGTCGGATAGGAGAGGTTGTATGTAGGGTCATCCACATACCCGATGGCGTCCTCATAGCCGCATTCGGGGCATCTCACGGAGCCCTCCCTCTCCTCGATGTGGAGCACCGAGTTCTTCAGAATAGAGCCCTCAGCGAGCAGCCTATAGCAGAACCTCACCTGCTCCACGCCGAGGAAGGTGAATTTCCCTATGATCAGGTGTACCTCGGTGACCCTTTTCGCCTTGTGCCTCTCAGCTTCGCGGAGGATGCTCTCAACGATCCTCACGGTCGTGGAGTACTCGTGCATCCCAGTCACCCTGATACAGACAGATATCTTTTGCCCATGCGTCAAAGGTTTAGGATGTTTATCAGTTCCTCGATGCCCTCCCCGCTCCTACAGTTGGTCTCCACCACCTTGGCGTTCGGGTTTATCGACTTGACGTCTCTCCCCAGCTTCTCGGTGTCGACGCCCATCGCCTCGGCCAGATCCACCTTGTTTATAACGGCCACATCCGCCCCCATGAAGATGAATGGATGTTTAACCACCATGTAGGGGCCCTCGGTGACGCTCGTGATGACGACTCTCTCCTCTGATCCTAGGGGAAAATCCGCGGGACAGATTAGGTTTCCAACGTTTTCTATGAAGAGGAGGTCCAAGCCCCCTAGATCAACCCTCTGAAGGGCCTTCCTCACCAGGTTTGCGTCTAGGTGGCACTCCCTCCCCGTGTTTATCTGAAGGACCTCGACGCCGTGCCTCTTGACCCGGTCCGCGTCTATGGTGGTGGTGAGGTCGCCGTTGAAGACGGCTATCCTATATTTTTTCTTCAGCCTCTGAACCAGCTGCTCGATGAGGCAGGTCTTCCCCGAGCCTATGGAGCCCATGATGTCTATCGCCCTCACGCCGTGCTCCCTCAGGAGCCTCCTATTCTCCTCCGCCAGCCTCTCGTTTGCTTTCAGTAGATCGGCTTCGAGCTCTATGTCGAAGACCTCGCCCTCCTCGGCCTTTACGACCCCAGACTCGTCTGTCATTCATCAATCGACCTTGCTCAATAGCTCCTCCCAGAGTTGGAGGGTTTTCTCAGCCTCCTCCACGTCTAAGACCTGTATGGCGAAGCCGGCGTGAACGATGACAAACTCCCCCACCTCAACGTCGACGAGGGAGATGTTTACGTCCCTCGTGGTTCCATCGCCAAAGTCGACCTTGGCTATTTCCCCCCTCTTCGTCAACACTTTGGCTGGGATCGCGAGGCACATAAATCTCAACCAAAAAACAATTCTCTGCCTCTCCCCTATTAAGGGCTACCTAATCATTCACTCTCCACGCGGTTACTGGCGACGATGACCTGTCCAAAGGCGAGCCCCCCATCGCCTGCTGGAACCTTGGTATTGACGATAAACCTTAGGCCAGCCCTCTCCACCGTTCGCCTGATCGTCGAGGTAATGTGCTCGTTGTAGGCCACTCCACCCGAGAACCCTACGGCCTTGACGCCCAGCCTCTCCGCCTCCTCTACGGCCAGCTGAGCCAGACTCCTCGCGAGATAGGATTGGGCGGAGTAGGCTAAATCCCTAACCGAGTGTCTGCCGAGCTCATCGTAGATCCTAGATAATAAATAGGTTGTGTTGATCCTCCTCCCCCTCATCTCGGGCTCTAGGTTTAAAACGTCTCTCCCCCCGATGGCAACAGATTCCAGCTTCATGGCGGGCTCACCCTCATAGGTCCGCTCATAGCATACGCCTAGAAGAGACGAAGTGGCGTCCAAGACCCTCCCACAGCTCGTGGTCTTGAGGGCTCGCCCTATCTCGAGTTGTCTAAGAATGACCTCAACTTCCTTCCTACCGTGAGGGAGATGTACAGCCTTCGAGAGGAGCCACGCCTCAAGATCCACCGCGCCGTGTAGAATGCTCGCGGCCATCCTCAGCGGATAGCGAGCCGCTAGGTCACCACCCACCAAAAACTGCTCCTCTAAGTGTCCCAAGCGTTGGAAACCGTTGGAGGTACAGTGTAATACCTCCCCACCCCAGGCGTTCCCATCCAACCCGTAGCCGAAGCCGTCACATGAGATACCTACGATGTCGGAGACGTTGTGCTCACCCATCAGGGAGGCTATATGCGCATAGTGGTGCTGAATCGAAACCACGGGGCATCCGAGGTCATCTCCCAGCTCACGGGCGAGCCTTGAGGTTGAGAACTGGGGGTGTAGGTCGCAGGCCACGGCCTCCACCACGCTGCTCGTCAGCGCTAACAAGTGGTTTGTGGCATCCCTCAGGTATTCAAAGGTCTCAAAGGTCTCGATGTCCCCTATGTATTGGGAAAGAAAGGCCTTGTCTCCCAAGAGCACACAGGAGGACACGTTCTCCTCAGCGCCGAGGCCCAGCACACAGCGTTCCGCGGGATACTTCAAATGAATCGGGGCTGGTGCGTATCCTCGGGATCGACGGATCAAGCTTTTCTTCCCATCCACCAGGCGCGCCACCGAGTCATCGCACCTCTGGGCGATCCTCCTGTCGTGTAGCAGCAGGAAGTCAACGAGGGAGCCCAACTCCTTGATGGCTTGGCGGTTCTCCGTCACGATGGGTTCGCTTGGGGGGTTTGCGCTGGTCATCACGAAGGCGGGCTCATCCACGCGGTCGAAGAGCATTATGTGAAGAGCCGTGTAGGGTAGCATGACGCCGACGTTGTGTAGCCCCGGAGAAATCAGGTCTGAGAGATAATAGTCCTCGCTCTTCTTCAGCAAGACTATGGGCCTCATGTAGGAGCACAGCAGCTCGGCCTCCCCGTCGCCCACCTCAGCAAAGGACCTTATGACCTCGAGGCTGGGTGACATTATGGCAAAGGGCTTCTGGCTCCTGTGCTTGGCCTTCCTCAGCCGGGCTATGGGGTCAGAGACCGTGGTGGCGGTCGCCACGTGGAAGCCCCCATTCCCCTTAACTGCTACGATGTAGCCCTCTTGGAGTAGCCTACCCGCCTCTCTAATGGGATCCTCTCGTTCTATAAGTTGACCCCTGTTATCAACGAGGTACGCCCTTGGACCACACCTTGAGCAGGCTATGGTCTGCGCGTGAAACCTCCGGTCTATGGGGTTTGTGTACTCTCTACTACAGTCCTCACACATGGGAAAGTCTAGCATCGTGGTGTTCGGCCGATCATACGGCAGCCCTACGATCGTGGTGTATCGGGGGCCGCAGTCCGTACACGTGATGAAGAAGTAGTCGTGGCGCCTGTTCTCGGGGTCTCGAAGCTCCTCTACACATTCTCCACAAATCGATACATCGGGGGGTATAACCGATCCCAAGGAGCTTATATCCTTAGAGCTCCTGAGGATGGTGAACTCTACAAACTCCCCCGCGTCCCGGGAAAACTTCGTGGTTAAGCTATAGATCTGGGCTAGGGGAGGATTCTTCGTCTTAAGGTCCTTGATGAACCGTTGAACATCTTTCTTTCTCCCCTCAACGACGATTTCTACGCCGGCATCCCCCATGTTCCGCACATAGCCGACTAAGGCATTCCTCACAGCCATTCTATAAACGAATGGACGGAAGCCTACCCCCTGAACGATGCCGTTAACCCTGATTTCAGCTCGCAAGGCTTCTGTCACACTCGTTTCTATCGATCTCCCAATAATCAGATTATGAGCTGGACCTTTATTTTCTGATGAACGAATGAGGCTATGCAAAGCTTAGGCTGGTGGAGGCTCCGTCGGAGGCATATGATGTCTTGCCGGAACATCGAGGGCGCGACACCCCGAACATACTGGTAAAAGAGATGGAGAAGCTTAAAGAACTAGGTCCGAGGTCTTAGACGTATAGAGTACTCTCTCAGGATGCGTGTAAATTCTCATTAGGGACCCTTTGGCATAGGCCACCAAAGTAACCCTTGTCTTCCACGCGGCGAAAATGCCTGAGTATAAGGGGCCACGAATCGAGACGGAGAGGGGTATCCCAACCCTGGCGGCCTTCAGGACCATGTCCGCCGACTGCCTCCCCGTGGTGATGAGGACAGAGTGATTGAAGTCAATCCCATCGAGAGAGGCCATGCCTATCGCCTTGTCCACCGCGTTATGACGACCCACGTCCTCGGAATAGGCGACCAAAGCTTGGCTCAAGAAAAGCCCGGCTGAGTGTCTAGCAGTTCTCCGGGCATAACGAGATCTTAAACTCAACTCCCGCGCCAAGAGAGACAATTCCTGAGCTTGGATCGAGAAGTCGGACTTTACATGGGGTCTGTCTATACGGTCTAGGAGCTTGTAGAAGTCCTCCGTAGAGCCGCATGCGGAGCTGACCACCTTTAGGGTCTTTGAGGCCCGAACCCTAATGGCGACGTCTGATTGAAGTTCGACGTGTACGTCATTATTCCGGATTTTCACGTCCTTGATCTCCTCTAATCTTTTGATTATGCCCTCGCCCAAGAGATGGCCGATGGCGAGCTCTCTTCTTTGCGTGGGGGTGGCAAACAGCGTCACGATGTGCTCATGGTTCACATAGATGGTGATCGGCACCTCTAAGGCAACCTCTTCCTCCACCCTCTCCTCCAAGTTACGCTTCAAATTTATCTTGACGCTCTTAATCCTCGTCGTGGAAGACATGGCTTTTCATGGGAAAAGAAACATTTCCTCTGTTATAAAGGTGAGCTGGAGTAGAAACATATCTGTCATTCTCGGCCAACCATAGTATCCAGCGTCTCGATTAAGGGATTTTCATGCATTCCAGCAACAGCAATACCAGTGCACAAAACCAAAGCCTATAGCCTCTATGCTTCTCCTAGTTTGTTTAGATGCGTTAAGGAGTGAATGTTAGGTCAAGCCTAAAAAAATTAATACTTATATTACATAGTAGCACTTTTACTACTGGTGGTATTATGGTTAAGAAGATGAGTATAAGTCTTCCAGATGACTTGACGGAAAAACTCTTTAAGGCGTCTAGGGATGGGAGGACGAGGAGCTCCATCATAGCTGAAGCCCTTAGGGTTTATCTTGGCGTTCCGGAGACCTCTACACCGAAGACTTACCCTACCGTGCTTTGGAAACTCAGGGCTAGCGGCGCTATGAGGTTAAGGTCGCCTAGGATGGCGAGGGCGAGGGTTGGAGTGGAGTGGATCGTTGAACCTGAAGTATAAATACTTTGAAGATGGATTTTCATTTACAGGTTTTAAGATTCCGGACGTGCCCGTGGTGGAACTAGCGCTTATCAGGGGGGATAAAAGGCTTAGGGCGAGGGGTTTAGCCGTTGTGGATACGGGCTTCGATGGTGGCGTCTATCCAAACCTAGAGGTAGTGGAGTTTCTGGAGGGGCTTACCCCCTTAGCTACCGAGCGCCTCGAAACCCCCCTTTCAAAGCCAGTGGAATTCGAGGTCTATGAGTTGAGGGGGGAGCTTATCTCTCCAAGGACAAACGAGAGGCTAGACTTAGAGGAGGTTAAAATATATGTGCCCATGGAGGTCGAGTATTTAAGCCGTGAAGTCCTCGTGGGAAGGGAGATCTTAAATAAATTGAAGATCAGTTTAAACGGTCAATATACAGAGGTCTCAACATAAGCTAGGGAATCTAAGGGGATAACGTTTAGACACGTTGTCCCAAAGCCCTCTTCCGATTAAAAGGAGGTTTATCGCTGACTCTCAGCGTTTCCAGTACCTTTGCCGTTCCTCAGCGAGGTCTCAGCACCTGTTCCCTGATTACGTAAAATCCGTTTTAAAAAGCTTAGTATAGAGAACGTAGGGTTATCGTGTAGGCAAAACGCTACTAATCGTATGATTTTTATTCAATTTTCATCGGCCCTAACGCGCTCAGATGATCGTGAGCTTGAGCTGTTTAACCCCCCTCTTCTTCATCAACTCTTGGGACAGATCTCTGATATCCCTGTTTTTCCCCCTGACGGCCACTATCTCGAGGCAGTTGTGCTCATCGAGGTGGACGTGCATCACCGAGTTGATTATGCCCTCATAGCGGTGCTGAGTGTGGGTCAGGTCCTCCCCCAGCCCTTTCACCCCGTGGTCGTATACGATGACGAGGGCCCCGGTGCCGACGCTCTCCTCCTCCTGAGCCCACTTGTAATCGGATATGAAGTTCCTCATGGCCGTCTGCACCGCCTTCGATCTACCCTTGTAGCCTATGCCCCTAACGGTGTCGTCAAACTCCTCGAGTAGGTCCGAGGGTATTGAGACGCTGATCCTCGAGACTTCCTCAACCATATCGCTTCCCCCAGCCAACAGTATCAGTCTACGCCAAGATTTTAATGCGTTAGGGCCTTATGACCGCCTTGACCACCTCTAAGTTCTCAACGTCGCTGAGGGCCTCGTTGGACTCTTCTAGGCCATACTGCTTGGTGATGAAGTCTATCCAAGGAAACCTCCCGCGGTTCTTGGCGAGAATCTGCACAGCCCTATAGAGGTGGCTGAAGTCGATGCCCCAGCTCCCCCTAATCTCTAGATGCTTCTTGTTGATGTGTAGGTGGGGGTTGATCTCCACGCTCCCCGCGTCCGTGTACTGGCCCACGACGACGTATCGGCCAGCGTCTCTCGTAATCTCCATGCCCTCCCGGACCGCCAAGGGCGACCCGGTGGCCTCCACGGTGACGTCGGCGCCTCTGCCATCGGTGAGCTCCAACACCTTTCTCACCCGGGCCTCCGAGTCATATCCCTCGATGTTCACTGTGTGGTCCGCACCTATGCGCTCAGCCATCCTCAGCCGCATCTCTGGGGCCCCCACCACTATCACCTTCACAGCCCCGCTCAACTGGGCAAGGATCGCGGAGCAGAGCCCCACGGGACCAGAGCCCTGTATGACGACCGTGTCGCCGAGGGCGATCTGGGCGCGTTCGATCCCGTGGACGGAGGTGGGTAGGGCGCATCCAGCGGATATGTATTCGAGGGGGGAGAGGTCTTCGGGTAGTTTCAGCGTCTTTACCCCCGGCTTCAGGTATATCTTCTCAGACCAACCCCCGAGGAGGTGTGGCGGCTTCTCCGAGGAGTAGGTCACCCCATAGACCTTGCGGTGGGGACATCTCGTCGAAGCCTTGGCGACGAGGCAGTACCAGCATCTACCACACGTTTCATGCACGTCTAGGAAGGCCACGACGTCTCCCTCCGCGACGTCTCCACCCTCTACGTAAGATGCCTTGCCAGCGATCCTCTCCACCCTGCCGACGCTTATGTGTCCAGGGATGATGGGGTAGGGTACGTCCGCTAGTCGACCGTGAAATATGTGCACGTCGGTTCCACACACCTCGCTGGCGATGGTTCTCAGCAGGACCGATCCTTCCTCCATCTTGGGCTCTGGGAAGTCGCGCACCTCTAGGGGGAGGTTCGGCCCCCTCATAACAGATGCTCTCACCATTTCGATGACCCAAAAGGTATGGAGCAAAATCCTATCTAACTCTTTCCCAATCCCATCTGCTCAAGCGTGATTGAACATGAAGCAACCCCTCGATCTTATCGATCAAGGCCCAGAGCCTACACCAACATTTTTTCCAGAGCGGCCTCCAAGTCTTCGTCAAGCTCGGTTTGCGATGCCACGCCGATCATACAGGCATCGACTCCAACATCCCTGTAGACGTACTCGAGGGCCTCACTCGGCGGAATCCTCCCCCCGGCGAGGGGCTTTATGGCTATCACGGGCTTGCCCGCTCCTTTTATCGCCTCGACCGCCATCTCTTGTGTGGGAAACATCATCACCCCGAGGCTGTTCACCGGGGTGACGTAGCCCTCAAATCCAACGGTGGATTCCTCCAGTATCGGTATGGTCGAGCCCGCGTGATGGCTCCCCAAAAGCACGGGGCGGTTAACCGTGCCTCGCAGCCAGTCAACGAGCTCGGATAGAAGGTCCAGCCTCCCCGCCATAGCGAGGAGATCTGTCTCAGACCCCAGCTCCACGAGTATCGTGTTTAAGCCTTCGAGACTTAATACGGCTTGTCTCAGCCTCTCATAGTCGACCTCCAGCCTCCTGAGGTCCTCTCCCCCGTATGGGTCGAGATGGGCCAAAGCGTGAGGAAACTTCTCACCCCATCCCTCCCTACAGAGCAGGATGGGGTCCTCGAGGTATCTCCTGAGGATTTCCCCCCCAGCCAGCCGCCTCTCGATTCCATAGTACGTCAGCCACCGCCTATAGTCGTCGATGGGTTTCCCATCGATGGTCAGCGGTATCCGGAGGCAGGGTATCAGGGCGATCTCCACTCCCGTTCTCCCCATGGCCTCCCTAACCGCCTCTAGGTAGAGGGCCGCCGGCCTTCCCTCCGTCGACGGCGCTGCCGCTGCCACCGTGACCCCATACTCTTCCACGGCTTTACATAGAACCTCGACGATGCTCTCTTTGTTGGAGAACCTCTTGAGGTATTCGCGGTTCTTCCCCGGGCCTTGGTAGGATTCACCTAGGAAGGGCAGGTGTCCCAGTATGAGTCGGGGTATGGTTGTGCCGCGTATCTCCGTGGAGGGGAGGCTGGAGGCCTCCGCGTAGCCCCTCATCGAGATCTCTCCAACGTCTTAGGAAGAGGTCAACAACGGATCGTCGGTCTGCTTAGTTAAGCCTTTCAGGGCGTCAACCTCCCTCTTCGCTTGAGGTATGAAGCCTCTTTACTACAACTAATCATAGGTAGAGTTTCCGCGTTGGCCGGGCATAGAGGGCCTCCTTGATCAGCAACTTGGGGGAGGAAAATGCGGGGATCAGCGAGGGCTCTCGGAAGCAGTTTATCAAGCAGTCGTTGCACCTGACGTTCTCGAGGAACCGGGGTTCCTCGCCGTTCAGCGCGTTGAAGAGTTTCCCCTTGAGGAAGCAGGGGTAGACGTCTCCGAGCCAGTCGATGTAAACTACGGCCTCCCCACCCCTGCAGTAGAAGTTGGGGGTCTTCCCCTCATGGGTCCTCAGAATGTCCTCGATGTAGGTGCCGGCGTTGGCGATCTCGAAGCCGTTCCTCTTCATCGAGAGAATCGCCTCCATGTTTCTCCTCGACTTTTCGAATAGCGCTTCTTGAGAAAACGCTGTGCCCAGACAGTAGGTGTTCACGTCGCTCATGGTGGGGTAGCAGAACCCGAAGGGGACGCCCAAAACTTGGTTCACATACCTCACGAGCCTCTCTGCGCCCTCGCCGAGAATGAGGGGGTTTAGAACGGTGAGGGCGTAGGTCCTGAGGCCTATCTGCCTCGCGTAGCGGATCGCCTCCTCCTGCCTAGCCATTATGCCTTTATATCCCCTAGTTTCCTCGCACACAGCGGGGTCCCAGTGGTCGAGGGACACGCTGAGGAGATACAGCCCGGAGTTCTTCAGCGACCTGAGGACGCTTTTAGTAGCGGTTCCGTTGGTGGTCATCGTCGTCATGAGGCCCAGTCGATTTGCGTACCTCACTATGTCGGCGATGTTGGGGTGTAGGGTGGGCTCTCCCCCGGTGAAGTACACGATTAGGAATCGGTTCTCTAGGAGGAGGTCTAGAACCTTCTTGGCGTCTTCAAGGCTTATGGATTCTTGCCGCTTCTTATGCATGTCGCACATGACACACTTACAGTTGCACCGGGTGGTTACGGCGAAGACGGCGGTTCGCCTGTAGCCCCTGAGAAACCTCGGAATCGTCACCCTCAGGTCTACCAACAGATGGACCTCCATGGCCTTGACGGCGAAAGCCAATGACCTATGGTGTTTCCCACTTAAGTCTCTTCCCCCTGAGACGGGTCTCTTCACCTCGACCAACACACCCAACCGCGATGCAAAGGCGACTCGGTGAAGGTTGCTTTTTATGGAAAACGCCCATCCTTGGTTTGGAGAGAGCCGATGAAAAAGTCCGTCTACGCCGTTTATGCCTCCATCTTCCCCCTGATGGTCTGCTCAGGCATGATTTATTCCGTCTTCGCCCTCTACGTCGAGGACTTAGGCGCCACGAGGGGTCAGATAGGGCTGGTCTTCACGGTGGGCGCGGCGACCGGCGCCCTCGCGGCTCCGCTCTTCGGGAAACTCTCGGATAAATACGGGAGAAAGCGCATTCTGCTGGTCTCCATGGGAATCTTCGCCTTGGTCTTTCTGCTCTACTCGCTTGTGAGAAACTTTTTTGATGTCTATTTGGTTCAGGGCATGGAGGGGGTCGCCTGGGCCGCCATGGGTGCGACCGCCGTCGCGTTAATAGTCGACATCGTACCGGGGGAGGAGAGGGGGGCGGCCATAGGCATGTACAACACTACTTGGAACTTGGGGTGGATCGCTGGGCCTGCCCTAGGGGGCTTCTTGGCTGAGACGATCGGTTTTAGGCAGACGTTTCTGGTGTGCTCGGTGTTTATATTGATAGGGCTCGCTTTGACGGCTAAACTCGTGAGGTCAACCTAGGTTAAGATTGGTGGTCTAATTTATGAAGATCTCACTGGAAGTCGAGGGTTTCAGCCTCGACAACACCTTGAGGCCCTCCTTCATCTCAAGCCTCTACCAGAGAGTGGAGCCTCTGCGCTGGGTCAAGATCGCGGGTTATCTAGGGGGTCAGCTGGAGCTTAGACAGAGCAGGCCCGGCCTCCTCGAGGTGAGGTGTGAGGCGAGGCTTACGGAGAAGGCGCTAAGGAGGAGGGTATTATTTGAGGCGGGCCTTTGGAGGGGTCCCTATGAGGAGTTGATAAAGGGGTTACCGGAGGCGATGAAGCCGCAGGTCGAGGCCTTGGCGCGGGTTTACCCTGGGGTTCGCGTGCCGATAGCCCCGCTGGACTTTACGTACATCTTGGTCGCCGTGGGGTTGTCGAAGAGGGCCGACTACGACCGCTCCGTCCTGGGGTGGTGTCATGGTGTGTGGGAGAGGTTTGACGGAAACATCTATAAAATTGCCTCGTGCAGCGCCGATAAGCTCAGGGAGGTCGGCACCAGCTATCAAATCCTTCAGCTCCCAGACATCGTGAGGAGCTTCATCGAGTTACCCAAGAACTTGCCGGAAAGGGTCTCGGAGTTGTTCGGCGTCCCCCACGTCCCCGCCGAGGAGTTTATTCTGCTGCTGAGCCCTGAGCTGGCGAGGCTGAGCCTGATCCATGGGTGTTGGGGGCTGGGTCCCAAGATGGCCGACTCCATCGTGTTGTCCACCTTCAAGGCCACCCACTTCATCCCCTGCGATGTTCACCTGAGGTCCGTGGCTCAGAGGCTTAACTTGGTTGACGTGGAGGGGGCCAAGATGCCAAGCAAACGCCTCTGCTCCCTCTATGTGTGCGATGAGGAGACATCGAGACAGTTTGACATCCCCCTCTGCCCCCTTTCTAAGAGTGGGGGATGTATCAGAGCCCGGTTTGCCCCCCTGGGCCTTCTGGGTGGGTGGCTTCAGACCCTGACCTATCTCCACGGCCGCGCCTATTGCAGAACCCTCGCCCCGAGGTGTGGTGAGTGCCCCCTGAAAAGAGTTTGTTCCGGACCGTGAGGGAGTGGCTTGTTGTTCTCCACCCAAGGGAGATCCGTGGGGAAAGACTTAAGATCGGCTGGACCTTAAATCAAAAGGTGTTCGACGATGGCGCCGCGGGAAGAGAGGATACTGTTCGTGTGCTCTGGCAACATGTATAGGAGCCCCACAGCCGAGGATATGTTGAGGGAGAGGGGATATGGGGAGGTCAGGTCTGCGGGCACACACCCCGGGGCGCCGACCCGGCTGACGAGGGAGCTAGTGGGGTGGGCCGACCGCATCTTCGCTATGGAGGAGGAGCATAGGGTGTTCATAGTGGGCATGTGGCCGGAGGCCGAGGGTAAGATCACCGTCTTGGGCATCCCAGACGTGTACTGGAGGAACGACCCCACACTTAGGAGGATCCTAGAGGAGAAGTTATCCGCTCATTTAAAGTTAGATGAATAAGCTCGTGGTCTAGATGTTCCCGTGAAAATAGAATTATCTTTGATTCCGATTTTCATGATAGTGTCGTTACCCTGGATGTTGGTTAAGAATGACTATGTAAATTTAATAAGTTCAATTAACCTTGATTTAATCTTGATGCATATGGTTTCAGCGTGTGTTCTAATCTGCTGCAGGTCGGGAAGGTTCACAGACGTCGTCAATAGAGTCAAAAAGATGAGGGGGGTTAGGAAGGCCTTCCACACCCTTGGGAGGTGGGACGTGGCGGTAGAGGTGGAAACAGCCGATATCAAGGCCCTCGGCAAACTCGCGTTGAGGATCCATAAGTTATCAGGGGTGAGAGCCTCTGAAACCCTCGTGGGTTTCTAGGTGATCGGACGTGAACGCGTGCATCCTAATTAGGGTTCTCCCAGGCAAATCCATGGGGGTGTTAGAGTCGGTGAAAAAGCTCCCCGAGGCTAGAGGCGTCTTCCTCGTCTTCGGCAGGTACGACATCGTCGTTTTCGCGGAGGCCCCCTCTGCAGACGCGTTGAGGAAGCTCTCAGGTGAAGTAAACTCAATCAGGGGGGTTAAAAGCACAGAAACCCTGATCGAGGGGTAGACTTCCCCCCTACCCACCTTTTTATTTAAGAAGCCTAGAGAGATTAGGGGGCGATTTTTTCTTCCCATAGCTCTCAAGGTCGATCATCCACCCAGCTTCTCTCCCTGTGCCTCAGTTTAAAATATATACGCTTGAATCGGTCTAATTTCGGGGTGGACATAGGAGTCGGAGACCGATGAAATTGGAGAAGATTTCTGATAGGGTTTTTGCCAACACCGAGGGCAAGGGCGGGGGAAACGCTGGAATCATCGTCCTTGACAACCAAACGGTCGTCGTCGACGCGATGTACACGAGACCTGGCGAGGAGTTTAGGAGGGCAATTGAGGAAACATCACCAAAGGCCACAAGATACCTCTTGCTGACGCACTCACATAGAGACCACGTCTTCGGGAACCAGGCCTTCAGAGACTGCGAGGTCGTCGCCCACGCCTCGCTCAAGGCTCGGATGCAGGAGCTCCTGAAGACCGAGTGGTCCCCTGAGGGACTGGATAAATATTTCTCTGAGTTGCGTGAGACTGATCCAGAGCGCTTGAGCCAGCTCGAGGGCGTGGAGATCACTCTACCCACCAAGACCTTTGATCGGAGATTTGTGGTCGAAGACGATGAGCTGACCGTGGAGATGGAGCACGTGGGAGGTCACACCGTGGGTTCTAGCATCGTGTATTTCCCGAGGGAGGCGACCCTCTTCACCGGGGACTTGGTCTTCGCTAAGACGTTCCCCTGGGGTGGAGACCCTACCGCCGATCCCAACGAGTGGATGGAGGCCCTGAGGAAGATGCTTGAGATGAGGGTCGACGTCATAATCCCTGGGCACGGCCCAATCTGCGATAAGGAGGAGGTTGAAGCCTACCTGAGGTTCTTTGAAGAAGTCAAGGAGAAGATGGGGGCCCTGATGGCGCAGGGGAAGCCTGAGGAGGAGATAACAAATTATGAGAACTATCCAGCCTTCTATGGGACGGATAGGGCCAACTGGCCCGGGGACTCGCTCAAGAGGTGGTATGAGGTCTGGAGGGAGGATTAAAATTCTAGAAATAGTTGGAGGAACGTTGTTGAGTGACCTCATGGCACGAAGACGTCGGAGACGAGGGTGATAGAGTCAGGGTGAGTTCTCTTCGCTCTTCAGGTCTTCCAACCGTGTTTCCCGAGTAGGGGCACGTAGAGCACCTCTTCTATAACCCTAGTCTTTACCCCCAAGTCCTCCTCTTTTTTTAATAGCATTAGACTCTGAGCTGTGTATGAAGGCCCAACCGGGGCCACGAGTTTCCCCTGAGGGTTCAACTGGTCTATGAGAGGCGGAGGAATCCGGGGGCAAGTCGCCGTGACGCAGATCTTGTCGTAGGGCGCCTTGGGTGGATAGCCCTCTGAGCCGTCTCCCAACACGACTACGACGTCCCTATAGCCGAGTCCCTCAAGGTTATTTCTCGCGAAGTCACGGGTCTCCTCGTTTATTTCGATCGTCACGACCCTTCCTTCTCCACCAACGATCTCCCTCGCCAAGGCGGCGCCATAGCCGGAGCCAGCGCCGACCTCCAAGAATCTGTCACCCCTCCTCAGACCCAACGCCTCATAGAAGAGGGGGTAGCTGTGGGGACAGGAGATCGTTTGATTTCTTCCGTCACCGGGGAGGGGGAGGGGAATCTCAAGGTAGGCATAGTCTCTATATTCTAGGGGCACGAACCTCTCCCTGGGGACCCTCATCATCGCCTCCGCTATGTTTTGAGATTCCAAGAGACCCTGTCTGATCAATCTTTTAACCATCTCCATCCTCTCCTCCTCGAACTCTTCATCCGTCTTCGTCACCCCGCTCAGGGGAGGTGGTATGACCCATCCCAAACTCATTTCCTCCACGGCTAATGTGTGTATGTGAGCTAAGTTGATGGTTTTCCACGTCATATTTCTTCCCCGTGGTACATCAAGGTTTCGTTGAAATGGTGCGCCTTTGAGGTAGGTTTATGTTACCGCCTACACCATATTAATTAAATCGAATTAAGCCGATTCCAAAAGATCTACGTTGAAATACCTGAAGGACATCGAGAACTGCAGGCTTTGTGAGTGGAGATGCGGCGTTGATCGATTGGCGGGGGAGACAGGGATTTGTAGGATGACCCTACCCCAGGTCGCCTCTTGCACCCTTCATCCTGCACCCCCAAGGAGCTACACCGTCTTTACAGCTGGCTGCGACTTCAAGTGCCTGAACTGCCAGAACTGGAGTATCGCTCACTACCCAGATAACGGGGAGTTTGTTAGGGGCTGGGTTGACCCTAAGGATTTGGCGCTCGAGTGTATCTATGAGTTGAGGACCTCTACAGCCAAGGCGATGGGTGCGGATAGGATATTCTTCTCCGGAGGAGAGCCCACCATACACCTACCATACGTCGAGGAGGTGATTAGAGAGGCAAGAAAGTTTAACCCAGACACCAAGGTGAACTTCGACACGAACGGCTTCCTAACTAAGGACAGTTTCAGGAGAGTCTTGAACTTCACGACCTCGATAACCTTTGACATAAAGGCGTATAGCGACGAGGCGCATAGGGCGCTGACTGGCGCACCCGTCGAGCCCGTGCTCAGGAACGCGGAAGAGCTTGGAAAGAATAGGGAGAAACTCTGGGAGTATAGGGTCCTCGTGATACCCGGAATCACGGATGAAGAGGTAGGGGCGATATCGGAGTTCATCGCCTCCATCGACCCCTCACTACCCGTTTGCTTCCTCTCCTTTAGACCCAACTTCGTCTTGGAGAACCACCCCTATGCCAATAGAAGACTCATGAACCGATGTGTGGAGACAGCGAAAAAGTTCGGCTTAGAAAATGTTTATTGGTCGGGCTCTATAGGCAAAGAGGAAAAAATAAGGGCTGGGAAGAGGGTTAGAGAGTATAAATTGGATCATGCGAGGCTTGCGGGATCCTACGCTCTCTTAGCCAAGTGCGCAACCCACCCGAGGGATTGTGGAGGCTGCAAATCGAATCAGAAGTGCCCCCTGAAGCGACACATACCTCAGATAATCACTTAGAAGAATCCAGCGTAGACTGAACTTCCTCTGATTGATTTTCAAGAAAAGCGGGGTAAAGAAAAGGATAATTTGCAGGACATAAAATACTTACCTAAAAGTGAAGGGTGGTGGGTTGAATTGCAAGCATTAGAGATTGATTCTAAGAAGTGTGCCGCGTGTGAAACATGCGAACTCGTATGCGCCATAAGACATTTCAAGGTGAACAACCCCAAGAAAGCCGCGATAAGAATAAGGGAAAGTTTTTCTGACCCCACGATAAACAGGGTGTTCGTCTGTAGACAATGCGAAGAGAGGCCGTGTTTAGATTCTTGCACCACCAACGCTATAGCAGAGGATGATAGAGGCATACTTAGGGTAGAGGCAAAGGAGTGTACGAAGTGTCTGGTGTGCATCGATGTTTGCCCGTACGAGGCAATATTCACCCACCCCGAACTAGGGTGGGTCTTAATGTGCGATCTTTGCGGCGGGGATCCAGAGTGCGCTAAGTGGTGCCCAACCAAAGCCATAAAATCTGGGGGTTAGCAGAGTG
>JBHHXX010000039.1:0-18332 GCA_046757245.1 Candidatus Geothermarchaeales archaeon
TTTAGTGAGTTAAATGAGAGGATTCACATACTACGGGGATCAACGCATAGAATTGGAGCTACCCGAGGGTTGGAATCTAACGCCCATTCCCCCCTTCAAAAAGGCTCGGGGACTGAAGGACGCTGAAAAAAGGATGAGGGAAGCCATAACCTCTGCCCTTAAGAGAAAACCGCCCAAAGGTAAGGTCGCCCTGATTTGTGACGACAAGACGAGGCGAACACCCGCATATAAGGTTCTCCCAACCCTCCTGGACAAGCTAAACAAAGCTGGAGTTAAGGATGAGGACGTCACCCTCATAGTGGCCCTAGGCACCCACTCCAAAATGACTCTAAAGGATATGGAGAGAAAAGTTGGCAAGGAGGCTCTCGAAAGGATAGAATTTAAAAATCACGACTATGAGTCTCCCCACCTCGTTAACATGGGCAAGACGAGGCGGGGGACGCCGCTTTGGGTAAACAAGGAGGTAGCCAACGCCGATGTAAGGATCGGCATCGGGAGCGTCTTCCCCCACGCTCTCGCGGGATTCAGCGGGGGCGGAAAGATCATTCTACCCGGCGTCGCCGGCAGGGAGACCATAGGGCTCAACCACAGCTTGGTTACCGATCCGGGTTTCAAGTTTGAGTATGCCGCGGGAAACGCCATCTTCGAAGACATGAGGGAGGCCGCGGGGATCGCGAGGCTCGACATTAAAATCGACATGGTTTTGACGTCTCCACCCGAGGAAGAGATCATCATGGTCGACGCCGGAGACTTTAGGGAAGTCCAAGACAGGGCAATAGAGGTCTGTGAAAACATTTACGGCGTCGCCGTTCCGAGGTTGGCGGACGTGGCTATAGTGTCTACGCATCCGTTTGACAGGTTTTTACCCGAATCCTTCAAGGCCGTATTCCCCGGAAACTCCGTAACTAAGGATTGGGGCACCATTGTGGTGCCATGTCCGCTATACGACGGGATTCACTCAAATCCAAAGGTTGAGGAACTAATCCGGCAGCTAATGTATAGGTCTTTAACAAATCCGGAGGAAGTCATAGGGAAGATCAGAGAGGGGATCTATGAAGCCACCATACCCTATCGATTTAGAAAAATCCAAAAGAAAAAAGACATAATATTCGTAACCGAGGGCGTTTCAACGGAAAAGATGAGCGAAATGGGTTTAACCTCCGTAAAAACGTTGGATGAAGCACTTGAAATAGCCAAGAAGAAACACAGGACCGCAGATGTAACGATTCTTCCCTTCGGCGGAGAAACCATCCCACGATTACGGTCGAGGCGTCTATAGAACCAATTTTCTCCCTATGATTTTATTCCATCTCAATGTGACTCTGTTGGGCCAGCAAGGTTTAGTATGAGACCTTCGCGGATTCGGGGGGTGCGCCCAAGACCTCCTCAGCCGCCTCCCCCACCCTCTCCCTCAGCTCCTCCTGAGTGTAGACCCTGAGGATGTTCATGAAGCCCCTCAAAGAGCTTACGATCCTCGAGACGTCGCTTAGCCTCAGGGGCACCTTCCTCCCATCCCTCGCCTCGCTGAAGAGGGGTATGTCCATGGGCCCCAGCTGCATCGAGTGCATGTAGGGGACCGAGGGAAGCGTCGGGACGTCTATGGCGACCGCTTCGGGGTCGACCCCCGCCTTCGAGGCCACCTCTTCCCTGATCTGGCTCCTCGTGTCTTCGCTGCTGAAGACCTTCGACGCCATCTCGTTCTCGACGTAGAAGGCTCGCTCGTAGGCGCACTTCAAAAGCCTCCTCCTCTCGAGGTCCTCGATGATGGGTCTCGAGGCCTCACACCGCTTCAACATGGTCCATACGGTGTAGTCGTTGAGGTTGAAGTACTCCTCCGGCATCTTAAAGTCGGTGAGTCCCAGCTCCTCCCTCGCCCTCTCCATGGCATGTACCAGCATGAGCTGGACCGCCCTCGTCGCCCGGTGGAAGTATATGGTCTTGAAGGACTCCACCCGGGCTATGACGAAGGACTCGAGGGCCGAGAGGGAGGTGACGTTCACGGTGAGGTCTCCGTTGAGGACATCCATCGTATAGATGAGGCGCTGGGTGTCAACATACCCATATTCAGCGCCCGTGTGATAGGTGTCCCTAACGATAAAGTCCATCTTGTCCACGTCGACGGCGCTCCGAATGATTTGGTTCAAGAAGGGCTTCTCCGTCTCCATCAGCCTCCCCACCGCCAGGTCACCTATCGTCTTCGCGTCAAAGCCCTGGGCCTCAATCCGGTCGGCGACCTCCGACTCCCTGACGATCCACGTGGAGAGGTCCTCATGGGTCTTGTCCAAAAACTTGACCAAGAGATGCTCAAAGACGTGGGAGAAAGGCCCATGGCCCACGTCGTGGAGCAAGGAAGCTATTCTCATAACCTCAGCCTCCTCGTCGGTCATGTGGGCTGAGAGGCTTTGTGATAGGAGACCGGCCAGGTGCATGACGCCGAGGGAGTGCTCCAAGCGATTATGGTGGGCTCCCGGGTAAACGTATTCGGCTCCCGCGAGCTGTTTGATCATCCTCAGCCTCTGGACAGGCCTTGTGTCGATGACGCTCTTTTCAGCCTCGGTGATGTGAATGTAACCATGGAGGGGGTCCTTGATGAAACCCCAGAACCTATGCAACGATATCCCCAATCATTTATTAATTTCTAGGTTAAAAATACAAAAGTCTTGACCTCTCCTCCGCTTTTTGCCCCTAGCGTCGTGGCTACCAACAGGGTTGGTGGGCTCTGTAAAATAATCGGGTCATGAGAAAATAGCCAAACTCCTTCTTGTTTGAGCCTTAAATCGGGGAGTGTATATAAGAAGATAGATATGTTAATTAAGCGATTGCTACGCGTTTAGAGAAATTAGAGTGTCGGGTGTAAGGTTTGAGGGTGGCGGAGTTGATATTGGTGGGGGACGAGCTTCTAGACGGAGACATAATGGACACAAACTCCACCCACATCTCGAGGAGGCTGGTGGAGCTGAGCATCAAGACGAGGAGGAAGACCACGGTCGGCGATGACGCAGAGGAAATCTCAAGGGTGGTTGTGGAGGCCTTGAAGAGGAGGCCAGACTACTTGATAATCGTAGGCGGCCTTGGGTTCACACCCGATGACGTAACAAGGGAGGGACTGGCGAGGGCGCTCAAGAGGAGGATCATCATCAGTGAGAGGGGCCTGACCTGGCTGAGGGGCCGTCTGAGGGATAGAGAGATGACTCCTCTCAGAAAGAGGTTTGCGTGTGTACTCGAAGGCTCGGAGCCGATTTTCAACCCGGCTGGGGCGGCCTGTGGCATACATATGGAGGTGGAGGGAACCGATGTCGTCGCTATGCCCGGGCCTCCTTGGGAGGTGGAAGCCATGTTGGAGCAACTCATCGGAAAGGTCTTTATAAAGGGTGAACCCCTCTACACCGAGGAGTTCTACTTTGAAGGAGGTCGAGAGAGCGATCTCCAAGAATTATATGAAGAGTTAGAAAGGATGCCTGGACTCTCCTTTGGATCCTACCCCAAAAAAGAAGGCATCCACCTAAAGATTCAGAGTGGGACCCGGCGGGTCGTCCAAGGGGCGAGGAGGCTGATAGAGAAATATAAAGAATCCTATTCTCCACCGACCCCTCACAAGTCTGAGGGATAACTCCCCTAGGCTGGATAAAACAATGTGTAATAAGTATCGACCAGGTGGCTGACACCTCTCTTGTGGAAGTGCTTCGATCCAGACAAATTTCCAAAGCTTCATGATGAACACAAATACGCTCCTAGGAATATTTGCTTCAAGTTTTGGCACGAGCTTGGGAGGCCTAGAGGACGAGAGGCGAGCCGGAATGGACACGAGGAAGGTTCCACTCAGGTGGATCTACTCATCGTGATGCCGAAGGCCACCTTATCTTTCATAGTTGAGGGCTCTCTGCCGGCTGAAGTATGGTAGCAGGCTTCCGGACTATAATAGTTTTTGGCATTAAACGGGTTTTACGTTTAAATGCTTTTGTATCTGAAAGTAGTAACATTTAGATGTCGAATGAACCTTTTTTGGAGAGTATATCAGGAAGACCCGATAGGTGAGATACGTGGAGGAAGGGATCATATCCCAGATGATTGATAGCCTAGCCCTGACGGAGTACGAGGCCAAGGCCTATATAGCCCTAGTTAAAATGGGCTCCCTCACCATCGTGAGGCTCAGCGAGGTCAGCGCAATCCCCAGGCCAAAGTGTTACTCGGTGATGAGAAGTCTGATGTCCAAGGGCATGGTCTCCCAAGTTATGTCAAGGCCAATGAGGTGTCAGGCACTTCCACCGGACATAGCCTTTAAAAACAGGCTCTCTCAGCTGGAGGATGAATTAGACAGGAAGCGGGAGACGTCCAACCGGGTGCTAAGAGGCCTCAAAAACCTGATGTTGGAGGAGGGCCCACCAAGCCCGGAATATCACATATACATGATCGAGGGTCCAAAAAACATCGTCACGAGCATCGTGACCGACTTGGAGGCTGTAAAGAGGGAGATCCTCGTGGCCATAACAAGGTCTCCAGCCCGAATTGACTGGAAGAAGATACTAAACGCGTTTGAGAAGCTGAGGGTTAAGGATCTGACCTTCAAGCATTTAACCCCCTCCTTGACATCACCCAATGTCTGGGAGGACGACATGGGTAGTCTTAGGGAGCTAAGTGAGAGGGGCAGGGTGCAGATACGGTTCAACGCGGATGTGCATCAACCCTTCGCCATCCTCGACGAGCAGGTTACGTATATTTTCTTCACGGACCTCGTCAAGAGAGAGCTCTCCTTCGCCCTCAGAATCGAGGATGAGAGGTTTGCCAGACACATGAAGACCTTTTTCGAGTTTCTGTGGCAGAGGGGCAACAGCCTCAGTTAAACATTTTTTAATATATATATTTTTTATATATCTATATTTTTTTTAATATCTATATGTTACTACTTTCAGATACAAAAAATTTATAGGTCAGCCGTTAAAAGTCCATATCGGGATCTGAGTTGAGACTACCATTATACGTGGAGGCTAACAATCGAAGCATTCTACTCGTGGGTGGCGGCGGGGAGGCCACGAGAAGGGCATTGAAGTTTCTGAGAGCGGGGGCGTCGGTAAGGGTTCTGAGCAAGTGGTTCTCCCCAGAGCTGGAAGAGGCTGCTGAAAGAGGAAAACTGGAGCTGATAAGGGGCGAAGCCAAGGATGAAGAACTGCTCAGACCCCTGGTTTCTTCGAGCGACCTCATCATCATAGCGACAGACGATGAGGAAGCCAACAATCTGATCTACGACATGGGTAGAAGACTCGGAAAACTCATAAATCTGGTGACGGATGCCGACAAGACGGACGTCGTAGTCCCCTTTGAGGCGTCGGTTGCGGGGCTCCGGATAACAGTGACCTCTGAGGGGAAAAGCGGCCTAGTGGTGCGAGACGCATTGGATAAGATAGTTGATCTGTTGGAGAGGGACCGGGAGATACCCATACTCCTCGAATCGATGCACTATCTAAAGAGAGAGTTGAAAAAGGTCTTGGGAGACGCGAGGAAGCGAATAAGAGCCTATAAGGCTGTTTACAACGACCCGACTTTCAGGGAACTTGTTCAAAATGAAAACGTCGAGAAGGCCAAGCGGTATGCCTTGGAGGTCGCTCTAGAGAGGTTTAATCCAGAATCTTGAGATCTAATGGGAGTGGTTGAAGTGGAAACATCTATCTTTCCCCTATGTAGGCCGAGAAGGCTGAGAAAAAACAAGGTTCTGAGGGAGTTGGTGGGTGAAACTAAGGTCTGCTGTGAAAACCTGATCATGCCTCTCTTCGTTGAGGAAGGCATCAACGAACCCAGACCCATACCCTCCATGCCTGGGCAACACAGACTTCCCGTGGGCGATGTGCACAACTTTGCTTCAGAAGTCGTTGAAAGCGGCATACCGGCGATCCTCCTATTCGGGGTTCCGAGGCACAAGGACCCCTTGGGTTCTCAGGCCTATAATCCATCGGGCATCGTTCAGAGGGCCGTAAGGGAGCTAAATAACAACTTCAAAGGCGAGCTGACGGTTACGACGGACATCTGCATGTGTCAATACACGGACCATGGTCACTGCGGAATCATAGCTAATCAGGGCGGAGACAACGTTCTGGATAATGATAAAACCTTAGATTATCTGCGCAAGATAGCGGTGAGCCACGCTGAGGCCGGGGCCGACATGGTTGCGCCCTCGAGCAACACCGACGGGATGGTGAAGGCGCTCAGGGAGGCACTTGATGAAGAGGGCTTCTGTGATATATCTATAATGTCCTACTCAGCCAAGTTTGCCTCCTCGTTCTACGGGCCCTTCCGAGAGGCCGCTTCCTCGGCGCCAGCCTTTGGCGATCGGAGAACCTATCAGGTGGATCCAAGGAACGCCCGAGAGGCTCTGAGGGAGAACTTGATGGATGTGGAGGAGGGCGCCGACATCGTCATGATCAAGCCGGCTCTAGTCTACTTGGACATCATTAGACTGGTGAAGGAATACATCTCGGTGCCCCTGGGCGCCTATAACGTCAGCGGGGAATACGCGATGGTCAAGGCCGCGGCTCGGAATGGCTGGATAGACGAGAAGAAGGCCGTATGGGAGATTTTAACCTCCATCAAGAGGGCCGGAGCCGACATCATAATAACCTACCACGCCCTGGAATTCGCAAAATGGCTTGAGGAGGGCTACTCTCCCTTCTAACCAATATCCAGATGGCGCCGCTCAGCGACAAGGCATGGAGGCGAGGACATGAACGTCGTCGTGGCAACCCGAGGCAGCAAACTCTCACTCATCCAGGCTAAGGCCCTAATTACGGCCCTGAAAAGCCACGCTGACGTCAAACCCAAGCTGAAAATCGTCAAGACAACAGGAGATATGCACAGAAACACCCCCCTCCACGAGATAGGGGGCAAGGGCCTCTTCGAGAAGGAGGTCGATCTCGCCGTAGCGAGGGGGGATGCGGACATTGCCGTACACAGCCTGAAGGACGTCCCGTCAAGAGTACCGGAAAACATCCAGTTGACGGCCGTTCTTCCCCGGGAGAGCCCCCTCGATGCCCTCATCTCAAAATCCCACCTAAAACTTAGAGATCTACCCTCCTCATCGGTGATCGGTACGAGCAGCTCTAGGAGGAGGGCCGCTCTGCTCCACCTGAGACCAGACCTCAGGGTTGAACCCATTAGGGGAAACTTGGACACTAGGCTAAGAAAGTTGGAGACCCAGCACTATGACGCCATCGTGGTGGCCGAGGCCGGGCTCAAGCGGCTAGGCCTAGGTGGGCTTGTAGATGAGGTCTTCGGTGAGGACGAAATCGTCCCGGCGCCCTGCCAGGGGGCTATAGGAGTCTTCACCCGGGTTGACGACGGGGAGATAACCCGACTCGTAGGCAGGGTTAACCACGAGACGTCGATGTTGGAGGTCTCCATGGAGAGAGAGTTTCTCAGGATCGTGGGCGGGGGATGCTATGTTCCCGTGGGAGTTCTGGCGAGGGCGCGGAATGGGGGCGTGGAGATGATCTCGGCTCTCTACTCATCAGACGGCTCCAAACGCGTCTCGGTGAGGGAGATCGGAACCGAGGATGAAGCTCTCGAAGTCGCGCGGAGAACAGCCGAGACCGTGTTGGAGGAAGGTGGCTCTATCCTCACCTCCCTGGGTGTATCGAGATGAATAAGGGCCGGGTGTATCTTGTAGGCGCGGGACCCGGAGACCCTGGGCTCATAACGGTCAAGGGTCTGAGGCTCCTCAGGACTGCCGACGTGATAATCCACGATAGACTCATACCTAGGGACCTCCTAATGGAGGCATCCCCCGATGCTGAACTCATCGACGTGGGCAAGGACCCCCACCTTCGGAGGGTGAAGCAGGAGGAGATAAATCAGCTCATGGTTGAGAGGGCGCGGCAGGGGAACGTCGTGGTGAGGCTCAAGGGCGGCGACCCCTGTGTGCTAGGACGCGGCGGAGAGGAGATCACGGCCCTCTCCGAGGCGGGTGTGGATTTCGAGATCGTGCCGGGGGTTTCGTCCTTCCTGGCCGCCCCTGAGTGCGCCGGCATACCCCTGACGTTTCGGGGTGTGTCCTCCTCCTTCGCCGTCATAACGGGGCGGGAGGCGAGGGGTAAGGGAAGGGTCTTCATAGATCACAAGAAGATCGCGGAAGCCGTTGACACAATCGTCATCCTCATGGGCGTTGAAACCCTAGAGTATACGGTTCTTCAGCTCCTGAAGGGGGGCATGGACCCGGCTACGCCTGTGGCCGTCGTCGAGTGGGGGGCCACCGAGAGGCAGAGGGTAGCCGAGGGAGAGCTTAGGAACATCGTTAAGATGGTGCGCGAGGCGAACGTTCAGAGCCCAGCGGTCGTCGTGGTGGGTGAAACCGTTAGGACAAGAGGGTTGGTTAAACATCACCTTAGGGGTTATGCAAATGAATAAGAAGCCCTTGAGAGTCCTCTTGATCCGCCCGGTGGAAAGCCGACGGCCTCCTACAATCCAAGCCGAAGGCGTAGAGGTTATTCGGTGCCCAGGCATCAGACTCGAACCCACCATCGCCTCTGACAAGCTACGGAAGGCCCTCGTTGAAGACGCGGATTTCGTGGTCTTCACCAGCGCCAACGCCATACACCTCTTGGTTGAGCTCCTCAAGGAGGCGGGGAAAAGGGACGACTTCATGAAACTTGTAGATGCGGCTAAAACGGTGGCGATAGGCCCCCAAACCCGTTCATCCCTCAGCCTCCACGGTATAGAGGCAGACATAGTCCCCAGGGAATTCAGCACTTATGGTTTGGTGGAGGCACTTGCCCGGGAAGGCGTTAAAGATAAAACGGTTTTGGCCTTTCGATCCAACACCGCATCGGGGGATCTCACCTCGGCTCTCCGCGAACTGGGGAGCCGCGTAATAGAGATCAGATTCTATACCGTCAAACCCACTGAAGAGCTCAGAGAGGCCGCGAAGCGCTTGATCAAGGGCGATCTAGACGCAGTCGCCCTCACGAGTTCCTCAACAGCCCTCCTCCTCGACGAGGAGCTGAGAAGACTGGGCTCCTCACTATCCGAAGCCGCTGAAAAGGAGGTTGCCGTCTTCTCCATAGGTCCCCTCACATCGAAGACCCTCAGGGAGCTGGGAGTCCCAAAACCCCTAGAGTCCACACGCCACACCGTTGAGGCCCTCATAGACTCTGTCTCCGTTTTCGCCAGACCCGAGGTGATGCCTAGCTGTTGAGTCACCATTTACCAGACTTTGACCTAAGGCTGCTCTCAGAGCTACAGTACGGTTTCCCCCTGAGTCCGGAGCCCTTCAAGGCCTTGTCCGAGAGACTTGGGGTGGAGGAGACCCCTCTGTTGAGGAGGATCAACCACCACGTGGAGAGGGGTGTGATTCATAAGATAGCCTTCCTGATAAATCAGAGGGCGACACGATACAAGGAGGCGGCCCTCATAGGCGCCCGCGTTCCTGCGGGGATGGTTGGGAAAGTCGCTGAAGAAATTAACTCGAGGGATGAGGTAACACACAACTACCTGAGGAACCACCGCCGATACAACCTATGGTTTACCTTCAAAGCCGAGACAGGCGACAAGCTACGCGAGGGGGTCGAGTCGCTCATAAGTAGGGCTGGCATCGATGACCACGTCCTGCTCCCGAGTAAGAGGGTCTACAAGATCAGCTATCCAAAATACGATCTTAAGGAGGGGATTTCAAGAAGCCCTCCAACAATCGAGCCGGAAAAGGTGCCGACACTGCAGGAGCTGGGTGTCAAAAAAGATTTAGCCCATGACCTCGCCGCGGGCTTGAGTGTTGAAAACGAACCCTTCAGAAGGATTGCCCAGAGGAACGATTTAGATGTGCATGAGCTTCTAAGTTTGATACGCGAGCTCGTCGCGAGGGGCGTCATCAGAGACTGGGGCGCTGTTCTAAACGGCTCGAGACTGGGTTTCAAGGCCAACGCCATGGTTGTCCTAAAGGTGCGGCCCGAGGAGGCTGAGGGAATCTGCTTGGATATCGTGGGGGTCTTCGAGGAGGTGACGCACTGCGTCGAGAGATTCATCGTCCCCGGAAGGTGGGAATACCCCGCCTACTTCGTCGTCCACGCCCTCGGTGAAGATCGCATAGAAGACTTTTTAAATAAAGTGAGGGACTCTCTCTCCGTCGAGGAGTGTCTACCCCTCTACGGCGTTGCGAACCTGCGGAGGAACCGGCCGATCCTGTTGTGAGGTGGCGGTGGGTGATCAACCTAACCAGACTCGTCGGTGGCAGGGAAACCGTTTCGACTACGATTAGAAAAAGCGCCGAGGTGGGGCGCTGGGTTGAGTCGGCCCCGGTCACCGTTTGGAACATAACAAACGTGTGCAACTTGAGGTGTAGGCACTGCTACGCGTCTTCGCTCCCCTCAGAGCCCGAGGATGAGCTCACCACCGAGGAGGCCCTCGGGCTGATCGATGACATGGCCTCAATGGGTGTGCCCCTCCTGATCTTCTCCGGTGGGGAGCCCCTCATGAGGGAGGACATATTCGAACTGTGTAGGTATGCCACGAGGGCTGGCATAAAAACGATCTTCTCCACGAACGGTGTGTTCATAGACGACGACGCGGCCGAGGAATTAAAAAGATCCGGAGCGAGGTACGTGGGCGTCAGCGTCGACGGCCTGAAGGAGAGACACGAGGAAATGCGGGGGATGCCTGGATGCTTCGAGAAATCCCTGGAGGCCTTGGAGATACTCCGGGAGAAGGGTCTGAGGACGGGCATAAGGTTCACGGTTACCAAACAGAATGTCCAAGACTTGGAGGCGATGTTTGACATTCTAGAGGAGATGAAGATACCGCGCATCTGCGTCTACCATCTCGTATACTCCGGGAGGGGGGTAGGCATGAGGAGTGAAGACCTCAACCTATCTGAGAGGCGAAGGCTCCTAGACTTCCTGATTGAAAGGGCTCTGGAGCTGAGAGATGAGAGGGATGCGGAGGTGGAGACCGTGAACTCGCCCGCAGATGGGGTCTACACCTATCTGAAACTGAGGGAGCTGGACGGTGACTCGGCGGATAGGGCGCTGCAGGTTCTCAGGCGATACGGCGGAGACCCCACCGGGAGCAAGGTTGCCAACGTAGATCAATTGGGAAGAGTCCACCCAAACCAGTTCTGGTGGGATCACACCCTAGGAGTCGTGAAGAGGGCGCGCTTCAGCGACATCTGGCTCAGATCCAGGGACTCGCTCCTCATCAAACTTCGATCCAAGAGCAGATTTGTCAAGGGGAGATGTGGCCGCTGCGTCCACCGAGAAATCTGCGCTGGGTATAGGCTGAGGGCGCTCAGGGTTTACGGCGACGTCTGGGCCGAGGACCCTGGATGCTACTTGAGCGAGGAGGAGACGCTTGAAGCCAAGTGGTGAGTGGGACTTCTCCGTCAGGCCCTTCATCGTCATCTGGGAGGCCACACGAGCCTGTCTCCTAGTCTGTAAACACTGCAGGGCAAACGCGATAACGGTTAGGCATCCGAGAGAGCTGACCACCGAGGAGGCACTGCGCCTCATAGACCAAGTTGAGGGTTTCGGCGAGCCCCAGCCCCTGTTCATCGTCACCGGGGGAGACCCCCTCATGAGGAAAGACATATATAGCATCATCAGACACGGGGTTGAGAGAGGCCTGAGGGTTTCAATAGCCCCCAGCGTGACTCCCCTCCTCACCGACAGGAACTTGGAGAGGCTGAGGGAGGCGGGGGTCTCGGCACTAGCCCTAAGCCTCGACGGGTCAAACGAGGAAATTCACGACGGTTTCAGGGGGGTCAAGGGTATCTATGGGCGTACGCTGGGGGTCATACGCTTCGCAGAGGGGATGGGGCTGCCGACGCAGATAAACACCACCGTTACGAGGTTCAACCTCGACGACCTCCCAAACATATTCCGCGACGTCTACGGGCTGGGAGCCATGATGTGGAGCGTGTTCTTCCTTGTTCCCACGGGCAGGGGAAGATTGAGGGATGAGGTGAGCCCCCAGACCTATGAAGACGTCCTCAACCTCCTCTACGACGCATCGAAATACGGCGTCCCCATAAAGACAACGGAGGCACAACACTTCAGGAGGGTCATCATGCAGAGGCGGAAGTGGGAGAGGCAAGGTGTTCCCGGTGAGAAAAAGATGCTTGTGAGCCAGAAATACTTTGAGTTGAAGCGTAGGCTGGTTGACCTCATGGGGGAGGCCCCCTCAGAGCCAAAGCATAAGACGCTAAACACCCGGAGACCCGGCTTCGACGTCAACGCGGGGAAGGGCTTCATCTTTGTCTCCCACGTGGGCGACATCTATCCCAGCGGCTTTCTGCCCATTGCGGTGGGAAACGTCAGGGAGAAATCCATCGTAGAAATATACAGAGAGTCTAAGGTTCTCAGGGACCTCAGAGACCCCTCAAGGCTGAAGGGGAAGTGTGGGAGGTGCGAATACAACCGGGTCTGCGGGGGGTCAAGGTCGAGAGCCTACGCGGTGACCGGCGACTATTTGGAAGCCGAGCCCTACTGTATATACGAGCCAGGAGGCGGCGGACAGGAGAGCTTGAGGAGGGTGGACACGCTTAGTAGATATGAGGCCGATATGGATGAGCTAGATCTGGGTCTTAAGAGTTGATAAACATGAAGTATTCGAGGCTTGGAACAACTTTAATAGCTTTGGGTGTCTTGGCCTGGCCCATAGGGCTGTGGCTCCTCAAACTGCCAGCGGTTCCCCACGTTTTAACCGTACACCTAAGCTTAGTCCTACCAGGAACCTACTTTAAGAGAAAGAAATAAGCCAGAATTCGCAGCATCTGGGAAGAACCTGGATCAAAGCGTGGGGCTATCTCTGTTCTTAATACGACGAACCCCCCAGTTAACCAAGCAATAAATAAAAAAACCCATTCATTAAATCAGGAATCCCCAAAGGATCAAAATGAGCTTGGAAGAGCGAAAGGCCGAGCTGGAAAGACTAAAACTCGTGGTGCGGGATATTTACGAGGCCAATCGAACCTTTCAAATAGCCACGAGGGTCCTTCAGGAGGCCACGGATCAGCTGAAACCCGTGAAAGAGATGATGAAGCATAGATCCAGCGGCAAGCCTGGCTGGAAGCTCGTGAAACTGGGAACCATGCTCGTGGTGATCCCGGTGCCCGTGGTCACCGAGGTCCCGGGGGCACTGCTCATAGCGACGGGGATGCTCATGAACAAGTTTATGTCCCAAGGTATGGGGATCCTAGACGTGTATGATGAATTCAACGACTTGATAAGGGAACTCCATAGGGTGAAAAAAGAGATTTAAACCCAGAACCATGGGGACAACACAGATCTCAGGTGCGCATAACCACTCTCAAACCCCACGAAGTTTCACCGAGGAGATTTAGGTCCTCTTTTCCTCGTCATTATACATCAAAACCCGACTCAATCGTTGATGTGACTCATCGAAGGCAGAAACGCCGAGATGGGGGGCGTCGCGCCCGAGACGTGGGAGGGAGGCCATAAGTAGGACCTACCATAGCCGTTAAGCCCCGGGTCTGGCGCGGTGGGTGTGAGTGGATCACATCACTCTAGGAAGAACCCGCGAATCAATATGCTGATGAGCTACGCATAGTAAAACTCAGCGTTGATGAAGGCTTGGTCCTCACCTAGACATTTTGATTATGTATAAGCCTTGAACCGTGTTGCGTGGCTTCAAACCTTAGCGGTTTGGGCTCCGAGCCTGCTGTTACACGCTGTTGGGCATCACACCCGGTCGCATCCTTCCACTAGGATTTACGATGAGCGTGCCAGACTCGGAGCAAAAAAATAAACTCACATAAGATATTTAAGTCTACTAGTTATGGGAACACGTTTTATCGATTTAGTAGCGAAGACTCACAGTGACTACGTGGCGGATTCAACGGGAGACTTCGTGCATCTCGCTCCTCAGACGCTGTGAAATCGAGGCGATGAACCATGCGTCCAACCACCTCTATAGCAGGTCGTTTCACGCTGAGAGGCGCCTCAACACGGATGAGGGCGAGAGACACCTAATGATTAGAGGGTTAGAATCTGAGGGCTGTTAGCGATCTTCTAACCTATCGTTTTCCTCGCTTCATCAAGGAGCTTGGGCAGAACATCCTCCTCATAGACCCGTCTTTGATTTTCATCCTTGAAGTAGATTTCCGCGATGACCGACTCGATCCTCGGGGTCTTTGAGAAGGTCACAGTATAGATCTCTCTATCTATCTCTCCGCCCTTGTGGAGGGTCAAGAGCATCTCCTTCAGCCTCTGTCTTGGCATGTATCTGTCAGAGGACATCTGCTCATAGATTCTCTCAAAGGAGAGGGCGCAGGGGGAGCGTTCGATTACCTCGAGGATCTTTTCCTCGTCGCTCAGCCTATCTTTGTCCCTAAGGAAAAAACTGATTTTAATCACCAATTAATAATAAACGATCGTTATATTTTAAAATGAATGGGCCATCTTATTGGGAATGAATAAAGGTTTTCCCGAGTTTCCAAAGGTGGATTAGGCGACGGGATGTGGTAATGGTGAGGAAAAATCGGATCGGCACTCAAGGAACGGCGATCCTTCTCAGCGTAAAATCTCAGAGAGGGGTCTCCGTGGAGGAGAAGATCAGGTCGCATCAAGACCTCATCGCCGAAGAGGGCGCCGTATACTGGGGCATCGGGTTCCCCATCGTTGAGAAGAGGTTCAGATTCCCCCTGAAGGCCTACGTATGCATGGTGGGAAAGGGCGAGGTCCACTATAGCGCAACTATAGATGGGGTCGAGGTCTATACCGAGCCCCAAAGGCCCAAACACGAGGAGCTCTGCCCCTGGTATTATGCTAAGTTTCCTCCATACCGAACCTATTTTATTGTGTCAGAGCTGAAGGAGATGTCCAAGCCGATGAAGGTCACGGGGTTCAAGAGGTATCCCAGCGGGGAACCTGCAAAGGGTTGCCCCCAGGGCTACACGGTCGTCAACGACCCCTTCTTTTGAGGCCGATGTCCTCTGGGTTTCACCTTAAGAGGGATGAGGGTTCAATTGAGACTAAGTCGATGAGTCGTTCTAGACGGTGATCCCTATAGGGCAAGCCTTCACACAGCGGCCGCAGATTTGAACCCTCAGCTCAGGGTGGAGGCGGGAGAGTATCTCAGCCCTCCTCATTGGAGGCACACCCCTATCGATGAGTTCAACGATCCTCTTGAAGTAATCCAGGGTGTAGACCTCTGGACCCCTATACCTCCGACACTTGAAGTGGTCAACCCTACCATCTCCCGTTAGGGCTCCCGGAGGGCACGCCTCAACGCAGGCCGAGTCACACGCCTCTGGCTTACATATGAGGCCCCAGCTCATAGCCCCCTCGTGGTCGGGTCTCAGATGAGCGGTGGTTAACACGGAGACAAACCTAACCCTCGGCCCCAACCTAGGCACCACCACGTATGAAGCCTTGCTCATCTCCCCCAATCCGGCCAAGACCGCCGCGTGCCTGTGGGAGAAGCTGGCGAGCATCCTCACCCCGGCCTCTGGCTCCTCACGGGTGATCTCGACGTCGCGGACGTAGTCGGATTCAGCGGGGTCTAGGGGTAGAGCCTCGAAGCCGCGGTCCTCTATGTAGGTGGCAACCCTGTGGGCTAACACTCGGAGCTGGGCGTTGATGAGGTGGTAGGATAAGTTGTAGTAGACGCTGGGGATGGATTTGACCACCGAGAGGGGAATCCGCATCGCCATCACCACGACGCCCTCGGCCTCAGGCAGAAGGTCTCCGGGTCTATGTCCCTTGGGGGCTCCCATAAAGCGGTCGGCTGGGGCAATCCCCACCAAGTCGGCTCCCTTTTCCCTGGCGAATTTTTTGACTTCTTCTGCTTCCAAGGTGTCGACACCAGTTTATCCTTAGCCCGGGGTCATTAATCTTTTATGGGGTAAATGACTTGTTTTTTAACGCATTTTTTATAAGAAAATTTTTTAAATCATCATTCTATGAAAAAATGATTTAATAATCCCTAGTGGTCTATATCTCGTAATCGATGCGATGGGGCCTACCATGGAGAGGATAACAATCTTCGACACAACCCTGAGGGACGGTGAACAATCCCCCGGGGCCAGCCTAAACGTGGAGGAGAAGCTGAGGGTGGCCAAACAACTGGCTAAGTTGGGGGTTGACGTAATAGAAGCTGGGTTCCCCATCACCTCCCCCGATGACTTTAAGGCTGTGAAGCTCATATCGCGGACGGTGAGGGGCCCCGTCATCGCTGGTCTGGCTCGAACCGTGGAAAAAGACATCGACAGGGCCTATGAAGCCGTTAGGTATGCTGAGAAGCCGAGGATCCACGTCTTCTTGGCTACCTCGGACATACACATGAAGTATAAGCTGAGGAAGGGGGAGGAGGATGTCCTCAAGCTGGCGGGGGAGGCTGTGAAATACGCGAAGAGACTTGTTGATGACGTGGAGTTCTCCCCTGAGGACGCCACGAGGACCAAGCCCGAATTCCTTTACAGGGTCGTAGAGAGGGCTATAGATGAGGGGGCCACCACCGTAAACATACCCGACACCGTGGGCTACGCCCAGCCCGATGAGTTCTCCCGATTGATCGGGGGCATCTTCGAGAACGTGCCCAGCGTCGAGGATGTGACGTTGAGCGTGCACTGCCACAACGACCTGGGCTTAGCCGTGGCCAACTCCTTGGCTGCGTTAAGGAGCGGCGCGAGGCAAGTCGAGTGCACGGTGAACGGCATCGGTGAGAGGGCTGGGAACGCCTCCTTGGAGGAGATCGTGATGAGCATAGCCACTCGAAGAGACTTCTATCAGTTGGAAACGGGTGTAAACACGAAGGAAATATATAAGACGAGTAGGCTGGTGAGCAGCCTCACCGGAATCCCCACCCAACCCAACAAGGCCATCGTGGGGGCGAACGCCTTCGCCCATGAGGCTGGAGTCCACCAAGACGGCGTCCTTAAGGAGAGGAGCACCTATGAGATCATGACCCCGCAGTCCATAGGCTTATCCTCCAGCAGGCTGGTCTTGGGGAAAACCTCTGGGAGGCACGCCTTCAAGGATAGGCTTTCAAAGCTTGGATACGAGTTGACCGAGAAGCAGCTGGAGAAGGCCTTCAACCGCTTCAAGGAGCTGGCCGATAAGAAGAAGGAGATCTTCGACGAGGACCTAGAGACCATAGTGGAGGAGGAGATCTTCACCATCCCTGAAACCTTCCATTTGGAGCACACCCACATCCTAGGTGGTAGCCTCACCACCCCCACGGCCACCGTTGTGATGACCAGTGAAGGCATAACGAAGCAGGGAATCGCCCACGGAAACGGCCCCGTGGACGCGGCCTACAGGGCCATCGACAAGGTGACCGGAGTGCGATGTCGCCTCTTGGACTACTCCCTGAAGGCGGTCACGAGGGGCAGAGACGCCATCGGGGAGGCCATCGTCAAGATAGAGAGTGGCGATCTGATAGTGGTCGGCAGGGGGGCGTCTACGGACGTCATCGAGGCTAGCGTCAAGGCCTATGTGAGCGCCTTAAACAGGTTGATGTATAGAAGGAAGAGAATTAAAAATCACTCAAAGCCCGGCTGATTCTCCTCTAAACCAATGGCAGAATCGTTGCCTTTCCCATCTTCAATTTCATTTACTTTCATGCGAGCATTGCCAGACGGAAAAGATCTCGCGTTGCAGGAGCTAACCCAAGGATTAGTATCGTGAGCTTCGATAGGTTGCAAATTTGACTTTCTTTGATGAAACGTTCGACGGTCAGTATAGCAATCACTACCACAATGAATTTCAGAGGAAAAAAACTAGAGTTGTGTTAAAGATCGCAGCGAGAAACTCTACGAGAAAGTGTTGCTCAAAATATCCGTGATTTGTTACACCAATATGCGTAGAAGAGGCGTCCAGAAAATGTGCTACCAATGTGCCAAAACTCAATGTTACACTTTGCAACCCAAAGAATCGATTGATAGCAATTACTGCGGGAAATGCAATTACGGAAGATATAGAGGCGTAGATGATGATATGCACAATAATCTCTGGGTCGATGATGTTTAGAGCTATCTCCGAGAGGAAATAAGTCGCTGGAATCAATCCCAACGTCGTGAACAATAGATAAAACAATCGCTCATTCCTCTTTTTGAGAGGTAAGGAAATCAAGAGACACGTAAGTGTGTATCCAAAAACAAGGAAGTAGATCAAAGGAGTGACAAAGAAAATGGATGTGAAGATGCCAGCATCTTTAAGAACTCTCAAAGTCGATCCCATTACAATGAAAGGCGTTGTGAACAGCATAAATTTTCCATCAACTTTGACCTTCAAGACGGTTAGAAATTTGGCTATCGACAATATGGCAATCGCAAGTGTGATGGCATAGGCTGTTGAATTAATGGGATTATATCCCACACCGAGGGGTGCGATAAAATACTC
>JBHHXX010000040.1:0-18197 GCA_046757245.1 Candidatus Geothermarchaeales archaeon
TGTCGATGTCGAGTTTTTCCTCGACTAGAACTCTTTCCACCTTGACACCCTTGATCTCGGTGTCTAGGATTTCCTTCGCCGCCTCCTCAGCCTCCCTGGGGTTATCGGCAAACTTTATACCCCCAGCCTTGAAGCGGCCGGTCGCCCAGACCTGCGCCTTAATGGCGACGGGTCTCCCTATGCTCTCGGCGATCTTCCTTGCCTCCTTCGGCGTGGACGCGATGTCACCTTCAGGTATGGTGACTCCAACCTCTTTGAGCAGTTGCTTCCCATGAAACTCATATAATCGAACCAAGATTTCCCCCTCGACAATTGAATGGATTGAGGTTAATATATTATCCTTATTTGTGGGGAATAGTCTTTACACGACCAATAACTGTGGCGATTTTTATAGTTCATATTTATAGCCTTTTGTGGGGTGGTGTTTATTGATCGAGGCTGATGAAATCATAGAAACGGACGTTCTCATCATCGGTGGTGGAGGAGCGGCTTCGAGAGCCGCCATCGAGGCCACAAGATACGGCGTTGAGGTCTACAAGATCGTGAAGGGCCTCTATGGCAACAGTGGCTGCACCCCCCACGCCTTGGGCGGCATAGCGGGCGCCTTCGGCCACGCAGACCCAAGGGACGATTGGTGGCAACACTTCTACGACACGGTCGTCGGGGGTGCCCTCCTGAGCAACCAGAGGCTCGTTGAGATATTCGTCAAGGAGGCCCCCCAGAGAATCATCGAGCTCGAGGAGTGGGGTTCGCTTTTTGACAGAGATAGGGAGGGAAAATACTATCAAAGGCCCTTCGGGGGACACACATACCCTCGAGCCCTTTCTAGCGGAGACAGGTCTGGAGCCGAGGCCATGAAGGGCCTGAAAGCTGAGGTCCTCAGGTTGGGCGTCAACGTGATGGAGGAAACCATGGCGACGAGCCTCCTGACCGATGAAGACGGCTCCATCGCCGGTGCCACGTGCCTAGATATCAAAAACGGAGATTTCTTGGTCTTCAAGGCGCGCTCGGTCATCGTGGCCAGCGGCGGGATGGGTCGCCTATACCCCCTCACCTTCGCACCTGAGGGCAACGTGGGAAACGGATACTATGCAGCTGCTAGGGTTGGGGCAAAGCTCCTCGACATGGAGTTCCTCCAATTCCACCCCACGGGCATCGTTTGGCCACCAGGGCTTAAGGGCGCACCCATAAGCGAGGCCGTGAGAGCCATAGGCGGGAGGCTCTACAACATCAGGGGCGAGAGGTTTATGATGAGGTATTCCCCTTCTTGGCTCGAACTAGCCACGAGGGACTTCATATCACGGTGCAACTATAAGGAGATAAAGGAGGGAAGAGGCACTCCGCACGGTGGGGTCTACCTAAGCGTAACCCACATTCCAAGGGAGACCATCGAAAGCCAAGTGCCCACGATGTTGGACAAAATGCTGAACGTGGGCGTAGACATAAGGAGTGAACCCATGGAGATCGCCCCGGCAGCCCACTACACCGACGGCGGCATCCTCGTCGACGAGAACTGGTCGGTCGAGGGAGTTCCAGGGTTGTACGCGGCGGGGGAAGCATCTGGTGGCGTCCACGGCGCTAATAGACTTGGAACCAACTCAATCCCCGAACTATTCGTCACGGGGAGAATTGCTGGTGAAAACGCGGCGAAGAAGGCGTTGGAAATGAGGGACAAGGAGGTTAAACTGGATGAAACACAGGTAAACATGGAGAGGCAGGTCGTTTTTGCGCCTCTGGAGCGGAGGGATGGCTCCAATCCCATTGAGCTGAAGAATAGGCACATGGAGCTCATGTGGGATTACGTGGGGTTGGTGAGGAACGAAGGTGGGCTAAAACACGCGATAAGCGAGATGGAGAGAATGTGGAACGAGGATCTCCCAAGGCTTGCGGTGAGCGATGGATGTAGACACTGGAACAACGAGTGGTTGGAGGCCCTAGATCTCTACTCGAGGCTCTTCGTGGGGCTAGGTATGGCGAAGGCCGCCCTCATGAGGACGGAGAGCAGAGCCCAACACTACAGGGAGGACCACCCCTACATAGACAACGAGAATTGGCTGAGGAACATCTTGATATCATACAGAGACGGCGAGATCGTCCTCGAGACCCGGCCAGTGGTCTTCACCTTGCTGAAGCCCGAGGAGGCTAAGTTGCCGGAGTTTCCCGTGATATAGAGGTGGTCAAAGTGGGCGAACACAAAAAAACGATAAGGGTCAGGGTTTTCAGACGTGTTCCAGGCGTGATCGATGAAGGAAGATACGAGGACTATGAGGTTGAGACCTATCCAAAGATGAAGGCCCTGGGTGCGTTGGACTATATAAACGAACGCTACCGAGCAAACATAGCCTACCGAAGGAGCTGTAGAGACGGGAACTGCGGGAGCTGCACCCTCCTCGTGGACGGGGTGGCCTCGGTCGCTTGCAAGGCAGACGTCGCCGACGGAACGGTTTTGGAGCCGTTGCCGGGCTACCCTTTAATTCGAGACTTAGTGGTAGACAGGTCGAGGGAGCTATCGAGGTTCAGGGAGGAGAAGATTTGGAGGATGGGTAAGGAGGTCGGAGGGTTTGCGAGGATAACTCCTGATCAGCTAGTGAACTTCAAGAAGTTGACGATATGCGTCGACTGCGCGGCCTGCAACGTGATGTGCCCGGTACTCGAAAAAGCAGGGTTTGTGGGGCCGATGTATATGACCTATGTGGCGAGGATGGCGTCCAACCCACTGGACGAGGGCGATAGGGTTGCCCAAGCATACGATGAGGGCCTCTATAGTTGTATCCTCTGCGGCTTCTGCAAAGAGGTCTGCCCTAAAAACATCGACATGGTAAATCATGGAATCATAAAGATGAGGGAGGCCTCCGCTGAAAGAGGCTTGATGCCAGAAGCCTTAAAGACCATTCGCGGAAACATCCTCGACCATGGCGACCCGCTGGGGATAAACCCAGAGGAGAAAACCCTTTGGGCGAGGGAACTAGACTTCTCCCAAGACAAGAGCACGGTGTTCTTCGCGTCGACATATCCCATCATGGGGTACATCGAGAACATCCTAACCGTGAATGAATACCTCAGGGACGCTGACATGGACTTTGACGCGATGGCGAAAATCAGCGGTAAAATCTCCAAAAGTAATGCAAGATATAGGGAAACCCTCGCTCACATGGTGAAAATTCTACGGGATCTAGGCGTTAACGTGGGATACCTGTATGAGGAAGAGCCGAGCTGTGGTCACGAGTTATATCTATACGGCTTTGTTAACGACTTCACCCAATACGCGAATGAAGTATTTAAACTCCTCAGAGAGGCGGGTGTTAAAGAGATCATAGCGCCGGATCCACACGTGGTATATGCATTTAAGGAACTCTATCCCCGCGTTGTCAAAGGCTTCGACATCGCGGTTAGAACCCTCGTCGAGGTGCTATACGAAACTCTTAGGGGGAAGAACCTCAGACTGTCGATAAGAGAAGGGGTTAAGGTGGCTTACCATGATCCGTGTTATCTAGCCCGCTATCTCGGGATAATCGAACAACCCAGGAAAATTTTGAGCAGAATCGACGGCGTCGAGGTGTTCGAGCCCAAGAGCAAAGGTTTAAGCACACGTTGCTGTGGGTTTATCTCAACCTACCCCGGGCTCACGAGGGACGTTACCGCTGAGAGATTGAAAGATCTCGTTGGAACCGGTGCAGAAAAAATTTTAACCGCGTGTCCCGTGTGCATGGCTCAGCTGAGAGTGGGCGCTAAGGCGCTCAAGCACGACGTAGAGGTGTTGGATATCGCAGATTTGGTCCATGAGGTTCTCCTAGGCGGTGGTCAAGGATGATAGGGGAAAGATATGTTGCCCCAAGCTATGGGGAAGAGGTGATCCTAAAGGTAGTAAGCGACGTGCAAGACGATGAGAGCAGTGGGTTAGCCAGACTATGCTCAGGAGCCAGGGAGAAGCTGGGCGTGGATGTTGGCGAATCCATCGAGATAATGGGGGCCTTCACCACGAGAGCCACGGTGGGAAAATTGGAGGAGATAACGCAGGAGAAGGAAGCCATATCGATTAGCAAGGAGCTAAGGGAGAAGATACCCGTGGAGGTTGGAACAAAGGTCTTCGTTAGAAAAGCCTTGGAGTGAGAATTTTCGGCTGTGTGGAGAGGACCACAAACTTAATAAACTATGAAGTTTTGTCTTTTGTGAGAAAGGATCAAGCGTGACAAGAACTTGGCTATACTCAGCGTACGCAATGTGACGAAGAGATTCGGCGGGGTAGTGGCCGTAAACAACCTATCCTTTGACGTAAAGGAGAGGGAGATTCTGGGGATCATCGGGCCTAACGGCGCGGGTAAGACAACGCTTCTCAACGTTGTGAACGGCATCTACGAGGCGGACTCCGGCGAGGTCTACTTCCGAGACGAGCGGATATCGGACCTCAAACCCTATCAGATAGCGAGGAAGGGCATAGGGAGAACCTTCCAGATCACCTCTGTCTTCCGCAAGATGCCCGTGGTGGAGAATCTTTTGGTCCCAGTCTTGATGAAGCCTTCAAAGAAGAGCGAGTTGATTGAGAAGGCCATCAAAATGCTGGAGTTCGTGGGCCTCGAAGAATTAAAGGATGAATACGCTGAAAACCTCTCGGGGGGTCAGAAGATGGTTTTGGAGTTCGCCAGGGCCTTAATGAGCGATCCCCAACTCCTCTTGATGGATGAGCCCTTCGCCGGCGTGCACCCAGTTCTAAAGTCCAGATTAATCAACCACATCAGGGAGTTGAACGAGAGGGGTAAGACCTTCATCCTGATAAGCCACGACATACCCTCCATCATGGGCGTCTGCGAGAGGGTGATGGTCGTCAACATGGGGGAACTCATCGCTGAGGGGAAGCCCAGCGACGTTAGGGGCGACACCAGGGTGATAGAGTCCTACCTGGGTGTATAGATGTGTCCCTAGAAGTAAGGAACGTAGTGTCTGGCTATTACCGGGACGTCGACGTCCTACACGATTTCTCCATGCGCGCCGAGAAGTCGAAGATCACCTGTGTGGTTGGGCCCAACGGGGCTGGGAAGTCGACTCTCCTCAGGACCATATATGGCTTCCTGAAGCCCAAGAGGGGGAGCATCATCTACAATGGAGAGGACATAACGGGCTTTAGGCCCCACATCCTTTTGAAGAAGGGAATCGCCTATATTCTACAGCGTAGGAGCGTCTTCCCCTTCATGACGGTGCACGAAAACCTCTTGGTGGGGGCGTGGACCATCAGGAAGGATAAGGACGTGATGGAGGAAGCCATCCGAGAGGTCTACGAGAGATTTCCTAGGTTGAAAGAGAGGAGAGACGTGAAGGCTAGCCTCCTGAGCGGGGGGGAGCAGAGGATGCTCGAGCTCAGCCGAGCGCTTCTGAGGCGACCCGACTTTCTATTGTTGGATGAGCCCTCGGCCGGGCTCGCACCCAAGGTGGCCAACGAGCTCTATGGCAAGTTGGCGGAACTTAGGGATGAGGGTATGACGATCATATTGGTGGATCAAAACATTAGGCAGGCGGTGAACCTCTCAGACTATATCTACGTTGTGGAGCTGGGTCGAAACAAGATGGATGGCCCCAAGGGTAGGTTTGAGGCCGACTTGGCGGAGTTAATAAAGACCTGGCTCATCTAGGCCTAGAACTTTCGTGTTCGATACGTTGGGAAGGCCTTCTTGATCAAGCCCACGATCCCCTCGGGCATGTACATTACGATCCCCACTATGAGGGCACCCAGTATCATGAGATAGAGGTGGGGCTGCGTGGCCCATAGGTAATACTCAACGGTGTAGAGTATTAAAGAGCCGATGACGGGCCCTATCACCGTTCCGAACCCCCCGAGCATGGCCATGATGATCATCCTCACCGTGACGAAGATGTTGAAGGCATCCGAGGGCTGCGTATAGGTCATGAACCAGTAGTCCACGCCGCCGACTAAACCAGCGAACAAGGCGCTGATTATGAAGGCGATCAACTTGTACAGAGTTGTGTTGATGCCCATGGCTGCGGCGGTGTCTTCATCCTCCCGAATCGCCACCAACCCTATTCCAAACTTCGACTCCCTAATGAGATAGGTGGTCGCTATGACCGCTACGGTTAGGGTGAGCATCAAATAGTAGCTTATGATGGGGCTGTATATGGGGGGATTCGGGATGCCGATGGCGCCCCCCATCCACTCTACTGGTAGATTCAAAACGATTATCATCAACGTCTGGCTGAGGCTCAGGGTGGCTATGGCGAAGTAGGCTCCTCGAAGCCTTAGGGTTGGATAGCCGATGGCCGCGGCCAGAGCGATAGCCCCCACACCCGCAGCCACCAAAGCTATGAAGGGGTTGACGCCCAAGTTCCTCGTTAGCACGGCCATGACGTAGGTTCCCATGCCGAAGAAGGCTACGTGGCCGAAGTCGATGTATCCTGTGTAGCCGGATATGATGTTTAAGCTCTGGGCCAGGATGACGGCTTTAAGGAGGAAGATGATGAGGATGTGGTACAGCGGCCCCGTGGCCGGGGCTATCACGAGATAGGCCAATATAATTAACATAAACAGATGGTAACTTTTGAGGTTGATTTTTTCGGTGATCTTCATTCCCTCACCTACCTGAGGCCGAAGATGCCTGAGGGCTTAAATAAGAGGATGATCACCAGCATGATGAAGGCTATGGCCTCTGAGAGCGAAGCCGAGATGAACAGTTGAGCTATGCTCTCGGACAATCCGAGGATCAAGCCTCCAAGCAGGGCTGAGAAGGGGCTTCTCAGACCCCCCAGCACGACTATTGCAAAGGTCTTCAGCAGGAAGATCGAGCCTATCTCCGGGAAAATCGCCGCATACGATGCGGTTATGAGAGACCCAGCCGCCGTGGTGAGCGCGATGCCGAGGCCGAAAGTAATAAAAGATATGTATGTGGCGTCTATTCCCTGAAGGATGGCGGCCTCCCTGTCCTGAATGACAGCCCTAATGGCTCTTCCGGTATGTGTTTTCATTAATAGAATGTAGAGGAAAATGGAAAAGGCTGAGGCCGCGATGAAGGCCCCTAGGCGCCCACCCGGGGCAACGATTCCGCCTAGATCAAAAGTGGGATAATACACGGGGATCCCCCTAAGATCAGAGGTCCACGCCAGTTCGGCGGCCTTCAAAATAAATATAGATATCCCGAATGTGGTGAGTAGAGACATGAGCTGTGGGGCTTCGATCAACCTGCGGATGAAAAACTTAAAGACGATTATACCGATTGCAAACCCGAGGGGTATGGAGAAGACCAGGGAGTAGAACGGGTTAATTCCGAGATAGGTGAATACCCAAAAGGAGGTGAAGGCCCCGAGCATGAGAAACTCTCCATGGGCGAGGTTCACGACGTTCATCACCCCCCAGATCAAGTTGAGGCCTACAGCGGCTAAGCCATAGAAGCCTCCAAGGAGTATCCCGTTAACGATCGTCTGGACCAGCAGACTTGGAGGTATCTCGAAGGGCATCCTAAACACGCCTAATCAATTATATTTATAAAAAGTCTTTAAAAAAAGGAAGGGGGAAGAGCCGCGTAGGAGGTTTACTCCCTCTCCTCCCAGGGCGGCATCGGGAACAAGGGGTCCGTCTCAGCTCCTTCAGCAGGCCAAACTATGTACTTCTTTTCGTCCTGCCACTGTACGAGGACCATTTCGTGGCCTATCTGGAGATTTGTCTCTGGATCTATCTTGAATTTACCAAACATGGTTGTGAGCTCCATTTTTTTGAGCGTATCAAGCAATTTCTCGGTGTCCAGTGTTCCCGCCTCCTCAATTGCCCTTTGTATTACCAACGCCGTGCCATATGACAGAGCCGCATGGTAGCTGGGTGCAATTTTATGTCTCGCCACATACTTGTCTAAAAATTCTTTGTTGGTCATCCCCAATTCAGGTGTATACTTAACCCCGGGCTCCCATTGGGCGGGTCCCATGAAGTAGTTTGCTCTGGGGCCGAGGGTCACCTGAAAGTCGGGAACGGCCACGGCGACGTTGAGCGAGACGAGCTTAGCGTCCACCTTGTAGTCCCCGATCTGCCTCGCCATCAATAAGCTGTCTGGGTAGTGTCCGCCTCCAATGATCGCGTCCGGCCTTAACTCCTTGATCTTGGTTAGTTGCGCCGATAGGTCCGCTGGCTTAGTCGGGTATCTATCCTCGTATACTATGTCGAGTCCCATCTCCCGTGCCACCTCTGCGGCCTTTTCCATTGCTGTGATGGCGAAGAGCTCATCCTCGTAGAGGAAGGCCACGGTCTTTATTTCATCCCTGAACTTTGTGTCGATCAGGTCGAGGGTTGAAAGCATGTACGTTGATCCTGGAGATATGGTGCCTATCACGTATTTATAGCCTTGCTGCCAAATCTTGTCTGAGGATGCGCCCCACTGGAAGATCAGCTTTTTATACTTCTCGGCTATGGGCGCGGCCACGAATCCAAACCCGCTGGAGTAGGGACCTAAGGCTAGATCCACTTTATCTATCGCGAAGAGCCTCTCGTAGAGTTTCTTCACGGTCTCGGCGTCGCTCATGTCGTCGTAGTATATGAGTTCCACCCTAAGCTTCCTCCCATACTCCTTTACGTATATGCCACCCTCCGCGTTGACGTCCTCCAGCCACATCATTATGGCGTTTAACCCTATCTGCCCCGTCTTCGCATACTTTCCCGTCAGCGAATTGGACATGCCTATCCTTATGGATTCTTTAGGTGGAGGCGTCGGCGTAGGCGTGGGCGCGGGCGTGGGAGTTGGCGGGGGCGCGGGGGTCGGTGTGTGCGTTGGCGTTGGGGTAGGCGTGGGCACGGGAGTCGGGGTGGGTGGGGGTGCAGGAGTAGGCGCGGGGGTCGGTGTGGGCGTGGGCGTGGGGGTAGGCGTGGGCACGGGCAAGGCCACAAAGTATGCTGCTGCACCGGCGACTATGATGACGATCACGATGACAACTATGGCTATGGCCTGTGTAGTGGTTACTCCCTTCTTAGATCTTGAAAAACTTTTAGGGCACACCTTACATCCACCACTTAGTCCATAGATAGGAGTAATGAAACGATATATAAATATTCATCATATTATAGCAATATATAGCAATATATTCTGATAAAAATCGCGACGGTGGCGACAGTAATGAATCCAACTCAACATCCAACCAATTTCACATGAGGGGTTATCACGCAACCCCGATTCACGGAGCCCTCGCTGGCTAAGTCAGGCAATTTGGGGTATTAAGGACGTTTCGGGTAAGCTCTCTTTGAAATCGGTTAAAGTGCCCGGTATAGGCTATTCTATCTTTAGCCTTTCACCTTCTTATTGATTAAATGAGGCTTTTAGCCGTGGAGGAGCCGTCTTCGGCTAGTGCGACCTTTATGATGTTGGTTGCTTCCTCCTCGCCTAGGCCGTGATGTGTTACCAAAATGACTTGGCTGACATGTTTGGCAGCTTGAGTTATATGTGTCAGGAGTTGGGGTAGGTTCTCCTCGTCAACCCCGTATGTGGGTTCGTCGAGTATGAGGAGGCGTCTCCACCTTAGGACCTCCAATACCGCTAGGCGGAGGGCCAGGGCTATGAGGGTTTGGTGGCCTCCTCCGGTCCTCGTTGCCGGTATCCAGTCCGCCCCTTTGGGCTGAACCCACACTCTGTAGTTCTCTCTGTCTATCCTTAAGGCCGCGTAGATGTGTTGATCTGTGAGTTCGCCATATATCTTCAAGGCTCTCCCCTCTATTCGCCTCAGGAGCTGGCTCCTCCTCTCCTCTACGGCTTCTTCGATGCGTTTAGCCAGTTCCCCAGCCAACACCGCCCTCTCAAGCCTCCTCCTCAGCTCTTCGAGAAGCTTCCTGCTCTCCTCCAGCTTTTCCTCACGCTCTTGAAGCCTCTTCTTCTTGGTCTTTAATTCATCTGTTTTTTCCCGGAGTTCCTTCTTGTGGGCCTCCTTTTCTTCGGGGGTGAGCGGTAGCCTTTCAGCCACCTTGGCCTTGAGGTCTGGGTCGCCGGCCTCGAAGGGTAAATTCAAGAGTTGCAGGCTGCTACCTATCTTCCCCAATAGCTCTTCGAGTTTTACTTTCAACCCTGCTAGGGTTTTTAGCTGCTCGGTCGCAACATCTCTGTCCCTCTTGGCCCTCTTAAGCTCCGCATCCAAGTCATTGACTTCGCTTTGGAGCCTTTGTGCCTCGGAAGCCGCCTTTCTGTGCGCCTCCTCTGCTTCCTTGACTTTGGGTTTTAGTTCCTTTGCCTCTTCTAGCTTCTTGTCTATGATGTCGGAGAGGGTTTCCTTTGAAATCCTTTGACCGCAGGTTGGACACTCGGTGACCCCCTTCTCCAGGAGGCTGGCGTGTTCTCTGGCTTCCTCCTCTAGCGATGTCATCTTAGTCTTGATTTCGAGGAATCTGCTTTGCAGCTCTTCGGCTACCTTGCTTTTCTTCTCGGCCTTCTCCCTACTGGTGGTGATTGATTTTTCCAGCTTCTTTATGCTTTTCTTCATCCCCTCCAATGTGTCTACCCCCCATTCTTTTAGGCGGCTTTGGGCCTGATGTAGAGTTATTTCAACGCTGTCCATCATATTATCTCTTTCCCCGATTGTCTTGAGGAGCTCCTCGAGCTGGGGGCTCTCAGCCTTCTCGATCTTCTCGGAGAGCTCTTCAACTTCCCCCACTAGTTTATTTACGTCCCCTCTAAGCTCACTCACGTTTGATTCTAGGTCCGGAATGATTCTTTCCTCAAGTGTTCCCGCCTCGGTGGCCGCGTCCCTTCCATCGAACTTGGATAGTATACCCTTGGCTTCGTCGAGCTGGGTCTGCAGCTCGCGGAACCGCGTGATGCGTAGGATTAGGTCCATGTCCGCTCGTGTGGGCTGTAATATGTCTGTGAGCTCTCCCTGCTGAACGTACACCAGCGTTCGGAAGCTCCTTGGTCCAACGCCTAGGTGCTCGGCGACTTGGCGGGCCATCTCCTTCTGGCTGGAAACCGGAATCTCGCATCCATTGACCCGCATCCGCTGATCCGCGGTCCTGTAGCCACCGTCGCTGGTCAGCCCTCCCTTTCTGAAGATCTCCACAGCGTCTCCTAAGGGGTTTCGGAACTTGAGGTAGACCTGCATCGTGCCGCGAGCTCTCCTAGATACCAGCAGCCTGTCCTCTCCATCGGGGGCCTCCTTGAAGAGGCCGTAGAGGATGCCCTCGAGCAGGGTGGTCTTACCTGTGGAGTTCCTGCCTGTGATGAGGTTGAGGCCCGGCGTGAACTCGACCCTGGCTTCCCTATAACCCACGAACCCATTGAGTCTGAGCTCCTCGAGAACGCTCATCCCCCAACCCTCTCCAAGATCTCCATCCACCTGTCGACAAAGACCTTCCTGTCGGAGGGCGTGAGCAGGTTGGTCTGTGGACTGGCCCCGGTCTCTAAGGCGGTCTGGACCTCCTCGCTCAGGTGTAGGGCCTCACCTATGAAGGGGCCGAGGGGTTGGAAGACCTCCTCGAGATACCTCCGGGGGCTCTCCTCCGCCGGAGGGTGGAACCTCTCCCTCGCCTCCTCAACCCTGTTGACGATCTCGATGTGTATGATCTGACTCTGAGAGGCTCTCAGATCCTCGACATCCCCGTCAATCATCAGGGTTAAATCGATGGGATCCTCGTCGGTTTTCCCCTTTAAGACGACTCTTAGGATTCCCTCGGCACTCTCCCCGGCCAGCTCGGAGGCGTATTCTGCTGCCTCTTGGTGGAATCGCTGCCTATACCATGAGAGGGGGTTGACGGCGCCCCGCGAGTCTATCTGTATGTTGCGTATTCTGTGTAGGGGCTCTATCTCCACGAATCTATCCTCGATGCCTTCCTCCACCTCTACTATGTGGATTCCGAAGGGCCCCTGGTCTGAGAGGTCTATGGCCTCGGTGCCTCCAGGCGTGACTATGTGGGAACCGACCGTCCGGGTGAGGGGTAGGTTCTCGTGGTAGTGGCCCGCAACGATCAGGTCTGCCGGTAGTTGGCTGAGGGTTCTGAGGCTGAGTTTTGAGTGCTCGGGCGTGCCCGGTGGGATGCTGTGGTATCCCTCCACGAAGTTGTGGAGGATTAAGATCTTGAAGCCCCCGTCGTTTAGGCTCTTCTCCAAGGCCTCTCTCGAAGACTCGAACTTTGCCCTGATGTATGGGTGGTACCCGAGGCCGACCGCTGTTAGTGTCCCGTCACTGTATGCCTCCTCCTCCCCCAGGAGGGTCTTGTCACCGAGGACCTTTAGGTATCTTGCCAAGGGATGTCTGACATAATCCAGCACGTTGTTCTCCAGCGTGCCGTCGTGGTTTCCTCTAACGAGGATGATGGAGGTGTCCCCCAACTCGTCGATCATTCTCTGGAACTCCTCCTTGACGAAGACGGCGTCTCCAGGGGTCATGCTGCGCCTCTCGAAGAGGTCGCCTGCGTGGATCACGTATTCCACACGCTCCTCTATGAGGGCGTCTATGGCCTTTGTGAAGGCGCTTCGATAGGCCTTTCTGCGGAGTTCTGCTATGGTTCGGGGGATCCTCCTGCCCACGTGTGTGTCTCCGAATACGCCGATCTTCACCAACCCTTCTCCACCACCCGCCCCCGCTTCTTCAACATATCCTGCATGATGGCGTAGAGGTTGGGTGTCACACCGTGGTGTTTGCTCCTCCTCTTCAGGGTCCTAACCTGAGCGGGGAGAGGAACGAACGGGCCGGTGAGCACGGCCTCCCCCTGGTTGAGGCTTGGGAGGTCCTCCACTAGTCTGCTGGTGAAGCTCTCGCTCGCACTCTCTATGATCGACTGGTCCTGCCTGTTCACCACCCTCAGCACCGCGTAGTTCCCTATGTTGCTCAGGGCGTCTGGGTCTATGCTCCTAGGCCTCTGGCTGATCAGGATCAGGTAGAGCTTGAACTTGGCGCCCTCCCTTATGGCTGTGGAAACCTTCTCGACGGCGTAGCTGCTCCTCCCCTCCTTGGAGGCCACCCTGTGGGCCTCCTCGATGAAGAGGAAGGTGGGTGGAGCCTTGTCCAGGTCCTCAGCGTTCATTATCTGGTTCCGGTATATCATATCCACGATCAGTCCGGCATAGACGTCTTGAACGGACGCGGAGAGCCCCCGTAGGCAGATGACCGTGAGGGTGTGGGGCTTCAAGAGATCCGTGACGCGTGTGCCTGTGGGTGAGAAATCAACGTACCTCGCCAGTCGCTCCAGACGTAGGCGTATACCTGTGATGCGGTCCCTGTCCTTGCTGCTCTCCTTCGCATCCTCTTTCACCCTTATCTCTTGGATTATATCAGCGAGGCCAAACGGTTTGCCTCTCCGCAAGAGAGACTTATATGTGTTATTTAGGATTGACTTCTGGCGACCTCCGAGACCTCGTAGCAACTCCTCCAACACCTCGTAACCCACGTCTCTCGGGCTTTGGGCGAGGACCTTCTCTTGGGCGGTGACTCCCGGTATCCTAAGCTCCTCTTTTGGGTAGTAGACCTCTACGTCGTAGTCACCGTGTCTCTCATCACTGTCCGCGTCTCGATCCATCATCACGTAGTCCCCGTGGATGTCTATCACCGCGACTGGGAAAGGCGTCTTGGTGAGGATCTCCTCGATGATCTTCCCTGCGAGGTACGACTTCCCGCCTCGGGTCTGGGCGAAGATGCCGAGGTGGAATTGGAGGTCTTGGATGTGGATGGGCGTCTTAACCGTGGGCCTGCTCACCAAGCTCCCCACGTACACGGGTATGCGCTCCTCTCTACCCCGAAAGAACTCCTGTAGGATCTCGTCACCTGCTTTATACACGGGTGTGTTGGGCTTGGGAGCCATCTTCGGTCTGTATATGACACCGTTCTCCAGGTAGCCGAGGACCTCCACCCGTGCCACACCGTAGCCGTAGGCTGATGATTCTCCAATAGCCAGATTCTCCGCGGCCAAGGGGTCCTTTTCGTGGAGGCCCACAACCTCCCCCAGGACCCGTACCGTTCCGCCCAAGGGCTCCTCGACCTCCACCACCACGTAGTCGTGGAGGGGGACGGATGTCTCCCTATCTATCTTCATCCTGAAGCCCCTGGGCGTGGATCCTTCAAGGATAACCCCTACTCGACTCATGGCGTATACCCCCTGATCAACTCCCTCAGCCGTCTCTTCTTCGGCCTCCCGGCGAAACCCTTCTCCCTCATCTTCGAGGTGAAGATGGGTTCGTACACCCTGCTGAAGACCCCTTCATCCATCCTCACGAGCGAATCTACGTCTACGAGAGGCTTCACCGTGTGGGGTGCAGGGCTTAGGCCGTTGAGGATCGAGCAGAGGTGCTCCGCCGCCTCCTCCTCATACTCGATCAAAACGTCCCCCTCCATATCCCCCCAAACGCCTCTGAAGCCTAGAAGGCTTGCGGGAACATCCACTCTGTAGACGCCCAGACCGTGGGGGGGCCTCCAGTAGAGGGTTGCAATGGGGGTCTGCCAGTATAGGTCGTCGAGCGCCTCCCTCAAATCCTCGAATCCCCAAGAGTCTAGGCGATTCCTCAGCCTCGTGTCCCACCAGTTTTCGCTCCTGGCTTTCACCTCCTCACTGAGGAATATCGGCTGGGGTGCTAGGGCAAGAGGTGTGGTGTAGCCGGGCTCTGAGGCCACGGCATCGTAAAGCTCTTCATCAGACGCCTGAGATTGGAATTCCTCTATGAACCTATCCAAAACCTTCCTTCTCTGGGGAGACGTCCTCTTAGCGACGCTGGTGAGAGCCCTAGCCACCTTATCGGCCGTCCTCTCCCTCATGAGGGTCTCCTCTAGCTCAGGGAGTTCTGAGACAAGCTCCCTGATCAGTATCCGGGTGCGGAGATAGTTCACCTCGCTGTCCTTCACCACACCCAGCAATATCAGCCAGCCTTCCTCTACTTGTCGCAGCAGGCTGGAGAACGCCTTGACATAGCCCTCTAGGTGCTTAGCCTCTCGATCCAGCCTCTCGGGGAATGGCGGTATGAGTGGGTAAAACGTGCCATCGAAGAGACCCACTACCCTGCCATGGTTCTTCATCCTCTCCACAGCTTCCTGAAGGGTCTGGGCCTCAAGCGCCTTCAGAGCCATACCTATGCCACCCATCCTATAACCTATCTCAACAGAAACTCTTGGCACCGGATCAGTGAAGCCATTAGAAACCGATGTGTGAGCTAGGGCTCTAAGGTACCATGCGGAGAGTCCGCCGGTGTATTCAGCCTTGCCGAAACTGCCGTCGCAGGCCACAACAGCCCCCCGTGGCTTCGAGGCTGATTTATATGGATTCCAGCATGAGAGGTAGAGCCCCCTGAAGTTCTTATTCACCTCGTACGGGCCTAGGTCTTGCAGAGCCCTGCCTAGCCGCTCTTGAAAGTATGGGTAGAAGAGATCCTCTACCATCCCATCATCAACATCCTATAAGAGGAAAGTGTATTGAGTAAGATAAATAAACCCTTAAGGGAGCGGGTGGGTTAGAGCCTTCTCACGAAGGATATAACACAAATAGTAAGCTATTGTTAAGTTAATACTTTAAATCGTATCATGTTGGGTGATAGATTCAAATAAAAATACATAGAGAAAAATTAGTATGATGTTTCTGATATTCATTCAATATTTAAATAATATTTAAATACAACTTAATAAATATCTAAATTTTACTTCTAAGGTGGTTGAAAAATGGCTGCAGGTGTTCCACCCGCTCCGGTGGGTCTGCTCGAAGTGTTCGACAGGATTCTGGACAAGGGCATTGTGACCGACGCCTTCGCCAGGGTCTCAATGGTCGGTATCGAGCTCCTGACCATCGAGGCGAGGGTCGTAGTATCGTCGGTAGAGACCTACCTGAAGTACGCCGAGAGGATTCACGAGATCGGACTGGTAGATGCCCCGCGAAATAAACAAACGCACGTTACACCCTCGCTCGCTTCCCCCACCTTTTTTAGTTTAGAGACGGGTAGGAAGGAAGGGGAAGAAAAAGAGAAAAAGATCGTGATTGAGAAGTGGACCGCGGACATCGAAGAAATGGAAGCAACGGCCTCACAAATAGCTAAGGCCTCCCAGTTGAAGAAGACATTTAAGAGGAATACGCAACGACTTCAGAAGGTATAAGAGGATAATTGAGAAAGCACTCGCAGAAAGAGGCAACAGGCAAAGACGCTATGTTGTGCTGAAAGCATAGTTTAAAGTCCAGAAACCGTATTTGTGACATGCGAGTTACCAATTTGGTTACATGCAGAGGCTGATGTATAACTTTATTCAATAATTAAATTTTTAAATATTACATATTCGTTACGATTTAAAATCACGTCATTAGTATTTTAAATACTTATTCATAGAAGGACGAAACGTTTAAGCCTCCGCTTCTTTATGTAGATGATTTTTTTCTCTCTTGGTGTAAATCGTAGAGCTTTTTGAAGACACTCAAAGCCGATATCATAAGCTCAATACGGGTTAACTCAATGGGATCTTCCTCCTTCTTATAAGATTCATACCCTTTGCGTAAGTCCTCCAACTCAACGTCTAGCTTCAACGCACGAGCGACGTTTATCGCCACCGCGGTCAACGAGGGGAGCAGGTTAGGCTGCCTGATCGCCAACTCAACCAACTTGCTGAACGCCCTGTGCTGTTCAAGCGGATCAGAGGACGTGAGATAATCCATGAAATACTGGGGAAGCAACACCTGGAGCTCTTCCCGAGGCTTCTCCAACTCATAGTGGAATATGATATATCCCTCAACCTGCTCTCCGAGCTTGGGGTGTAGTCTCCCTGTCACTATATTCTGGAAAAGGGCGTTAACCATGGATAATACCTCCCTTATTTCTTCATCCTTCAGGTCAAGGGGCTCACTCGTCGCCAGCAGCGTCTCTAGAAGCATGTGCTGCGGCTCGATGCCCAGCATCTCATAAATGTCAAATCCGTTGCCCATCAAGGCCTGGGCTATACGGTTAAACTCCGGGATGAGCTCGATCCTCTGACTGGCCGAGAACCACCTCTTCATCTTGAGCGCTTGTTCAACGTTGAACAGGCGAATCGCGTAATCCGTGAACCTGTACGCCGTCTTCAACCTCCCACCTCCATGCTCACGCCTCCTGTGCTCTTCGATGATTCCCTTCTCCTTTAGGCTCTCAATCTTCCTGAGGAAAGTGGTGTTGCTACCCCCCAGTTTCCCCCTTAGATCCGTCCTGAAGACATCGCCCCCAGCCTTCTCGATCTCCCCCAGAATCCTCCGCTCCCACCCATCAAAATAGGGCAGCGGAATCCTCGTCTCCGCCTCCGTCCTTTAAAACCCTCCTCCATAAGTTAGTACATTTATAATATAAAATATTTTATTCGGTAAAAATTTATATGTTTCGTACATTTTAAGACTTGCTAGCAAGTGTTGATTAATGTCCATGTTGGAACCGACGCGAGAGAGGGGCGCAACCATAGTTAACTCAGTAGATCGAATATTGGATAAAGGCCTCGTGATCAACGCAGACATCGTCATATCCGTCGTCGGCATCCCCTGCTAGGCATTACATTAAGACCCGCCCTCGCGGGCATGGAAACAATGTTGAAGTACGGCGTGATGAAGGAGTGGGGTGAACGCATACGTGCGAAAAGAAGAAAGGGAGGAGAAACCATTCTCGCGAAGGCGGAAAGACCTATCGAAGGGTCCCTCAAAGTGATGGAAGGCTGAAAGAAAAGATAGAAAGGGTCAAGGGCAAATCAGAATTCGTCGTCCAGATCTTTTGGAATCCCAAGTTCATCAGACGTAGAATAGCTGAGGAAAGCGAGAAAAATTGGAAATTTAAGCGAGGAAACGAAAAGTTGGGAAAATCGGTCCATCACCTACGTCTTAGCCTTCAGGATTCTCTATGAGAATGTAACTAGTGGACAGAGTTTTATCTATTGTTGTACTTCTTTAAAGAATTTAAGTAGCCTACGGATAAGATGTTTGATGCTAGGGATGAAACGAGGGTCGACCAAGTTAAAAAAGACCTAATAGACCTCGTGCGGGGGTTCCCTAGCGGCCAAAGAGGAGCCAGATCTCGGTGATTGGGGGTGGAGACCCAAGGGGGTCACCCAAACTTAAGATCCACTGGCGTAGGCCTACGTGGGTTCGAATCCCACCCCCCGCACCAGAAGCGAATCTTCCTATGTGAAACTCGCATCTAGGTGAAATTTACCTTTCTCATCATGATTCTATTCCAAGCCATTCAATAGAAGGGAGGGGGTTTCATCTACTCCAAGCAACAACCAGCGGAACAATCGATGAGAAGGCTAGCCACGTAGAC
>JBHHXX010000041.1:0-17707 GCA_046757245.1 Candidatus Geothermarchaeales archaeon
GTGCCAACCCGCTTACTTGACCTCTATCTCACCTATGTTTCCATCCACTTTTATCCTCTGGCCGTCCTTGAAGTCGAAGACCTCTGGCCTATCCACCATCGGGATGCCCGCGATGATGGCGCCCACCGCGATGATCGGCTCAGCCTCCCTACAAATCATCCCCCTGGGGGCCTTTCCATTCTTGGCCAACTGATATAAGACGTAGGAACCGACGGTGGACCCCTTACCCGTTGGAAAGACAAGGATCTTATCCGCGACGCATCTCTCAAAGAGTTGATGGTTTCTATCGATGACGAGGCCCGTTCCGGGGTCAACGCCGCCGAAGAAGCTCATGGGCTCATCCGAGACCAGGGCAACTCCCTCCGCCACCCCCCTCGAGATCCTCCTACACTTCACCCTCCTCATCCCTCACCCTCTCACGAAACCCTCCCGCTTAGAGCCATCTCCACGCATCCCTCCAGCGTTGAGTAGACCACGTTCACCTTCGACACGGAGGGGGCATAAGTGGCGGCTTTGGCGGAGTTCACGGCGATGGTGTTGAAGCCGAGGTCCTCGATGGGCGCAACAACAACGCAGCAATCAGAGAAGACCTCTCCCCCGGCCCGCTGAATCGTGCCTAGGTAACCGCATCTCTCGGCGATCCTCCTCGTGCCGAGGGAGGTGAAAACCCAGAGCTTCGTGTTCGGGGCTATTACTCTGTCTTCCAAAGCTTCGGAAATCCTCCTTATCTCTGTGATGGAGGCGTGGGGACATCCAAAACAAACCAAGTCAACTTCACCAGAGCCCTGCGACGTCAAGCCTCCATATGAGTCACTTAGATCCTCGGCCCCAAATTCGAAGGTTTCCAACTCCCCCCTAGAAACTCTTTTAGACTCGGGCGTGATGCCTTCAACGTGGTACATCGCTACGCCGCCGGACGACGCTAGGGCGGCCGCGAGGGCCTTAAGCTCATCTACACCCGCGCTGGGGATGCCGGAGAAGTAGGGCACGCCGTTCTCAGCGATCTTGCCAGCCCAATGGCCTAGGCAGCCGAAGTCGCTCTCCTCCCCTAGCTCGGCTGAGACCCTCACCCTCAGAGTCGGTTCACGGTTTTCGTCTAGGTGGTAGCCGTGGTTAGGCGTCTTGCCGATGATGGCCGCCGCCAGGGCTGAGGGGCCCCCCTCCCTGTTTGTCCTAGCCCCCAGAACGGAGTTTGCGAAGCAGACCGCTGAAGACTCAGACCACGCGATGTGCTCTCCAAACCTCGGGATACTCCCAGCCAGATAGGGCGTACAAGAGCAAACCGTGGTGGCTCCAAGCTCTCGGAATGCGTCTATGATCCTCATCTGCCTCTCAGCGAATTCCTCTGAAACCCCCATCTTCCGCCAGCGATCTAGATCCATCCCCGCCGGGTTCAAGGTCGTTGGAATGGAAAACCTCTCACCCCTCAGGGACTCAATCCACTCGATGCCCGCCTCGCCGAGGGTCTTATAGCTCACCCCAGAGACCTGTGCGGAACCGACGGGGATCAACCCTTCAGCGCCGTAGATGTCCCCCAAGGCTACGAGGATCTCGAGGAGCCTCTGCTTCACCTGACCGTGCTCACCGTTTAAGATCCCCTCTTCCTCGCTTGTCAGGTGCATCCGCTCACCCACTGGGTCTCATAGGTCCTCTGAATCCCCCACCCTCATGAACTCTCCTCTATCCCGATCCATGGGGATCGTGGCGTCGATGATCCACTTGGTGGTGATCCCTGTCTTCCCGCGCGAGGGATCCAAGGATGAGCCCCTCGTCTCGGGTATGAGGATTATCCCCTTAGAGGGCTGGAGTCTCGTTGCCAAGGCCCACTCGACGCTTTGGGGGTTCAATACATCGATATCCTCGTCCACGACTATAACCCTCTTCAAACTGGGGTGGGCCGCCAAGGCGGCTAGGCCAGCGTTCTTACCCTCACCCTCCACCCGCTTCTCGATGGAGACCACGGCGTGGAGCCAGCAGCAGCCACCCTCGGTGAGGATGACATTTCTGACGGTAGGAACGGCGTTTCGAACGACCTTAAAAATCCTAGGCTCCTGGGGGAGGCCCATGAGGAGGCGGTGCTCAGCCCCACCTGGGAGGATTACCTGCCAGATGGGGTCATCTCTCATATAGATCTTATCGATCTCAACCACGGGTTGTTCCCTGACGGCATCCCAGGTGGCCGTCAGGTCGACGAAGGGGCCTTCATCGGCGGTCTGATCGTGGAGGATTCTCCCAGTCATCACCACCTCGGAGCTCTCTGGGACGTCGATGCCGTTTAGGTCCACGCATCGAAGCCCTCCTTCCAAGAATGTGTTCGCCAACTCCAGCTCATTTAAGTCCGGGTAAGAGGTGGCAGCGGCTAGGGAGATCAAGGGGTGAACACCGCAGATGACGGCGATATTCGTGTCCCTCCCCTCCCTCTTGTTTCTCTGAAAGAAGTCATAGAGGTCGCGGGGGACGATTCGGATCGCAAACCTGTTTTCTCCGAGATGCATCATCCGGTGGAAGGATGCGTTTTCCCTACCAGTGTCTGGGTCCCGGGCTAAGACAATGGTCGCGGTCGTGTAGTACTTTCCTCCCTCCCTATGATACATGAGCAGAGGTATGTGTTGGATGACGTTGGGGTTCTCTACTTCATTTCTCAAAAACGCTGCTGATTTAACGATTTCATAGGGTCTCGGCTCATCCAGTGCTTCAGAGATCGCAAAAACCAGTTTCTCCCTCGTTGTCTTTAACAGATCCGCCACGGCGTCTCGGGAGTTGCAGAGGTTTCCAACTATCCTGAAGTTGGGGTAGCCCTCAACGTCCTCAAAGAGGGTTGGCTTCTCTTCCCTCAGACGCCTTGCGACCTCAAGCTTCGTCGAAACCTTCTCGGCGACCTTGATCGGGCTTACCGTGCGTAGATAACTCCTCATCGAATCCGACCTCTTTCCTGGCGATGGATCTATCCAAGGTTAAAATTTTCCACGTTAGTTAAAGGTTTTTAGAAAAACCCCAAAAAAGCTCTGAGATACCCGAATTTCAGTACCCCTTGCGAGCCAAAAGCGCGGCAAACACCGATAGAACTAGGGGTAGCATGCCCAACGTCATCCACACGTGGACAAAAGAGGCGGTCTGGTCGAGCACCACACCGAGCATCGCGGGCGCCACGGCTCCCCCGATCTGTGCGATGAAGTTGGATAGCCCGGCGGCTGTGCCCAACACCTTCCTATCAAAACCAAACTCGTTGAGCATACCCAGGGCTGGGGCTTCGCTGAAGGCGTTGAACAGCCCGAAGAGGAAGAAGCCCACCATCACCAGCATTGGAATCGTTGGGGAAAACGCAATCACAATAGCCATGAGACCGGTGGTGGAGAGCCCAAAAAAGAGGGAGGGAGCCCTCCTTCCGATGACTCTATCAGCCACCACACCCCCGAGGGGTGCCCCCAAGAGGCCTGGAAGCGGAAGCAAGACGCTTACGAGTCCCGCGTTAACTATAGAAAAATTCAGTTGGCTCACCAAGTACTTGGGCGCCCAACTCGTGGCTCCGATGGTGGAGAAGATGATGCCGAAGCGCGCCAAACAGTTATACCAAAGCGCTTTGCTTTTCAAAACGGATTTAGCCGCGGAGCTGAAGGAGGGTGTGGAAGATGAACCACGTGTATGGAATGTTTGGGGTTTGGAGGGTGATTTTGGCGTGGGGGGCTCCTTAATGACTATGAGGTCCATAGCCGCCGCTAAGATGGGGAGGGCGGCGAATATCCAGAAGGCATACCTCCAGCTCCCAAAGTGGAGGGCTATTATGGGCGAGGCCAGCATGGGAACCGTGATTCCGATGTAGGGGGCGGTCACGTAGAGGCCGCTCGCCAAGGTTTTCTCCCGCTCTCCAAACCACCTGAGGATGAGGGATTGACCGGGGGCGAACATGAATCCACAGGTTAACCCGTTGATGAATCGGAGGGCTAAGAGGTCGGGGTAGCCCGTCGCGGAGCCCGTGAGGAAACAGAACACGCCGATGAGGAGCGACATCATGACCAACGTCCTCTTGATGCCTATTTTGTCTGAGACCATGCCCGCCGGGAGCTGCATGAGGAAGTACGCGGTCCAGAAACCGGTCATCAACATACCGGCCTCGGTGTTGGTTAAACTATATAGGGGCATCAGTATGGGGATGAGGGGCGGGATCGCGAACCTGGGAAAGTATGAGGCGAAGAACGACAGCCACGCGGTGAACAAGATGGCCCATCTATACCTGGTCAATACGGTCCGAGTCAAGCGCTCCTCATCCCTGTCACATCACTCAGTTAGGTTGTATTCAACAAATCTATCATTAATTACGTAGGTGACGGTTGGAAAAACATTTATGGACGTATACAATGTTCACTTTCTATAAATAAGACTTTTGCCTCTTGATCAATGCTTAAAGAGCCAAGGAGGTATGATTTGTTATGCCAGAAGCCACCGTCTTTCGCTATATCCCAGCGGAAGTCTCCCCCAGAGAAGACCCCGAGGGCTTCGTTGAGAACGCAAGGAAATTCATCAGGAAGCACGTCAAGCCGGAAGACGCGGTTAAAATCATGGTTTCGGGCGGCGTCGACTCCACGGTCACGGCGGCCCTCTTCCACCTAGAGGTCGGTGAAAGGCTCCACGTCACCCACGTGGACACGGGGTTCATGAGGCTCATAGGCGGCAGAGAGGAGACCGAAATCGTCGCCGAGAGGTTCTCCGACTTCAGACACTTCAAGCTAGTTGACGCCAGATCCCTATTCTATGAGAAGGCGATGGGCATACCCGACGCGGAGCAGAAGAGACTTGGCTTTCGCAGAGCCTATGAGATCGTTACAGATGGAGAGATGGTTGAATCCGGGTGCAACGTGATGACTCAAGGGACGATTCTCCCCGACATCATCGAGACCGATGGAGGGGTCAAGAGCCAGCACAACGTGCAGCTAAGATTCAGCAGCGTTGAGAAGGTCGTTGAGCCCATCGCGGGCCTCTATAAGGATGAGGTTAGGGAGGTCGCCCAAAGTCTATGGTCAGCCCACGGGTTGAAGGCGCTGAAAAACGTCTCCACGAGGCAACCCTTCCCAGGCCCCGGCCTCTCCGTTAGGACAATCGGCGTGATAACCCCGGAGAAGCTGGCCTTGGAGAAGGAGGCGAACGACCTGGTCGAGAGCACGGTTGATAACTACACTCGGCAAATCTACGGTGTCAACCTCTACATAGACCCGGAGACGGGGGAGCAGATTCCCTTCCAATCCTTCGCCGCCACCTTCGACAACAAGTTGGTGGAGGCTCCCCAAAGCGTCAGAGTAGAGGTGGAGAAATATGGGGTTAAGCGGTGTAGCCTGCTGGACACAAAGGTCACGGGGGTCAAGGGGCGCCTTAGGGAAGGTCAAGGGAGACTCGAGAGGATCTATAGTCGACCCATATGCATCCAAACCGAGGTTGAAAACTACGACGTCCTAAGAGAGGTCGGAGAGAAGGTCCCTGAGAGAACGGGTTTCTCAAGGGTTCTATACAGGGTAGCCCAAGGAGACGAGGGCTCACCCCATTCGGTAGCGATCAGGTCTGTGAGGAGTGTAGACGCCTTGACGGCGGGTATCTTTGAGATTCCCCTCGAAAGACTCAGGTTGATGGGGGAGGAGATGGTGAGGAGATGCGACGTGGCTGAGGTGTATTTCGACCTTTCCCCCAAGCCACCGGCGACCATTGAATACGAATAGGGCGAGAAAGAATAAAATATCTGGGGATCTACCTTAGAGTAAAAGACCAGGGGATATGAATCGGTTGGGTGAAGACCTTATGGAGAGTTATATCTCGAGGACCAAGAAATCCAGAGAGCTCTATGAGCGTGCGAAAAAGGTTCTCCCTGCTGGCGTAACCTACGGCCTAAGACACTTCGAACCCTACCCCTTCTATGTGGCCCACGCCTCTGGGAGCCGGGTCTACGACGTCGACGGAAACGAATACGTCGACTATTGGATCGGACACGGAGCATTGCTTCTCGGACACAACTATCCACCGATCGTGGAGGCCGTGAAGCAGCAGCTTGAGCTAGGCTCCCACTTCGGATGGTGTCATGAGTGGGAGGTTAGGCTCGCCGATTTGGCCGTGGAACTGGTTCCCAGCGCCCAGATGATCAGATTCACCAACAGCGGAACCGAAGCGAGCATGTACGCCGTAAGGCTGGCTCGCGCCTACACGAGGAGGGTCAAAATTGGGAAGTTCGAGGGCGGATGGCACGGCGGCTACGACGGCTTACACAAGGCCGTGAGCTGGCCCCTCGATCAGCCCGAGTCGGCGGGTTTGACGGAGGGCGCTATGAGGGACGTTGTCACCCTCCCCTACAACGACTTGGTTGGCGTCAAGAGAGCCATTAAGGAATTGGACCTCGCCTGCATCGTCATCGAGCCGGTTCAAGGAATAGCTGGTTTCATCCCCGCTGAGAGGGAGTTTCTCAAGGGGCTCCGCGAAATATGCGATGAAACGGGGGCCTTATTGGTCTTCGACGAAGTCATAACTGGTTTTAGACTTGCCCCCGGTGGCGCCCAAGAGTTCTACGGTGTATTGCCAGACATCACGATTTTGGGTAAATGCCTAGGAGGGGGCGGCTTCCCCATTGGTGGTCTCTGCGGCCGCGCCGACATCATGGAGCTCATCGACCACATAAAGCACCCCAGTAAAGCCGAGCGATCCTTCCATGGTGGAACATACACTGGCAACCCGGTCACGATGCGCTCGGGCTGCGTCGCCCTAAAGGAGTATGGGAGGGGGCAATTCTATCCACACATAAATCGACTGGGTGAAAAGGTTCGGAGGGACCTGGAGGACATCGTCGAGCGCTCAAAGATGGAGGCCTATGTCACGGGTGTGGGCTCCATGTTTGCCCTCCACTTCACGCGAGAGAAACCCGTAGACATTCGCACGGCCAATAGAACCAAAGACGCGGAGTTGAATAGGCAATACTATGAACACCTATTATCGCAAGGGATAATCTATATGTCGCCGAGGCTCGCCCACTTCTTGATCTCCGCCGCCCACAGCGATGAGGAAATCGAGAACCTGGTCTCGTCGACCGAAGACTTCTTTAAAACCACATCAGCCTAGTTGCGCACGCTATGCTCACCAATGTATACTTTTGAAGGATTAAACAACCGTGATTGGAGCCAACCATGGGTGGGTGTATTTTAAATAAAACTGTGGATACTCGCATCTTTAGCTAATCGCATATATGGAGCGCCTCCAACTCAATAGTAATAAAGTGTAGGGTGGGCACATGAACACCACGGTGTTAAAAATCGGGGGATCGTGTCTGAGGGATGGGAAAGATGTTCTGCGAATCATAGACATAGTGAGGGAACAGGAAAAAGCCGTGGGAAAGCCCATACTGGTGATCTCAGCGTTTAGTGGAGTCACGGATCAGTTGATAAGCCTGGCGAGGAACGCATTCTCGGGCCGCTTTGACCTCGGAGAAATCGAGGGGAGGCACTATGGGCTCATCGAACACTTATCATCATCCACCAAGCGGAGGGTTGGGGAGAGGCTGGGTTCCTTGCTGGCGGAATTGGAGAAGTCTCTTTTAAGCCTCGGCCACATCAAGGATCTGAGCCCAGAGGCGCTGGACGGGGTGATTTCCTACGGTGAGAAGCTGGCCATAGAGATCGTTGCGGCCCACCTCGTCGACGCCGGCTTTAGAGCCGTTGCGCTTTCAGACAGTGACGCTGGAATAATCACCAACAGCAACTTTGGAAACGCCTCGATTCTCCGTGAGAGCGTGGATCTCATAAGGGAGAAGCTCGCCGCGACCCCCATCCCCGTGGTCGCCGGCTTCATCGGCAGGGATGTTGAGGGGAGGATGACCACCCTGGGTAGGGGCGGCTCCGATTACACCGCCACCTTCATAGCGTCCTCCCTCACGTGTGGGGTCAGCTTGCTCAAAGACGTTGGGGGCTTGATGACGGCCGACCCGAAGATGGTCGCCGAGGCCTCCGTCATAAAGCAGATTAACTATCTGGATGCGTTAGAGATGGCTCACTATGGCTCGAAGGTGATAAACGAGAAGGCGATAATCCCGGCGATGGAGAGCCGCATCCCCATCAATGTCAGCAACTTCTACGAGTTCAGCTCGGGCACCACCATAAGTAGCGAGGGTGAAGCCACGGCCATCTCCACCTTGGAAGACGTTGCGAGAATCGCCTTTCTGGGGCGTCCTGCCAGCGTCATGAAAGCCGTTGCCTCTCTTCTTACAGAGCTTTGCACTCGAGGTATCCATCCCCTCCTGATGGCGAAGGCCTCCCGTGGGGAGACTTATTTTATTTTCGACGGAGCCAAGGTCGGGATCATCGAGGGAATTATTCAAGAATCAATCGTTGACTCCGGAGTTGAGGTTGGTATAAAGGATGCTTTAGGTTTGGTCACGGCTGTTGGAAGCGGGGTAGAGAAGAAACGTGAGGGAGTCGCCTCCACGATAAAGCTGTTATGGGACAAGGGGGCAAGAGTCCACGGGGTACACCAACCGACCTCGGGTAGGAGCCTCTGCGTCACCGTGGACGGGGGGGATGTTCGAGTCGCCACTCAGGCGATGCATGGGATATTCGTGGGACCATGAACCGAGATAAACCCATGAGCCGTATCAAGGGACCTTGAATAAGTTCCTTCCTCCAAGCTTACGATCCCTCGCAACTCCTTTTCAATACTCACAAGTCCACGGCGAGGCCAGCCTCTGGGGATGCCTTAAGACAGGGTTAGTTCCCAGGTTTTCCTCTCGGGGTGGATCTTCCTCACCATCTCCACCCCCTCAAGCTCGGCGAGGGCCGCCTCCACGTTGACAAAGGTGATGTTCCCTTCGACGAGGTGTCCACCGAATACGAACACTTCGCCCCCCACCACGGTGGAGACCGTGATGTGGGCGTGGATCTGGGTCTCGCCTCCCCTCTGATGGATGTTGCCCACGACGGATAGGATCTCTAGGGGCCTATCCTCGATCACCTTCCACATACGGTTCACATCCCTCACCGGCAACTCTTTGGGGAACTCCTTCACGTTCCTGATGTTCGCCCTCTTCAGGCTCCCCGCGACGGAGAGGATGAGGCCCGCCCTTATGCCCTCCCTCCTAGCGACCTCCTCGAGCGAGGCCAGAAGGTCCTTGTCGGGCTCGACGGTGGCGACGACCACCCGCTTTAACCTGCCGGAGCCGATTTCTCCCAAGTTGACCACCAAAACATAATGGACGGGGTAAAGCATAAAGCGAAAATCGACGAAGATCAAGGGTATTCCAGCTATGGTTCTTCTCAAGCTTTGGAGGCGGCTTTTGCGTATTCGGAGAGTAGGTGGACGAGGTAGAACATGCTCATCATCGATCCTCCGTCGGCGACGATTGTCTGCCCCGTGACATAGCTGGAGTCGTCAGAGGCAAGGAACTCGGCGATCTTGGCGATCTCCTCCGGCTCTCCCGGCCGGTTTAGGGGAACCGCCCTATGGCGAGCCTCTCGAAGCACCTCATCGGCGAAGATTTTTTCGTGGAGAGCAGTCCTGATGGGGCCCGGACTGATGGCGTTAACCCGGATGTTGTGTTTAGCCCACTCAACGGCGAGGAGGGAGGTTAAACCGAGTACCCCAGCCTTGCTCGGGGTGTATGCCCCCAAACGCGTCTCTGGGATATGCCCCGATATGGAGGCTATGTTGATGATGACGCCGCTCTTCTTCTTGATCATGTGTCTCCCGACGGCTTGGCTACAGAGGAAGACCCCCTTGAGGTTGACGTTCATAACCCTGTCCCAGTCTTCCTCCTCTAGATCCTCGATGGGGCAAGCGGTGAATATGCCGGCGTTATTGACCAGTATGTCGATACTTCCGAACTCGTTTAGGGTTTCTTCCACCATCCGATCGACGTCTTCCTTCCTCGACACATCAGCCCTTACGACGATGGATCTCCGACCCAGACTCCGTATCTCCTCGGCGACCCTCTCAGCCGCCTCAACATCCTTGTCACAGTTGACCACCACGTCTGCACCGGCCTTGGCAAACCCTATAGCTACGGCGCGGCCGATCCCTCGGCTTGAACCCGTCACTATGGCGACTTTACCCTCCAGTCTCAATTGGAATCCCTCTCATCAAAACCCAGAAGATGGTGGGCCCGGGGGGATTTGAACCCCCGACCACAGGCTTACCCCAGGGGAAGGCGCTCAACGCGTTATCCAGGAGGATGAGGTCTCTACAAACGGTCCTACCGAAGGCCTGCGCCATATCCTGGCTAGGCTACGGGCCCAAAAATACATGTTTCATGCGGCAATAAATTAAATCATTTTGAGACGATGAAGAGGGAATCTCCCGAAGAGGTGGCCGAGACATCTATGGGGGCATTAAGCGGGGAGACCTCTCATTGGGGCTGATCCGCGTAAAACCCTCTCACCTAAGTTAAAAATTTATGTATTCCTTCCCACCAAGAATTTATGGTCCCGCGAAACCCGCGGTAAGATGCTCGTGAACGCGACATCCCGTAAGCTCAGCCTGGTAGAGCTTCCGACTCCAACCCAGGGTTGGGGGGAGACGCTGTAGCGGCCCACCGAGGTGGGTCAGGGCCAGCATGCCAGGCCACAGAAACCGGAGTGTCGCAGGTTCAAATCCTGCCCGCGGGACCAACAAACCTAATTCAAGGTAATTTTTTGTAAAACAAGTTTTATTTAAATTATTTTTAGTCATTACGGCCCTAATAACTAAAAATGAGAATGGAAGGTGGATAAGTAATTTAAAATTGTAATCATTCAGGGTTTATTTTAAGCATATATTTATCATCCAAGGTCTAGAATATTTCATTGGAGTCGATAGGCGAGAATTATGAGTAGCATTGACACCGATTTGGAGGATATCAGGGAACGCTTGAAGCGCATCGAGGAAAATATGGTAACTAAGGAGGACATAGATTCGCTTGTAGAGACGGTTGAGATCCTCTCATCGAAGCCGCGCATTCTTAGAGACATCGATAGAGCCGTAAAGGAGTATAAGAGGGGAGAATACCACACCTACGAAGAAGTCTTTAAAGAATGATGAGCTATACTATACACCTCAGCCGTCAGGCTAAGAAGTGTATCGATAAGCTCAGAAATGCCGAGAGGTTGAGGATCAGGGAAAAGATAGATGAGTTATCTAAGGAACCCTATGGGGTTGGCAAGGCTCTTCTAGGCCCTTTCAAAACGAGAGGTATAAGAAGCTGTAGGGTGGGAGACCATAGAATCCTATACACCGTCCTCAGCGAAAAACAGATCGTTCTAATAGTTAATGTCGACAGAAGAAGGCGCATATATAAGCGTGGGTGAACAGAAGCAAATTTTCCGCCTGTATAAAGAAGTCATACAATGACGGTTTTAGATGACGGTTATGATCTAGCCCGCGGGACCAACAAACTTCTATTATATTTGCATCATCCTCGCGTTTTTTAGACAGACAAGGCGTAGAAATCTTATTCAATGAAGGTTCAAGGTTCGTTTGCCGAGGATGAGAGCCGTAAACGAGCGCACTTTTTATTCTTTCTGGAATATTTTTTTCAATAAAATATTAATAATAGAATAATGGTTACTCAATCTAAGCGTTTGGTGGTGAGGTGCTTGGGAGCCGTCCTCGACTTGAGGTGTAAGGAGTGCGGCAAGAAGTTCCCCAACAGCCTAAGGTACGTGTGCGATGAGTGCTGGGGACCCCTAGAAGTCAACTACGACTATGACTCCCTCTCCAGCGCGTTACGCAGGGAGGCCCTGGGAAAGAGGCCCTTCACAATGTGGCGATACTTTGAGCTACTTCCCGTTGAAGACCCCAAGAATATCGTGGATCTCGGCGGTGGAGGAACCCCCCTTCACCGCTGTCGAAGGCTAGGCGAAGAGCTGGGTCTAAAGGAGCTCTACGTGAAGGATGACACCGTTAACCCCACCCTGAGCTTTAAAGATAGGCCCGCCTCCGTTGCCGTCTCGAAGTGCCTCGAGGAGGGGATCCACACTATTGGGTGTGCTTCCACAGGGAATCTCGCGGCTGCCGTGGCTGCGCACGCATCCAAAGCCGGTCTCAGATGCGTTATACTGGCGCCCCGTGACATTGAAGTCGGGAAGACCGTTCAAACCGCCAGCTATGGCGCGAGGATGATCAGCGTGCGTGGAACCTATGATGAGGCCAATAGGCTTGGAATCTTGGCCGCTGAGCGCTTCGGCTGGGGTATGGTGAACATCAACGTTCGACCCTTTTACGTGGAGGGGTCGAAGACGCTCGCCTACGAAGTATGCGAACAGCTGGGATGGGAGACGCCCGACATCGCCATCATCCCGATGGCCAGCGGAGGGCTTTTGTCATCGATTCATCGTGGACTTGGGGAACTGGAGGCCTTGGGTTGGATCGACAACGATAAAACGAGCCTCACGGGTTCTCAGCCGGAGGGATGCTCACCCATCGTGGAGGCGTTCAAAACCGGCTCAGGGATAAACCCCGTTGAGAAGCCGTCGACCATCGCCAAGAGTTTGGCCATCGGGAATCCCGCCAGCGGGTATGAGGCAATTCGGGCAGTCAGGGAGAGCGGGGGGACCATGGACGCACCGACAGACGGAGAAGTTTTGGGGGCAATGAGGCTGCTCGCAAAGGTTGAGGGAGTCTTCGCCGAGCCCGCGGGAGCCGTCACCCTAGCCACGCTCATAAGACTCCGTGAATCCCACGAAATCGACGCCTCAGATCGGGTAGTCTTATTTGTCACTGGGAACGGGTTCAAGGCGCCCGAAGCCGCGGAAGAAATCATCGAGAAACCCGTGGAAGTCGATGCCACGGCGGATGCCCTAAAAGATTTGGTGAGATCTTGGGGAGAGGCTTGAATGACCTCGGTTAGACTCGCACTTTCATCTGTTCTACACGATATCACGGGAGCGAAGGAGCTGGAGCTCGACCTTAATCAGGGGTCCACGGTTAAAGACTTGTTCGATACGCTCTTCGAAAAATACGGAGCGGATTTCAGAAGAAGAATTCTTGACCCGAAGACCGGGGATCTCCGACGCTTCATCATCGTCATAGTCAATGGAAGAGACATTCGTCACATGAATCAGATGGAAACTGAGCTCAAAGAGGGCGATGAGGTGGCGATCTTGCCCGCCGTCGCGGGGGGATGACTTTCACTAATCGACTGTAGGTTAATAAAAAACATATGATCATAAAAAAGGGGGAGGTAGCCGGTGTTATCCGGCTACGTTGAAGCCATAGAACCACTCTGCCTTCTTCCCGGATACCTCGACTCTCACCCTGACAGTCCACCACCCCGTTATACCATCCGGTAGCTCTGTGATCAACCTGTAGCATAGCCCCTGATGTTTGGCAAGGTAACGCAGATATTTACCCAGCCAGCGGAACAATCCACGTGGGATATTTCTGGTCTCAATTCTTAATTCTTAATGTTTAGTCCCGGAAAGTGGTTGACGGATAGGGTTGAATCTGAGGGTGAACACCTAATTTCTTTCGATGTATCACAGGATGAGGGTAAGATTACCATGGTATGTGGGGACATGGGGCTTCCGGGATTTTTTCACCACAACAGCGGAGCACCATGTTTGGGTTGATGGAAGCTACTCCTTTCATCTAGTGAAAGTTAATTCAACAGCACAAAGAGAAATCATGGATGCCGCGGCAGTTTGGGTTGGATTGATGAGTGACCAAGATCCATACAACTTTGTGGTCACAAAGACAAGAGATGGGGCGATACAAAGAATTGTCGTTGGAATTTCCAATCAGCACTATTTCGACGAATATCTGCTAGATAAATACGGTTGGATAAGTCTATATCAACCCCTAAAAGGTCAGAAGGGCAGCCCCGCTATGAATGCACCAGAATACACACATCCTGTTCGTCCACGTTCATACGATGCTCAAATAGACAACATCGAGTTACACACGCTGAACCCCAGAGAAGTCAGAACACCTCATGCAGGCGATTACTTCGAACGCAGCGAGCACGATGTCACCCTCGCTCCGTTTCCCGATTATGGGGTCTTGACCACGCTCAAATCGATCACATCTCATTATCGCCTTCATGCTTGGTGGAGCAAGAGCTAGATTCGAAGGTTTTTAACGTTGAAAAATGGGTTTAAGGTTGGGGATTTACGATGAGAGTGAAGGTGAAGGAAACCCTCATTGAATTAATCCAGGGAGACATCACCGACCTATCTACCGATGCCATCGTTAACGCGGCGAACACCGCCCTCCGACTCGGAGGCGGTGTGGCTGGCGCCATTAGGCGCAAGGGTGGGCCAAAGATTCAGGAGGAATGCGATAGGATCGGAGGCGTCCATGTGGGTGGTGCGGTGATCACAACGGGGGGCGACTTGAAGGCCAGATACGTGATCCACGCGGTGGGTCCGAGATACGGCGAGGGGGAGGAAGAGGAGAAGCTGAGGAACGCGACCCTCAACAGCCTTAGGCTCGCCGATGAGCGTGGGTTGAGGAGCATAGCCTTTCCGGCCATATCCACCGGCGTCTTTGGTTTCCCGAAGGAGAGGTGTGCAAACGTCATGCTTTCGACGACGCTCTCCTATGTCGAAGGAGACACAGGTCTAAAGGAAGTTGTTTTCTGCCTCTACGACTCAGAGACCTTGAGGACATTCGAAGAATCATTAAGCAAAAAACTGAATCTATGAAAGGATATTTCCCAGCCGTCACATATGTATTCTCTTCGCCGAAAACTCGCCTAAATCCTAACACGGTGCTAGACGAAGCTCAAGACAACGCATCTGGAGAACACTTATCTACCCGAAAACCTTCATTCAGTTTAGGGATCGCTATGTCGTTGGACACCATAGGCACGGAGATAGTCGTCTCAACGGTGATGAACAGCCCCGTGGTCACGCTGGAGAGGGACAAACCCGTCTTAGAAGCCGCAAAGTTGATGAAGAGGTATAAGGTGGGAAGCGTCATCATAGTCAACGCGGAGGAAACGCCCATAGGCATCTTAACCAAGACCGACGTCATCGATAGACTCTTGGCAAAGGAAAAAGATTCGAGGAAAGTGAAGGCGGAGGAGATCATGTCCTCACCCCTCATAACCGTTGAGCCCCAGACGAAGATTCAGGATGCTGTTAAGATCATGAGGATGAGAAAGGTTAGCAGACTCGGTGTGGTATACAAGAAGAAGCTGGTGGGCATCCTCTCGGTCAGAGACGTGATCCGGGTGACCCCCGAGATCATGGACATCCTCTCGGAGAAGGTGAAGATCAAAGCGGGCGAGATGACCACATCGAGGGGATCCCCCATCATAGGATACTGTGATAACTGTGGGGATTGGAGTGATAGTCTGGTCGAAACCGACGGAAACTTCTACTGCCCAGACTGTACGATAGACCTTTACGGCGAGACCCGAGGGAGAGAATAGATTAAGCAAAATCATAGATTTAGATGATCTACCACATTAAGTTCTCAACAAGGTTTCACAGGCTGAGGGGAACCCCCATGAGAGAGACCTCCGTCGAGCCTATGCGGGTGAAAGCAGATCAAAACGAAATGAACCAGGGGGTTTAAGTTTCAGATCTATCCACAATTTCATGACTTCCAGGTCCCGTGCCTATCAATGTCACCGGGGTCCGGGTCTCCTCCTCTATCTTGGAGACAAAACCCTTAGCCTCAGAGCTTAAATCTTCCCACCTTGTTTTCCCCCTGTCACCCCGATAAACGGCGTCGAGCTTCGTGAGGGCTATCTGAGTTGCGCTGTTCAACATCACGGCCCTCTTTGCTAGATCAAAGTTGAAGGGAGCCGATCTCCTAACCCTACCCGTGACCGTGGCGATCTCACGCCAACCCCTTCTCTTCGCCTCCTCCTCCGTCAACTCGTTATCCAGGGGTCCCCCTCCTACTCTCGTGACATATGACTTGAACACCACAACCACCTCGTCCACTCTTTTGGGGCCTACGCCCACGTCGGCGCAAACGGTGGAGGCGAGGACGTCTTTTGACGTCACATAGGGATAGGTGCCATGGTATAGGGAGAGATATGTTCCTTGGGTCCCCTCCAGCAAGACTACTCGGCCCATGTCCAAGGCCTCGTTAATCTCGAGTGGTACGTCTGTGAGGAAATCCTTCAATTCCTCAACTTGATTGGCTGTTTTCAAGGTTCTATTGACCCTCTCCCGCTGGGCTGGGCCGCATCCCGTTCCCGTGGTACCGATCTTCCCCCTTAGATATGCGCTTCCCTTGTCCTCCTCTACGTGTCTATCCTCGATTATTCCAACCTGACGGTCCAAGCCCAACCTATCCCTCGTGTGGGTTAATTCAACCTCCTCGAAAAGCACCTTGGGGTTAATCAAAACGCCCGGTCCTATCAACAACCTCGCCTTGGGATAAATGAAACCGCTGGGGATCTGCCTCAGCCTATATCTCTTTCCCCCGTGGATGACGGTGTGGCCAGCGTTAGGTCCGACGCCTCCTCTGGCCACAATATTCGGCTTATCCCTTAGAGAAAGATAGGATAAAACTTTGCCTTTACCGCAGTCCCCGAAGAAGCCTCCCGCGACGATGGTCAATGTCATCTCATGCACCAAATACTCAATCAAGCATTATTTAATAAGTGTTCTATGCGATAATGGGGCTTAAAGCCCCCAGTGGGAGACGTGATTCTTCAGATTTAATTATGATCCAACGAAAATTCTTGATGTGCCGAGGTGTTTAAGACATGGGATCTAAAAAACATTTACCCCTGGGCAAGGTGCCTCCAAGCGTTCTAAGAGACACGCTCTTCCGCTTCTTGGGGGTGGAAGACAAAGACGTAATACTAGGGCCCAAGTTGGGTGAGGACGCCGCCGTTGTGAAGATGGGTGAAGTCTACCTCGTAGTATCAACCGACCCCATCACCGCGGCCAAGAGGGAGATCGGTTGGCTTGCCGTCCACATCTCTGCCAACGACGTGGCCGTCACGGGGGCCCGACCGAGGTGGTTTCTGTCCTCACTACTCCTACCCGACAGCATAGGCCTGCCAGACATCGAGGCGATCTCAAGGCAGATCGGCTCAGCGGCAAAAGCTTTGGGGATGGCGGTCATAGGTGGTCATACAGAGGTTACTCCAGGCCTAAAGACCCCCATAGCCACGGGGGTGGCGATGGGGTTAACCACCAGATACGTGACGTCCTCAGGTGCCAGACCGGGAGATAAAATAATCTTGAGTAAGGGTGTTGGCCTCGAAGGTGTCTCAATCCTCGCCTCGGCTCTTGAAGATGACCTGCTCAGGGAGCTTCCAAAAAGGGTCGTCGAAGAGGCCAAGAGTCTCAGGGAGAGAATAAGCGTGGTTTCAGAGGCGATGGCTTTGGTGAGCCATGAATGGTTGACGGCGATGCACGACCCCACGGAGGGCGGCATATTTTTGGGGTTACATGAATTAGCCGACGCATCGAGTGTCGGGTTGAAGATTCAGAGAGATGGCATCATTGTCCCGGAGGTTGTCAAAAGAGTCTGTGAGACCCTCAATGTCGATGTCTACTCCCTCTTGAGCTCTGGGACGTTAGTCGCCACCGTTCATCCACGGCATGTGGACGACGCCTTGAAGACCCTCTCCAACATCGAGGTTGAAAGTATGGTAATAGGCGAAATTTTGGAGGCAACCGAAGATAGGACTCTAATCGATGGGGCAGGAAACGCTACTCCGCTTCCCAGACCAGAGGAAGACGCTGTATGGAGGCTCGTAGAAGGTTAGATGGCTTTTTTAATCCCTATACTTTATTGGTTAAAG
>JBHHXX010000042.1:0-17499 GCA_046757245.1 Candidatus Geothermarchaeales archaeon
TTATTTCAAAGAATAAAGAGGGAAGAGGAAATAGGATAAACCCAGGCGAGGGGATTATCCTATTTCCATGTGGGAGATGCCTTTGAAGGCTTGTCTTGGAACCTCTATCTGCTTGGTTTTTCCGTTGGGGAGTATTCGGAGCACCACGACCTTGTTCTCCCTGTTGCCGTGTCCCCTGCCGCCTCCTCTACCATGTCCATCGTCTTGACCCTGGGGTGGGTCGGGCAGGGTAACCCTGTACATGTGCACGAAGACAGAGGAGTAGGTGGCGTCCACCTCCAGTTGCCCGGCCTTGTAGGTGAGATCCGGCCGCACGGCTCCGACGTCGTCGTAGGGCAGGTCCGGGATGGAGCTGACCTTGGCCGTGCCGCTGCTGAGGAAGCTCATGGAGCTGACCACCGAGTAGGGGGTCCACCCCGGGTTCTCGATGGTGCCGGCTAGGTCAACGGCGATGGTGAGGTTCACGGTCTGATCTGGCGGTAGGGAGCTGTAGAGCATGGACACGTGGTAGCCGTTCTGCCAGCTGTAGCCCTCCAGCAGCGTCCAGTTGCCCACATTAGGGTTGATGGCGACGCCGCTGGTGGAACCATTTATGTACGCGGCGATGTCGCCTGCCGACTGCACCCAGTCCTCGGGTATGACCGCCTGATACCATATCAGCTGGGGGTAGGTGTCGTTCCTATTCCTGGCGTAGACGTTGACGACCCATTGGGCGGGCTTGGATACGTCCGTGTGCACCACGGATATGTCCAGCTTCCTCGTGGGATATTTGTATTCGGAGAGGTTCTGCTTGTTGTACTGGGCGTAGCCGTCGGTCAGATCCACGGCCTCCTGAATGGTGCCCCAGGGGCCATCGTAGGAGAGGGTGCCCTCGACGCCCGTCCCCACGGCCTTCACAAAGGTCCAGCCATAAAAGAAAAGATCGGTGTAGGTGCCCGGATAGCTCTGAGTAGCATTGTCAAAGTCATAGTCCCACGCAACAGCGGTATATACGTATAAGCGAACCTCCTCGCTGACAGCGTGCACGGGTAGCAGTACACTGAGAGCGATTAAAAACGTGGTTATAACTAATATTTTCTTCGAGCTCATAAAGTATGGTATTTGTTAAAACTATTAATATTAATTAATATGTAACATTTGAACAAACATATTAATTTGAACAAATTGTTCTAAATATATAAATAAATGTGACATGTTTTCCTACACAATATGTAAAGAAAAAATCGGGTTTTTCGATTCTCGATGTTATGGATCTTTGACTTATACTGTCGAGATATCGATAATATCTCGATGTTATCGATATTAGGCAAATGGTTCTCTGTCTTTCGGAGGCTTCGGGGCTTTCAATTTAGGTAGAGTTCTCATATTCATCGATGGTTTCTCCCTGAATATACACCTTTTTTAAAAAATTCTATAGGAATGAAGAATTGAATAGGTCTAATGATAAGTCTGTTGGGGAAGTCTGAATATAAAAAAATAAATAATAATTATAATTATAATAATATTTAATATATCGAGTTGATGCTGGTTGGAAGAGAAGTGCTGGAACGAGGAGTGCAGGCACAACCTCGGGGGCTCGTGTACGCTGGCCGGGATAGTAGATATCTGCCCCGATAGGGTGGAATGAAGCGTCACGTGTATTTCTGCTGTTTAAAAAGAATGAGGGTTTATTCCGAGTAATTGACGTGAACAATAATTCACTCTTCGAATCGAATATCTAGCCCCTCAGTTCCTTGAGGGACTTCCATCCCTGCTCCGCGTGGGCTGTGAGGTCCTCCTCTCATATGATCTTAGCCCGGTACCCGTTTTGATTATGCTGAATCTAAGGGTTTTTGAATCACCAGTTATCTTCAGTGGCCTCGTCCATCGGCATACGCGTCACGATCTCCATTAGAAATCGCAGTTTCTCCTATGGTTCGAGACCTTGAATTTTTTCAACGACCTGTTCTTGTGCCTGTCCATCCTCTCCCGTGATGGTGAGCTTCAACAACTACGTAAGACAGAGGTGGTGGAGAAAACAGTTGTCAAATGTGTCAGAGTCGCTTCATATCATCATGGCCTAAGGTAGGCTCAGACAGCCACCGCCTCATCATGCAATATCTCTATGGACGGGGGAATAATTTAAGCTTCCTCCAAGGCTTTGAGGCTTTAAATAAAGAGATGAAAAAAGTATTGGGAAACACTGAAAAATGCGTGTCTCGACGATTCGTGCCTACTGGGACCTCACAAAGCCCCGGGTAGTATTATTGTTGGTCTATACCTCACTAGCGTCCTATCTATTGGCGTCAAGAATCCATGGGGCAGAGTTCTTCTACGCGACGCTTCTAGTTTCGATGGCGGCCATCACGGTGGGCTCCGCGGGCTGCAACTCCGTGACGGGCTATTTCGACCGAGACATAGATGGGGTGATGAGGAGGACCAAGCATAGGCCCCTACCCTCGAGGAGGATCTATCCTCCAGAGAGGGGCCTCTACTTTGGCCTAGCGCTACTCGCCTTAGCGTGCGTCCTTTCCATAACGATTAACCTGGTCGCCTTCTTGGTGATGTTGCTAGGTATTCTCGACAACGTGGTGATCTACAGCTTTTGGCTCAAGAGGAGGAATCCCATAAACATCATTCTTGGGGGATTGAGCGGTGGGATGCCCGCGCTGTTTGGCTGGGTCTCGGCTTCTAACGGTCAAATGGACCTCACGCCCATCCTCCTTGGGGCGGCTGTCGTCGCCTGGATACCCAACCACATCTGGAATCTGGTGCTCTACCACAAGACGGACTATGTGTCGGCTGGCGTTCCGATGCTGCCAGTGGTCGTGAAAGAGGCGACGGCCGTCAGGTGCATAGCATCCACCGTTCCCATCCTCTTCCTCATAACGGTGTTTTTGGGCGTGGTTGGTCGCTTCGGCGCGGTCTATTGGTCTGTGACCGTAGCTTTCGGCCTTATAATTTTGGCGGGGAACGTCTACACGATGTTTAAACCCTCTCAAGGGAACCTTTGGAGGATGTTTAAGCTCTCAAGCCCCTATCTGGCCATCATCTTCACATCGATGTTATTAGACGTCTATCTCTGAACTCGTTTTAAAAGCGTGAAATCATAACCGTGGAGAATGTCTATGCCGAATTAGGTAAGAGCTACTTGGCGATGAAATACAAAAAATTAACATAGATGACTCTCACATTCCAAAGGATTCTTTCTTACTGTGCCAGATAACGATGCCTAAAATTAGGACAAGTACAAGGGCAACAATAATTGAGACTGTTTGATCCCTGAACATGATTATCAGAGGCGCGATGATCAATGAGATTAAATTGATAACCTTCATCATGGGGTTCAGCGCGGGACCGGATGTGTCCTTCAAGGGATCCCCCACGGTGTCTCCAATCACGCTCGCTTTGTGGGCTTCAGATCCCTTCCCCCCATACAATCCATCCTCTATACTCTTCTTCGCGTTATCCCATGCAGCCCCAGAGAACGCCATGAAGACCGCTAGAAGCTGAGAGCAAAGGATGGCCCCCGCGAGAAATCCCCCCAGTGCCTCCTCCTTCAAGATGAAGCCGACTACTATGGGTGAAAGAATTGACAACAAACCCAAACTAACGAGTTCCTTCTGCGCGGCCCTAGTGCAAATGTCAACACAAGCGGCGTAGTCTGGCTCAGCCTCCCCCTGCCAAAGCCCCTTTATCTCATTGAACTGTCTCCTCACCTCCTTCACGATGAGGTGAGAGGCTCTTCCAACAGCCCGAATTGCGAGAGAGCTGAAGAGGAAGGGGATTGATCCGCCTATCAACATCCCAACGAAAACACTTGGGTTTGAAACAACGATCCCTTCCAGCTCCGTTGACTCAACATAGGATCTGAAAAGCGCGATAGCCGCTATGACGGCGGAGGCGATGGCGATGCTCTTCGTTATGGCCTTCGTCGTATTCCCAACTGAATCCAGATCTGCCACAACCTTTCTCACCTTCGCATCTTTGATACCCGCCATCTCGACGATTCCTTGAGCGTTATCCGATATTGGGCCAAAGGTGTCCATGGCGATGTTGTTTCCCGTCAGAGTGAGCAACCCTATGCCGCAGAGGGCGATGCCATAGGAAGATCTCAACGGTTCGAAACCATATATAACCGCGGAAACTATTATGCAAGCGGCGATTATGAAAATCGCCCAGACCGTACTTTCAAGTCCAACGGCTAATCCGCTTAAAATAGTGGTTGCAGATCCGGTTTGAGTTGATCTCGCAATTTCTTGAACGGAGCCTTTCTCGGTGGATGTGAAGTGTTCTGTCAGCATGTTCGTAACTACCGCTAGTCCTATGCCAACAAAGGTGGCGAGGGCGAAGGTGTACCAAGGTGAAGGCAAGTCGTTCATGTAGAAGTAAGACAAGATCACAAATCCCAAGATGGAGATGGTTGCAGATAGCGTGTATCCTCTACTTATCGCACGCATCGCGTTCTCAAACTCTTCCTTGGCTCGAACAGCATAGGTTCCTATGATTGAACTCAAAACACCGAAAGCTCTGACCATCAGTGGGAATATCACCCCTTTAGGTCCAAAGGCGATCCATCCAAGAATCATCGCCGAGACTATCGTCACTTCATAGGATTCAAATATATCGGCTGCCATTCCAGCGCAATCGCCAACATTGTCACCGACTTGATCGGCGACCACCGCGGCGTTCCTGGGGTCATCTTCCGGTATACCTTTCTCAACTTTTCCCACTAGGTCGGCTCCCACGTCTGCTGCCTTGGTGTAGATTCCTCCTCCCACTCGCATGAAGAGTGCAAGTAAGCATCCGCCGAAACCAAAACCAAGCAAGACTTCGTAGGCCAAGTTTCCATAAATCATGTATATTATTGTTCCGCCCAGTAAACCTAAACCATCGGTGAGCATTCCAACGATCGTTCCGGTCCTATAGGCTATCTTCAAAGCGTCGCCAAAACTCCTATGCGCCGCGGCTGCAACTCTAACATTGCCCCTTGCGGCCATGTTCATACCTATGTAGCCGACTGCTGCAGAGAAGACAGCGCCCATTAAGAAGGCCAATGCTCTTCCCCAGCTTATGGGTGGTCCATAGGGTGTGGGTGGAGCGGTAAGGAATAGGAATAGGGATAACAGTATTATGAGAATTGCCACGGCGCTGAGTTGTCTGCGTAGATACGCATTCGCACCGATTCGAATCGCTCCAGAAATTTTTATCATCTTTTTCGTCCCCTCGTCCTCCCTCAGGATTTGAAAGACTAGAAGGATGGCGTAAAGTAGACCTGCGATTGCTACACCGAGGATGCCCCAAAGAGCGATCGTCTCAAATTGTAAAGTCAATCAACCCACCGCACTCGATCACCAAATGTTTTTTACTCTTCAAATAAATTTTATTATATTTTTTCTTTTTATCTTTGACTCGATAACACATCACGATGGATATAATAACTCTGATCACATTTGCTATTAAACTGTTGTGAGTAGGCATATATGGTTTCTCTCTTATTTGGTTCACTCAAAAAGCGTAGGAAACAGTGAAAATTGATATAGGACCCCCAATAATTTCACATTTGTTTTTGTAACCAAGATTCATCGTCTCCGTTAGACAGGGAGTGAGATGTTTGCCTGAAAAAGCCGAGTTCAAGAAGGAGGAATATTATGCCAGACAGCTGGTGCTCACAGACCTTGGCAAGGAGGGACAGAGGAAACTAGAAGAGTCTAAGATGGTTGTCGTCGGTTTGGGCGGCCTAGGGAGCATCGTGACTCTATACCTCGCCCTCGCCGGCGTGGGGCATCTCCGCCTCATCGATCAGGACACGGTTGAGTTAAACAACCTTCACAGACAAGTCTTGTTCTCCACCGATGACCTCCGCCGACCTAAGGCTGAGGTGGCGGGGAAGAAGATCTCCAAGATAAACCCGAATGTGAGCCTCGACGTCCTGGTGGAAAACGTGAATGAAGATAACGTTAGGGAAATCTTGTCGGGTGTCGATGTGGTGGTGGATGGTTTGGACAACATGAGGACGCGATATCTAGTCAACAAGGTTTGTGTTGAACAGGAGGTCCCCTACGTCTTCGCGGGCGCCATAGGACTGGAGGGTAACGTCACGGTTTTCTCGCCTCCCGAAACGCCCTGCCTCGAGTGCGTGTTTGGGGGTCTAGACGACGCCTATCTACCCACCTGTGAAACCCGAGGCATCCTAGGCGTGACCGCTGGAACCATAGGACTTATAGAGGCCACTGAGGCGATCAAGTTGATCACGGGTATAGGGGAGACGCTTAAGGGAAAGCTCCTTTTTTGCAACCTCCGCGACATGACCTTCGACATCTTTGATATAGTCAAGAGGCCAGACTGCCCCATATGCTCGGCCACGAAAGAGGAGGCGATCAAAGTGGCTGTTGCCAAAACCAGCAAAACCACTTGGCTTTGCGGTAGAAACACGGTGAACGTCAATCCCCCCAAGCCCATGGACATAATGATGGATGAGATATATCCGCTGATCAAGAATCGCTACAAAGTCGTAGCGAAGTCGGCTTTAGCCATAATCTTTGATTTTGAGGGCTTTGAGGTCAGCCTCTTCAAGAATGGGAGGATGTTGATAAAGAACGTTCAAGACGAGGAAGAGGCTATTAACGTGTACAACAAAGTATTGAACAGGCTTAAGCCACAATAGACGATTAGTTTCACTATACACCTAAACTCTAAAATCTAGGGTGAATGCGTCCAACGCAAGAGCACATCATTGTTCTTCGGTTACCTTCCTGAGGTGTCTCAAGAAGTCTAGGTTGAATCTATAAAAGTCTCCCATTTCCCTCTTCTTTGAAAGCCTAGCCATGAACTCCTCCACCTTCCTAGACCTCTTTTCGAGGCCCAGCATCCAAAGCTTGATGGCTGAGGCCGTGAGGCCCACAGAGGCCTCCCTCCTATCGTCCTCAGTGCCGATCATGACTTTTTTCTCCATGACGTCTTGAGCGAGTTTCATGTCCATCTCCGAGCTATTTATGACGTGAATCACGGCCTCGAGGTTGTTTTGCAGAGCTTGGAGCTCCTCAAGGTTCCTCTTGCTCCTCAGGTTGGACATCATCCAGTAGAGCTCATTGAGCTCCCTTATCAGCCTCCAATCGCTCATGTACATTAAGCTATTTAGCGCTAGGTGGGCGGCCAAACGGTTGGCTCTCCTTATGGCCATGGATATTCTCGCGACTTCATTGCTTTTCACGGCTTTGTTGATCATGCTGGCTATCTTCGTCTTCCCCCTGACCGTGCTTCGATATTGCTCCATATTCTCGATAAGTCCCCCTCTAAACATGGCCATGTGCATGAGGATCAGATGTGAGATATAGAGAGAAAACTTGAGGGGTGCCCTCAAGATGTCGTTGGGGTCATAAAGCCTTATCGTCAAAATGGTGTAGTAGTCCAAGACCCTACCTAGACCCCTCAAATCTTCTTTCAAGATCGAGATGATTCCAAAGTTAAAGATCTTCGATGCGAGCAAGATCGATGAGAATACGTCTCCCCCCTCAGCCAAGGAGACCGTTCTATAAACTATGTCCCTAAAGATCTTCTCATTTAGGAGATTTCTTAGGGAGATCTTGTATCCGCTTTTAGCCGTGTCCTTGTTGGATATGGTGATGTTGGAGACGATTGAGAGGTTCAGTGTGAAGGCGTCGTTGATGATCTGGTACGTGGAACTCTCTATGGCGTGGTCCTCCTGGATCTTTTCCATCAGGGTTTTTAACTCTTTATCGTTTCCTATTAATGCCTCGAGGATGATCTTGGCCACGTATCTACTTATCTCGTCGAGGTAGACGTCTAGGTTTACCTCCTCTATTTTACCTCTCTCAAACTTTCGTATCTCATCCTTCAGGTCTTCGAGGAGCATGCAGGCTTTTCCTAGGCTCAGAGGATTCCACACCTACTTACATCACTTAGATAATTAACTTCTTACTCTTTATAAACCGAATTTAACCCTAGGGATCGTTTAACACTCGTTCAAAATCTATTTATGTCGCATCAACCATAAGAATCAAAAAGTCTCGTACACGCTTTTTTGAAGTTAAAATACGTGAAAACGGGTGATAAGGTATAGATGAGCAATCCATTAGCGGACTTGGTGAAATAACTCAAAAATACTTCGATTAAATTTATCTCTTCACATCTGACCTCATACTTTGTGGAGAACGATTCTAAAGCGGTTAAAATTACAAGCTTCTAATAGTTAATCGAGTAAAAGGTTAATCAAGGTCAGTTTAAATACCTGCCGCAGAGACCTAGGAGGTGCTTATTGCCGATGTCAACGCCTTTAAGGTACTTTTTCGCGGCGCTCAAACAATCCTGAACCTGTCTGAGGGGGGTTATGGGTAGGTCCCTCATCTTGTAGTCTGGATGGAAGATCAATAACCTATACGGGATTTCCGGGTCGATATCAGCTATAAACTTAGCGATACCCTCAACCTCTTGGGCGTCGACATAGCCCGGGACAAGGAGGGTGGTTGCGTTCAACACCGGAAGTTCTCGCCTCTCGTTATAACACTCGTGGTAAACCATCTCAAAATTCTTGTACACGCCCTCGTTGGATACGCCGCTCAAGGCCAGGCTTAACTCCCGCGCATGGGTCTTGAGGTCAAACTTGACGTTGCCCCCCGAGATCAGGGAGAGCTCCGCGGCTCTCTTCACCATCTCCTTGACGCCGTTTCCATTCCACTCCCAGCACACCCTGATGATCCTATCCGATTCCTCCAACACCTTCTTTGAGGCCTTTATGGCGAAGGGAAACTGGGGTTCAGGGCTTCCGCCGAAGTAACATATACAGGAAATCTTGGGGTTGGAGAGGACTGTTTTCACGAATTCATCCATGCTTACCGAGGGGGAGCTTGAGGCGTTCTTGTGGGAGTAGTTCTGGCAGAAGAGGCAGTCAAACCCACACCCATAGAAGAAGACCGCTAGGTTGAAGAATCCATGCTCGGGTCCATGGGTGTAAGCGTGTTTGGGGTATCCAGACCCGGTGCCCGCTGGGCAAAAGTAGGTGGCGCAGCAGTTGGTCACGTGGGGATCCAAGTAAATGTGGGCTAGAGCTTGATTGATGGTGGCCTTAGAGAAGAGCCTGCCACCCCTATTCGCCCTCAAGCCACAGTAGCCCGCCTCCCCATCTCCCATTTGACATTGGTTCAAGCAATTGTTGCACCTAATGCCGCTTAGAGCTTTTGGGGGGTCCCCGGGTAGTCCGAAGGCTGCCCTAGTGGTGGAGTGGCTCAAACTCGTAAATTCTTTGGCTTCCTCCCACCTCGATCTAATGCATTCGACGCAAACCCCTAGGACTCCCGCTATCTGTTTTTCCTTGCCGCACACCGCACAATTTGTGAGCATATCGATAAGATTATACGCGTCCACGCAATTAACCTTAAGGGAATATAAAGATTTTTTGTTGACTTTAGTCGTGGAGTCTTAAAATTTAAAGATCTACCAATCTTCTACAAAGGGAAGGGAAACACCTTGCCCATCTAGAGGCCTATCCGTAAACCCGGAGAAATTTTTCTAGGGATCGGTCATAGGTCTTCTCCACTTCCGGTGGAAAGAAGCAAGCGGGTAGCTCCCGTCTCCGCCAGTGATGATCGAGGCACTCACAGCACACTCCCTTGCGGGGGCAGGGCTCATAGGTACACCTACACTTCTCCAAGTTCCCCTCAAGGTCGCATATCTTACTCATGATTCCACCAGAGATGAATTTTGAGAGACAGCCTTTATTTGTTTATGGGCGAGATTTCGTTTTCTTAACCTTTCTCCCCCAGTTTTTGATTCAAGTGAAGCCCCTAGACGAACCCTTGGGATAGTAAAGCCATGCACGATCCTTCACCTCGACAATAGATCGAGTATGTTGGTCCACGCATCTGAGGTGCCCTCTATATCGTATCCACCCCCGCCGAAAACGGCCAATTTTTCTCCGCATTTCTTCTCGGCGAGGTCGTGGATCCTCCTAACCGCCTCCTGGTGTCCATCCAACGTATACTTGAGCTGTGTCAGGGGGTCGTGGATGAGACCATCCGTGCCCGTCTGCATGAGGACGATTTGAGGGGCGGCCTTTTCCCCGAACTCCACGACCCTCTCTATCGCCTCCAAGAGTTCACGATCCGAGGCCCCCGGGGGAAGGGGGATGTTCAGTTTGGTGTTGAGGGCTTCCCCAACTCCCGTCTCCCACTCCCAGCCCGTCCCAGGGTAGAGGGTGTCCCCCCTCTGGTGTATGTCCCCGATCCAAACCCTAGGGTCATCCTGAAAGGAGTAGTAAACACCGTCTCCGTGGTGGGCGTCGATGTCAACGTATAGAATCCTTTGGAGGCCCCTCACCTCGAGGAGATAGGTCATGGCAACGGCCACATCGTTAAAGACGCAGAATCCCGCGCTTCTATCCCTCCCTGCATGGTGGAGGCCGCCAACTATACCCAAGCTGTGAGTGGCTCTACCTTTAACGATGGCGTCCACCGCTTCCACCGACGCCCCCACCACGGTGAGGGCAGCCTCGAAGACGCCCTTGTATGCTGGGGTGTCACCATAGTCTAGGTAGCCCCTTCCTATCGAGGAGTATGTTCTCACCATCTCGATGTGTTCCTCGCTGTGGAAGAGCCTGAGGGTGTCCTCGGACGCGGGCTTCGCCTCTATCCGCACCACGTTCTCCCTCTCGAAGAGTCCCCTCTTCTCCATCTTCTCCAGGGTCGCCCAGTACCTCTGACGCTTCAGGGGGTGATTGCCGGGAAACCCGTAGTTGAAATACTCGTCGCCCTGAAAAAACAGCGTTTTACCCGTCATGATCGTAGCCTCAAAGGTGAATACGGGGTTCAAACTTTATTATGTTTAGCGACTTCTCTATACCTCGGTTAACTAGGGTGAACAGTCCTCTGTTAAGTCATAAAGCTCAACCGGCGGATTTAGAAGAGGCGACAACCTTTAAAGACTGGTAATCTAAATCATATTCCGAAATGCATTTAAGATCGAATAGCATGCGGATTGAGGTCGAATCGACGACATGAAAAGAACCAACAGAAAGGTTCCAGTGGCGTTGACGATAGCGGGGAGCGACTCTGGGGGAGGCGCCGGCATACAAGCCGACTTGAAAACCTTCGCGGCGGTGGGTGTTCACGGCGCAACGGCCATAACCTCGGTGACGGCGCAGAACACCCTTGGTGTAGCCGAAATCAGGGACCTCGATGTGGCTTTGATCAGGAAGCAGATCGACGTCGTGGTTGAAGACCTAGGGGTTGACGCCGCCAAAACAGGCATGCTCCACACCAAAGAGATAATCGAAGCCGTGGCGGAAGAGATCAAACGCCACGGCTTCCCCACCGTCGTTGACCCAGTGATGATGGCGAAGAGTGGGGCCCCACTGCTGAGGCCGGAGGCGGTGGAATCTTTGAAGGGGAGGCTTTTACCCCTGGCTTCGGTTGTCACGCCCAATCGATCCGAGGCCGAGGAGATCAGCGGCTTCAAAATTGAGACGTTGGAGGACGCTAAGAGGGCGGCGAGGGACATCGCCAAACTCGGGCCCGAGGCCGTGGTGGTCAAGGGTGGGCACATCGAAGCGCCCGGAGAAAGCGTCGACGTCCTATACTATAAGGATAGGGTGAAAACCTATGGGATGCCGAGGCTCGACTCTAGGCTAACCCACGGCACGGGGTGTAGCTTCTCCGCGGCTATAACGGGCTTTCTGGCCCGTGGATTTGAGGTGTCCAAGGCTGTAGAGGAGGCCAAGGGCATCGTCTTCTACGCCATTAAACATGGCTTCGAGGTGGGGCGAGGCTACGGCCCCGTGAACCCCCTGGCGAGGCTATATCTTGAGGGGGAGAGATACGCCGTGATCGTTGCCCTCGAGGAGGCCCTCAAAAAGCTCAGCTCTGAAAAGAGGGTTTTTTTCTTGGTTCCCGAGGTTAGGATGAACCTCGTCTTCGCCCTCCCCATGGCGGATGACATCGGTGAGGTCGCCGGCTTTCCGGGTCGAATTACCTTCGATGGGGAGAGATTGGTCGCTGTTTCTAGGCCCAAGTTTGGCACTTCCACACACGTAGCCAAAACCGTCATCACCGTGATGGAGCGTTATCCACAGGTTCGCTCAGGCCTCAGCGTGAAGTACAGCAGAGACTTGTTGGACTCGTCTCTAAAGCTCGGGTTGAACGTCTTGAGCTATGATAGGAGGCTGGAGCCCGAGGAGGTTAAGAGAACTGAGGGCGCCTCGATTCCCTGGGGTGTTGAGCAGGCTCTGAAGGGTTCAACCCAGAAGCCAGACGTCATCTTCCACCTCGGAGACATAGGGAAAGAGCCCATCATAACCATCCTAGGGGATACGCCGATGTCGGTGGTAGACAAAGTTTTCAAGATCATCGAAACCCAAGTGAATGAACAAACCCCTAAAAGGGTTTGAACACCCCTAGAGGCACTGATGTCCGGACTCAATCTTTGGTGCTCCTCGGAGATTCCAGCCTGGGTCACTGTATTTTTGAACATAAAGCTCCCCTGCTAGCCGCATTTCGAGGTCTGTCATTTGACCCTTTTCGAAATCGATTCTCAGGGACTCTTGAAAACCGCCGACGAGCATAGAATACATCTCCTCGAAGGAGACGGATCTACCCAACTCCTTGGTTACGGAGGTGACCTTCTCACCCAGTCTTCTAGCTAAAGAATAACCTGTTCCGACATGGGGAATCCTTAAAATCTTCGACATGATTCTGGGGTTGAGGTTCAGCAGGATCGTGCCATGCTGGAGTATGACGCCTCGCCTCCTCGTTTGAGCGTTTCCAGAGACCTTCCTGCCGTTGATGAGAACGTCGGGACAGGAGTGCTTTTTATCGCCCCTGAATTCAACGCTCAACCCAAGGTCTCTAAGAGCTCTCACGATCCCACCGCAGATCACCCCATAGGCTTGGAGCGTGTCCCTCGGGATGGTTGAGCCGAGGTCTCGAGCGATCAGGCTGTAGGTGATCTCACCCTCGTAGTCGTGGTAGACCGCTCCCCCACCCGTGATGCGCCTGACCACGTCTATGTTCAAGTCTCTACAGGCCTCTAGGTTTACTGCCTCGTCGACGTCTTGGAATCGTCCGATGGAGACGGCTGAGGGCTCCCATCGGTAGAGCCTCAGGGTGTCGGGGGCTCTGGATTCGGCCACGGCGTTCATGATGGCTTCATCCATCGCCATGTTCATGTAGGCGTTGTGTGTGCCTAGGGGGAATAGCCTCCATGGACTCATGGTGTTGCACCGAGTGTTCTCCATATGTATGTTATTAAACTATGGATATACGAAGAATAATAAGTTTAAATTCCTCTGATCTGAAGCGACAAAACCTGTACGCAGCAATCATCCTCGGATGTTAATTAGAGTAAACAAATAGACAACCGTAATAACTTAATCGATAGTAGTAGGGTGGGGAAGTCGTAAGTAAAGGAAGCGTAAAACTCAGCGTAACGTAAGACTTCTCACTTTTTTACAGCCACTACTGGAAGTTAGATGATTAAAGTAAGTAGAAAATTATTTACCTAATTCGATAGGCTCAATCGGGAATGTGCCGAGCGCCTCCGTCTTCGGCTTCTTAACGAGCACCGGGAACTCTACTACCAGTCCGCCTAGTCCGGGTTTTAAGAGGTTGGGGGCGATGCATATGACTTCGTTTTCCTTCAGTTCTCTGTGATTCTTTTCATGCATCCAAGGATCTCTGAAATTTATGGTGCCTATACCATGTCCCAAGGGTGTGGCGGGGCGATCCATTATCCCAGATTTCTCCACGACGTCGTGGTAGCGTCTGAACGCCTCACTCACCTTGACACCCACCTGTATCGCGTCCAAGGCGGTGTAGGCCGCTTCTATGACGATGTCTGCGATCCTCCTCAGCTCATCGCTAAGCCTTCCTAGAACGATGTTTCTACTCAGATCCATGCAGTATCGCCTATACATGGGGTGTACATCTACCCTTAGGGTATCACCCCTCTGGATGATTTTGTCTGAAGCCGGCGTCTCGAAGAAGCTGTTCCTCAAGCCAGAACCGACTTGGGTCTCGATCCATGGGCTATCCATCCCCGCCTTGTACATAGCGTATTCAGCTTTGGCGGCGACGTCTAACTCGGTTACACCAGACTTCACGAAGTCGAAGGCGGCCTCTATCCCAGCCTCGGCGATCTCAGTAGATCTTCTCAAATACGCCAGTTCTTCATCGTCCTTCACCATCATCACATCGTCCATGAGTGGTGTGGCGTCCTTAAACACGGTTTCCGGCAGTAAACGCTTCAGAAGTTCGTATTCATGTAATGATAGGAAATCGAACTCGACTCCTATAGTAGAGTTTCCTCTTACCCCTTGCTCCCTCAGTGCCTCTATAACCATGTCTTCGTAGCGGATCTCTGGGTATCTGTCACCCAGCGGCAGGCTCCATGTTTTGACCTTCTTTATTTGGCTTCCCCAGGCCCAGTCGTGCAACATACGGTCGACATCGGCGGCGTAGTAGACCAACGTGGGTTCTCCATCTAGGGGCAAAACCACAGATGTGGTTAGGGATGCCGTGGAGATATAGAAGCCGCAGAGGTAGTGGAGGCTCTTCTTGCTGGTCAACACGAGGGCGTTTAAGCCTCTTTTCTCCATCGATTCTCTGATCTTTCTAACCCTTCTGTCATGGTGTAAGAAATTCACCATTCGGCGTCTCCTCACATCAAACTAAAACGGCAACCTATATTTCAATCTCCTTAACTTCCTTCACTTCTATATTTGAAGACACAAAATCATCAACTTTACTGGGGACGCTAGCCAAATTTTGAACTTAACATGTTTTACGCTTTATAGAAAGTATCCCATCGAACAGTTTTTCGAGTGCCTTCCTCAGGTTGGAGCCTTCCAGCTTCACCTTCGACGAACACTAAAAGGCCGTGGATGAAAAACATTTAAAACACTTCATGTTTTTAAAGCCTATTATGGCGAGGATGGATCCTATCCGCTCGTCATTTAATATACTGAATGACGCGTTTAACGTGAATCAACGGAAGGACTGAGCCATGGTTCAAATCAGAGATGTGGATGAGACCCTCATAACCAAATCCATCGTCAGGGAGGCCGCCGACGACTGGATCAACATCTCCGAGGTGGATGCCGTGGTCGTGGGGGCGGGCCCAGCGGGCTTAACCGCGTCCAAGTATCTATCGGAGTCTGGGCTGAAGACCGTTCTCTTCGAGAGGAGGCTCTCCTTCGGCGGGGGAATAGGCGGCGGAGGCATGTCCTTCCACAAGCTGGTTGTGGAGAGCCCCGCCGACGAGATCCTGAGGGAGGTGAACTGTGGGTTGAAGCCCATCGGTGAAGGCGTTTTTATAGCGGATACTGCCGAGATGATCGCCAAGTTGGCATCAGCCTCCATCGACGCTGGAACGAAGATCATTCTAGGCGTGGTCGTGGACGACGTAATATATAGATCGTCCCCCCTCAGGGTGACGGGTGTCGTCGTCCAATGGGTTTCCGTGGTCATGTCGGGCATACACGTGGATCCTCTAGCCGTGAAGGCGGGGGTGACCGTCGATTGCACCGGGCATGACGCTGAGGTTCTCTCAGTCGCATCTAGGAAGATTCCGGAGCTCAACATCGAGGTGCCGGGTGAAAAGTCGATGTATTCTCCCTTGGCTGAGAGGCTGGTCGTTGAGAAGACGGGGCAAGTGTGCCCCGGTCTTTACGCCGCTGGGATGGCCGTGGCGGCGGTCCACCACACGCCTAGGATGGGGCCCATATTCGGGGGCATGCTTTTGTCTGGGAGAAAGGCTGCTCAGTTGATTTCCAAGGACATAGGATCTCTTTCACGCTCTAAATGAACACTGAAAGAAGCGGGGAGTTATGCCGTCTCTGCAGGAGACGTTCAGCCAGCATCCTATGTAGGAGGTGTGGGCTCCCGATCTGCTCAAGCTGCCACTACCACCATGGGCTCTGTAGGAGGTGTGCCAGAGCCCTGGGGAGATTGGCTTGAAGTCGGGGATAAAATTAATAATATCTAAGGCAGTTCTACTGTGAGGGTGGAGTCGCGTGTTAGACGTGGAGAAGATAAGGGAGGATTTCCCCATCCTGCGGAGCGACGTGATCTACTTGGACAGCGCCGCCAGCAGCCTCACCCCCGAGCCCGTTATAAACAAGATGCTTGACTTCTATCATCGATATCGGAGCAACACCGAGAGGGGAATCTACGGTTTGGCTCAAGAGGCCAGCGAAGAATTCGACAAGGCGAGGGAGAAGATCGCCGAATTCATCGGGGCCAAGCCCAGCGAGATCATTTTCGTCAAGAACACAACCGAGGGTCTCAATCTGGTGGCTCATGGGTTGAAGTGGGAGAGGGGCGACAAGGTCGTGACCACCAGGCTTGAACACCACTCAAACTACATCGTCTGGCTTCGGGAAAAGGTGAGACACGGGCTTCAGATAACCTCTATCGAACCCGATGAAGAGGGCATCCTAAACCTGAGCGCCTTCGAGGACGCTGTGGACGATGAGACCCGGGTGGTGGCTGTGACACACGTCTCAAACGTTCTAGGCACGGTGAACCCGGTGGAGGATATAGCCAAGATCGCCCACGAGCACGGCGCCTACCTCGTCGTTGATGGAGCCCAATCGGTGCCCCACACGAGCATAGACGTCAAGGACCTGGATCTGGACTTTCTGGTCTTCTCGGGGCACAAGATGTGCGGCCCCACGGGCATCGGAGCTATATACGTTCGAGAGGAGATCTTAGATGCTTTAGAGCCTCTCTGCATAGGTGGCGGATCGATCGAGACGGTGGACGTCGACGGCTACAAGCTCAGGAAGGGGCCCGCCAGATTCGAGGCGGGTACCCCAGCGATCGCCGAGGTCATAGGGGTTGGAGCCGCGGTCGAATACCTCCGAGGTGTGGGGATGAAGAGGATCGAGGAGCATGAAAGAACACTCACGGAGAAGATGTACGATGAGTTGAGGAATCTACCAGGCGTTGAGGTCTATGGTCCACCACCGAGCAAGAGGCTTGGCATAGTGGCCTTTAACGTGCTCGACTTGAACCCCCACGACGTGGCCCTCGCGCTTGATGTCTTCATGAGGATATGTGTGAGAAGCGGCCACCACTGCGCAGAGCCCTTGACGCGGGTGTTTCTTGGATGCCCCCACGGCACGGCTCGCGCCTCCGTCTATCTATATAATGTTGAGGGGGAGATCGACGCCTTGGTCTCAGGTCTCAAACAGGTGATTGACTCTCGGGCCTAGGGCGTGGCTAAGAGATAAATACACCCTAATTTAACGATGTATTCGTGTAGAGTCTGTTCATACAGCGTGTCTTTCTCACGATGGGTTCTGCTCAACCACGTGCATGCAAGCTTGGACAAGGGGTTGGCTTCGAAGAGGGGGCACCGCCGTGGCTTCGCGGCAAGCCCTAGTTGGCAAAAAAGGATTATGGTTTAACCTTCCTAGCGTATAAAATAAACAGTTTCCCTTAAAATCGACGAGGGATCTCTTGTGTAGTCTCTTCTACAGTATGAATATCTCGGGCTCCACCCTCCTCT
>JBHHXX010000043.1:0-16633 GCA_046757245.1 Candidatus Geothermarchaeales archaeon
TAAGGAAGGTGAAAATATGTGGCGATCCGATAATTGGTGGGTGAGCCCCCATAACTACCAAGATGAGGTGCGTTCAACCTTCAAGTTCCCTGAAAAGGTGACCATCCACGACATTACGCTTCGAGACGGAGAGCAACAAGCAGGTCTAATTTTTAACAAGAACGACAAAATCCAAATAGCCAAGATGCTTGACGAGGTCGGAATCCATAGGATCGAGGCCGGCATGCCAGCCGTCTCCGAAGAGGACAGAGAAGCCATAAAAGCGATAACTCATGAGGGTTTAAACGCCAAAATCTTTTGTTTGACCCGCTGCATGAAAAGGGATGTCGACTTAGCATTGGAGTGCGGTGTCGATGGGGTGCAAATGGAGGTTCCAGCCAGCGAACACATCATTAAATATTTGTATGGATGGCCGCTCGAGAAAGCGATTAAGCTACCCATAGAAGCTACGAGATACGCTGCCGATCACGGCTTACACGTGGCTTTCTTCACGATGGATTCGACGAGAACGAGTCTTGACTGGTGGTTCGAAATCATAAATCGAGTTGCAACCGAGGGGCACATGGATTCGCTCGTGCTCGTAGACACGTTTGGCGTGTGTTCACCCGAGGGCGCTCGATACTTCGTGAGGAAGATTCGCGAGAAAATAGATAAGCCGATAGAGGCACACTTCCACGACAACTTTGGATTGGCCGTCGCCAACGCCATAGCAGCTTGTTGCGAGGGAGCCAGCGTTCTCCACACGACGGTTAATGGGATAGGAGAAGGAATGGGAAACGCGGCCCTCGAAGAAGTGATTGTTGCACTTGAGGCCCTCTACGGAGTCAGACTTAACTTGAAAACCGAAAAACTCTATGAATTATCGAAGCTGGTTCAAGAACTGTCGAAGATAAAGGTGCCCCCTTACAAGTCCGTGGTTGGCGATGGAGCATATAGGATTGAGTCGGGTATCGTGGCGGGCTGGTGGCGAAGGGTTAAGGAACTCGGAGTGCCACCGCTGGCGGCTTACCCATATAGATGGGATTTCGTAGGACAGAAGGAGCCTCAAATCATTTTAGCAAAAGGAAGCGGAAGAGACTCCATCGAAGTGAAGCTGAAAGCGTTGGATCTATCCTATACCAAAGAACAGGTTGATAATATATTGAACAGGGTAAAAGAGGAATCCACGAGAAGAAAGTCAGCCATCTCGGATGAAGAATTCATAGAAATGGTTAAAGAGTTCACTAAGAAGTAGGAAACACCGTAATTGAAATTGAGGTTCGCCAAAAATCTCCGTCAACTTCGGGTAAACCACACATTCGTATTCGTACTAAGATGTGTTTTAAAAAATTACAGAGCTGATCTCGCCCAGCTTTGAGGAGACCCTTATCACTCCTCCCAACTTCGCCCTGAGCTATGTAAAGCTTATTACGGGTCTGCCTACGAAGATTTGGTATATCGACCTAGGATGGATTCGAAGATGCGAGGCGTCTCGTCTCAGAGTTGGCTCTCACTCGGATGCGCCTGGCTCCTCGGATTTTTCATGTGGGGTTTAACCCTAGCCGTCTCCCCCATACTGGGAGAGATCAAAGTGGACCTACAGCTAACCTACGCTGAGGCGGGTCTACTCTTCTCCTTCCCCATAATAATGCTCGCGGCTCTCGCCATCCCTGGCGGGATGCTCGCTGACAAGCTCGGCATCCGCAAGGCTGCGGGGCTTGGGGCGCTCATAATGGGCGTGGGAGCCTTCCTCCGAGGTGCCTCAACGGATTTCCTAACACTACTTGCCTTCACAGGGATATACGGCGTAGGCTGGGGTATGGGCGTAACCAACCTACCGAAGCTCGTCAGCGGATGGTTCCCCGCCGAGTTCAGCGGCACAGCCACAGGCATATACTCCACAGGGATAAACACTGGGGCAACGCTTACCTTAGCCATGACTCTACCAGTTGTGTATCCCTTAGTGGGGTCATGGCGTGGAACCTTGTATTTCTGGGGGGTATTGGCTCTAATAGCCGCTGCCCTATGGTGGATACTTGTAAGAGACCCCCCAACCTCAGACCCCACGAGACATGAAAACCTCGCACACGTTGTCGGGGTGGGAAGACTCTGGGCGAAAGTTTGGAGAGACAGGAATATATGGGTGGTGGCGGTGATGCTATTCCTACACAACATCGCCTTCTATACGTTGATGGGATGGTTTCCCACCTTTCTAGTGCTCAAAGGCGCAACAGCAGCCATCGGAGCAGTCATAACCTCTATTATTATGCTGGTAGCAATCCCCACCAGTATGCTATTCCCAACGGCCTCAGACAGACTCAGGCTGAGGAAGCCCTTCTACTGGGCTGCGGCCTTAATTTATGCTGCCATATTTTACCTAACTCTATTCCTACCGTGGGGTACCGCGTGGGTCACGGCCTTCATACTAGGAGTAACGATGACCTCCGCTTGGATCCTATGTCTCATACTGCCTTTGGACCTAGCCACGGAGAGGCACGTCGGTGTAGCCACAGGCGTCGTTATATCTATCGGGTATGTGGGGGGTCTGGTTGGACCCTGGGTAGCCGGATACGTTATGGACCTCTCAGGCAGCTTCGACTCAGCCCTCTACTTCCTCATCATCGTCACCTTAATCAGCGTAGCCGTCTGTATCCTTGGCTTGCCCGAGACCGGGGAACGGAGAAAAAACAGAGCATCTCCTGTAGGATCTAATCTTTTAGGTGGGGTTAAATTTTGACTCTTACACCAAATCACCGATGGAAGTCGGAAGAAGAAGCCGGGGAGACGACGTTATTAAAGAACCCTTAGATAATTGCCTAATTGTGAGAGCTTATGGTTACATTGTCTGAACTACAAGAAAAAATAGAAAGAGAGCTCAAGCTCAGAACCTTCCCCGTAGGGGTTAAATTATTGAGAAAGGCCTCGGAGGCGCCACCCGACATTCAGGGCGTACCGAATAAAGCAACCGTTTGTCAACTTTCAACACTTGCCAGACTCCACGGGCTGACGTGCATGGCTAAGCCAGAAGACATCGCGTGTGGAAGGGGGGCGGCTTCACTAGGCTTTCGTAAACTCGACGCAGATAAAACCCTGAAGGAAGACGCCTACGTCCACTTTGTTGACGAGGAAGCTGCTAAAAGAGCCCTTGAACAGATTTTTAGGCTCCCACCTGAATCCTATGAAGCCGTCATCACCGGTCCACTGGGGGACATGCCCATGAAGCCCGACGTCGTCCTCATAGCGGGAAACTCCGGTCAGATGCTAAAAATCATAGAAGCGGCCGCCTGGCACGATGGAGAGCGTTTGACATTCAGCTCTCTCGGTGTGCAGGGTATATGCGGAGACGCTATCGCCCAATCGATCTTGAGCGGGAAGATCACCGTGGCCTTACCGTGTTGGGGCGCTCGGAGGGTGGGTGGCTATCTCGACGAGGAATTGGTAGCGGCGATACCTTTCAAAGAGGTTGGAAGATGTCTCGAAGGTCTGGTGTGTCTGCGCAAGACCGGGCATCCATACCCCTTGCCGCCTCAACTCGTCTTTCCCCCACCTGCTCCGTCACACATAAAACTGAGACCGGGCGAGCCGTGACGCCCACTTCTCTTTTACTGTTTCATCGACGGTGAGTAACCCTTAAAAGGGGAGGTCCTTCAATAATTCTGAATGCGACATGAGGCCGTCTAAAAGCCTTGAATCCAAAGGCGAAACTGAGATGGCATCCATAAAGGAGCGCCCCACCCAACCTGTTGAGGAACGGGGGGAGAGAAAGATGGTTGACGTCCACTGCGACATCTGCGGTAGGGTCATCGGTCAGCTAGAGGCGGGGTGGGCGACCTACACGAATAAGCCATCTGATATTTGCTGCTGCTTCGTGGGTTTTTTCTGTAAGGAGTGCTCCCAGAAGATCGGCTATTAGCGGTGTCTTCTACATTAGAAACGCTTCATTAAACCCATCGATTTCTATGGCTGAGAGATGACACCGTTTAATCTGGTTTTAACTCAACGACCCCCGACCGATTCTATTCAGATAAACGGTAGTAGGGTTTGGGTGGGGGTGGGCTGATGCTCTCCGCCATCCAGTTCCCGTATCCGGCATCGTATTTGGGGACAACCGCCTCTAAGGCTTCACGTATACTTTGAGTTACGCTTCTCGGGTCGAGTTTGACCCTGGCGTTCATAGTGATGCTTCCTTGCCGGATGGGGTTCGGCACGTCGCCGAGAAAGTCAACGCCTTGGTCCAATGCCACTAAACTCGCTTTAATTGAGTTGGTGGCGGCTTTAAAGTGAACTTTAAGATGGGCAATCTCTCCCCCTCTTTTTTCAATTTCTTTGGCGGTTTCTGTTAACAGGTCTCTCAAGAGATTCTTCGCCTCAAAGTTTTTTTTCGCCGTAATGTCCCATGAGCCGTTGAACCACCCCATCTCTGATTCAGCCGTGGCGTATATATCGTAGTCGATGCCTGGAGAGGGGTAGGGATGATGATCCTCATGCAGTATTTGGTCAATCAGCCCGTCTAGGCCAACACCAGTTTTGGCTGAAAGTGTTAGGATCTCAGCTCTATCGCAGAGTTTTCTCATGAGATTCTTTATTTGCGTGAGCTGGCTTGAGGACACCAAATCCATCTTGTTTATGCCTATCACTTCCGCCTCCCGTATCTGATGTGAAATGAGGTATCCAACTGGCGTAGCGGGAGCTAGTAGATTCAGCTTGCTGGAAAGGTAGAGGATAAAATTCGCGTCGACGAGCACGATGAGGGGAGCCAAGCGGAATTCGCCTTGATAATATTGCCTCAGGGGTGCGAGCACCGTTGCCGGGAGATCAGTGCAGCTTCCCACGGGCTCCGCGAGTATTACATCAGGGTTGGCCGCCTTAAGCACCTCATGGGCAGAATCGATGAAGTCCGGGAATTTACAGCAGAAACACCCATTTAGAACCTCTGAGGCTTCAAATCCGGAGTCCTCCACTATCTTGGTGTCTACGAGCACCTTACCCTGATCGTTCGTTATGATGGCCACTCGTTTATCAAACTCTGAAACAAGCCTTTTCCCCGCTTCGATGAGGGCAGTGGTCTTGCCGGCACCCAAGAAGCCGCCTATCAGAGCAAGTTTCACAGTTTTTGCCACGGCTCTACCACACCTCTACTAGGAAATAACATTTCATGACCTTTGTGAAATTTAAGTTGGTAGGCTCGAGTCGGCTGGGTGTGATGGGACTCCAACGACGTCATCAACTCTGATGCTTCTACATCCCGCTTAATTGACTCAAGTCAGAATGATTCTTGCATCTACCACCGTGGCGCCCTTCTCGTGAACGATTATGGGGTTCAGATCCATTTCCACGATTTCTTCCAGATCCGTAGCCATCATTGAGACTTTCTCGAGGATTTCGGTTAGGATCTCGATGTCAACCGGCTTCTCACCGCGGACGCCCTTTAGGATTGGGTAGCCCTTTATCTCCTCAATCATCTCCAACGCGTCTTTCTTTGATATGGGGGGAAGCCCGAACGAGACGTCATGCAGCACCTCAACGAAAATTCCACCTAGGCCGAACATGACGACCGGGCCGAATGTCGAATCTCTACTCACACCCACTATGACTTCTCTGCCAGGGGAAACCATGTTCTGGACAAGGATGCCGCGTATATCAGCCTTAGGAAAGTTGCTGGTGACATTAGACATGATCTCTTCAAACGACGTGCGGAGTTCGTCAGGGTTTTTTATGTTGAGTTTTACTCCACCTACGTCGGACTTATGGACAATCGTCGGGGAACATATCTTTAGGGCAACGGGAAACTCGATCTCTCTGGATCTTATAGCCTCATCGGCACTCTTGAATAACCTCTCGGATGTGGTTGGTATGTCGTAGGACCTCAGCACAGCCTTCGATTCGTGTTCGAGGAGAAGACGCCTTCCTTCGGCTTTTACCTCCTTAACAATTTGTTTCGCTGATGATTTTGCCTTAGCGGTTGAGATCTTTGAAGAAGCCACCAATTCCATAGGTCTTCCCTTCGCCCTCAATTTTCCGTATTGGATCAAGGCGCCCACAGCCGCGGTCGCTCTCTCCGGAGTTGGGTATACTGGAATACCCCTCGCCTCTAGAATGGAGACCTGTCTCTTCGTGTATGGCCCCCCCGCGGCGCAGCACACGATAGGTTTCCCATACCTCAACATCTCTGGAACGATGTGTGTTATCGCCTCATCTAGGGGTGTATCTTGAAAAACGAAAAAAGGCATGATGATGTCAACGTTCGGATCTTCACCCAAGGCTTTCATCGTCACTTCGTAGTATTGCGACGTGGCGCTGCCAGTCAAGTCCACGGGGTTGCTTATGACGCAGAAATAGGGGAGTTCCCTCCTAAGCTTCTCCTCCGTCTCTTCCTCATAGCGAGCAAGCTCAATCCCCCTCTCCTCAAACGTGTCAGCCGCCATTACGCAGGGTCCAACCCCGTTGGTGAGCATCGCAACCCTATTCCCCGAGGCTGGGTTCTGCAGAATGAGTACCTTGGCCATGTCGAAGAGTTCATCCACATTCTCAGCCACCAAGATGCCTGCCTGTTTGAAGGCTGACTCATAGACTGGATAAGAGCCCGCGAGCCACCCCGTGTGGGAGAGAGCGGTCTTTGCACCCCAATCAGTCCTACCTCCCTTGAGGACAACTATGGGTTTCTTGGGTAAGACTTTTTTAGCGGCCTCGATGAATTTTCTTCCATCTCCGAGACCCTCGATGTAGATGGCTATGACCTTGGTGAGTGGGTCTTCACCAAGGTAGAGTATGAGGTCAGCTTCGTCGACGTCGCATCGATTCCCATAGCTGATAAACTTACTCAAGCCCAACCCGCTTTCGGCGATCTGCTCCGCCACCGCTAGACCGAAGGTGGCACTCTGTGCCATGAGGGCGATGGGTCCAGGCTTAGGACGAACCATTCGCTCATAGGATTGAAAGAGGGTGTCTATGTGGGTTTTGGAGTCGAAGATTCCCACACAGTTGGGGCCGATGAGTCTGATTCCATGTTTTTTGGCGACTCTGACGGTTTCATCCTCTATTTCCCTATATTCTTCGCCGAGTTCCTTGAATCCACCGGATACGATGACCCCGGCTTTCACGCCCTTGCGTCCGCAGTCCCTTAGTATTTGGGGCACCAGCTTTGAAGAAACCGCAAAGACGACTAGTTCCACTTCTCCGGGGACGTCTAGGACGCTGGGGTAACACTTAATGCCAAATATCTCCGTCAACTTCGGGTTTATCGGGTAAACCTTGCCCTTATATCCGTACTGAGACATGTTTTGAAAAATGACGTAGCCGATCTTACCCGGCGTTGAAGAGGCCCCTATCACCGCAACCGACTTCGCCGTGAAGAAGGGGTCTAATTGTTTGACAAGTTGCTCCGTTTCCACTGGGTCATCCCCACCTAATCAATGGTGAAACGAAATATATTATTATACGGCGCTTCGCAAGGTTCCCATTTGGCCGATAATCTCATAACGCCCGTTCTAGGTGGACTACGCTTCAATCCCCCCAACACCTTTAATGATTCTTCGGAGGACATCGTCTGATATGGCCGATTTTCTCTTCAGGGACTCATCCTTGACTTTGTTGAGAATCTCTCTCACCTGCTCGTCTGTGGCCTCTAGACCGAACTGATCCAGCTTCTCCAGTATCGAGTAACTCCCACTCTTCTTGCCCATGATTATCTTGAATTCACCCCCCACGAACTCTGGGAGATACGGCAATCCACCCTGTGGGTAGCCCTTCTCCCTGAAGCGCCGGCAGAACATGACGGGGATGCCGCCCTCGTAGGCAAAGGACTGGGTCCCCACAATGGGCTTTATCGGGGGCATCTCAACGCCGGAGATATCCTCGACTAGCCTCGAGGTCTGGTACAGCTTTGAATAGTCTAAGCCGAGTTCGACACCGCAGAGCAGTCTAAGACCAACGGCAACCTCCTCTAGAGCCGCTCCGCCGGACCTCTCTCCAAGCCCGTTTATGTTGGTGTGGACCACCTCGGCTCCCGCGCCGACGGCGGCAATTGTGTTCGCGGTCGCCAATCCGAGGTCGTTGTGAACGTGCACCTCCACAGGAACCCCTACCTTCGCTTTGATCTTATCGACTAGATAGGCGAACCCCCACGGTGAAATTACGCCGAAGGTGTCTACGATGGCCACTGCATCGGCCTTGCCCTCCTTCACAACGGTGCCGTAGAGTTTCTCTAGGAATTCAAGGTCGGCCCTCGTCGAGTCTATGCTGAAGAACGTCACGTGTAGACCGTGGTCCTTGGCGTAGATCGCGGCCTCCGTTGCCAAATCAATGACCTTCCCCTCAGTCCACTTATAGCCCCACTCTATGAGTGGTTTGGAGGAGGGCAACTCGATGATCACCCCCCAGACGTCACATTTGAGGGCGAGATCTATGTCGTCGCGCCGAGCTCGCGCGAAGGATTTCACCTTGGTTTGTAGCCCTAAGTGGGCAATTTCCTTCACCGCTTGAAAGTCTTCGTCGGACACGGCTGGCATACCTGCTTCTAGGCGGTGCACCCTCAGTTCGTCGAGGGCTTGGGCTATCTTGACCTTATCATCCTTGTTGAAGACAACGCCTGGGCACTGTTCACCGTCACGGAGCGTAACATCATAGATGTAGACTTTTTTGGGAAATCTGAGCCCCGATAGGGCTTCCTCGTTGAAGTTGTGGGGGCTAACCGTCCACATTTTACTGACCCATGGTTTAGACATAAGCCAACAACACCTAGTATTTTTCAATATCGACCCTTAATATAAAAAGTCGCTCTGTGGGGAGGGAAATGTTGGTGAAAAACTAAGAGTATTAAGAGATACACGGCGATTAGCAGACATAGAAGGCTTTTTCAACCTCCATTGCCGCATTACTCTTTTTATTTCATGCTATGCGTCTATGCCCCCTCTTAACAATTAATTAATGCTTCACGTTCGTATCTTCATGGGTGATGGTATGGTTCAGGTCTACATCTTGGGAATAGCCGGCAGTCCGAGACATGGAAACACGGACGTACTCGTCGAGGAGACGCTGAGGGGTGCTGAGTCTGTCGGAGATGTTCAGACAGGGTTTATGTCCCTCGCAGATTACAACATCCAACCATGCATAGGCTGCAGGAGATGCTACCCCGATGTTGAAGGCGCCACGAGGGACAACCTATGCCCGGGCATAGCGGATGACGCTCAGAAGATCCTCGAGGGAATTATGGAGGCAGACGGCTTGATTCTGGGGTCTCCGGTTTTTACTTGGAATCTTTCGGCGAAGATTAAGGCCTTGATGGAGAGGTGTGTGGTTTTCTGCCCCTACGTAGGCGCGGAGGTGGGCGGCCTCCTTAGGAACAAGGTTGTGGGGGCCGCGGTGGTGGCCTTTGAGAAGAGGGGCGGACAGGAACACGTGATACATAGCATATGGAACTGGGCAATCGGCCTCTATATGATACCCGTGGGGCCCGTTCCAACGGTGGATGACCCCCTACCCCAAGCCTCCTACTTCGGAGCCGCGGCAGACACCACCGATTCTGAATGGTACTTCGACAGGGAGGCGATAACACCTAGCCAGACAAAAGAGGTGTGGCGCTACAAGTTGCCCAAAGAGAAGTGGTACCTCCAGAGCGGCGAGCTGAATATGAGGACGGCTCGAAATCTCGGCAGAAACGTTGCGTACGTCGCTAAACTCATTAAGGTGGGGTCGACGACTGTGAAGCTCCCCAAGATACCTGTCAACCGAGAATACCTTCTTACCATGAAACGCAGCGAATACCGCTACAAGGATTAGGGTTAACTGGTTGCCGTGCAAACATCCTCCACAAACCCCTTTTTTTTTCTGTTCATTGATTAATGTTTTAAAGCAGTCTTTTGAGTAGCGGTTCCCCCTTTGTCTCATTCAAAAGTTAAAGGGTAATGGGAGGAGGCAGTTAAAATAATCTTCTTTATCCGAAAAGCGAGCCGAGGCCTTCGAAGGCCTCCTCCTCCGCCTCCTCCTCTTCTTTCTTCTTCGGCTTCTTCTCTTCCTTGGAGGGCTCCGGTGCTGGCGTCGGCGCCTTTTCTGGGGGCGCTGTCACCGTGGGTACGGCTGTTGCGGACCTTAGGACTTCCTCCACGTTTATCTCAGAGAGAGCTGTGGTCAGCGACTTTATCTGAGCCTTATCAGGCGTCTCCCCTATGGACTTCATCACCTTTGTGAGGTTTTCCTCGGTTAGCTCTTTACCGGCGGAGTGGAGAAGTAGGGCAGCATAAATATATTTCATCTCTTCACCTCTTAACATATATAACTAAGCGAATACGATTAAATGCCACGTCAAATTTAAGGGTTATCATGGTCGTGGAAGCCGTGGAGTTCAAGATATCCGACAAGGAGTTTGAACTGAAGTTTATGAGGGATCACGGATACGTGAGGCGCCAGTGTGAGGCGTGCGACTCCTTCTTCTGGACGGTCGACCCAGACGCGAAGTTTTGCGGAGACTCCCCCTGCGTCGACTATGAATTCATAGGAGCCCCACCAACAAGGCGGCGATACACGATCTCGGAGATGAGGAGCGCCTTCCTCAAATTCTTCGAGCGGCACGGCCACAGGATCGTAGATCCCTATCCCGTGGTGGCCCGGTGGAGGGACGACCTCATGGTCACCATCGCCAGCATCGTCGACTTCCAGCCGTACGTCACCGATGGGATCATCGAGCCGCCGGCCAACCCCTTGGTCGTCAGCCAGCCCTGCCTAAGATTCGAGGACATTGAGCACGTCGGCTTCACGGCTGGCAGACACTTCACCATCTTCGAGATGGGGGGCCACCACGCCTTCAACTTCCCCCAAAAACCCGAGGTATACTGGAAGAATCGAACGGTTGAGCTCCACCACATCTTCGCCACCGAGGAGCTGGGCATCCCGGGGGATCTGATCACATATAAGGAACACTTCTGGTCGGGCGGGGGCAACGCGGGACCCGACTTGGAGGGCAGCATCCTAGGCCTCGAGGTTTCCACCCTGGTGTTCATGCAGTTTAAGGTGAGGGGCGAGCAGCTCATCCCCTCCCCCGTCAGGACGGTGGACACGGGCTATGGAATCGAGAGATGGACGTGGCTCTCCCAGGGCGTAGGCTCGGCCTTCGAAGCGACCTATGGGGGCGTGATGGAGGCGCTGCTGAAATGGGCGGGGGTAAACATCGATGGTGAGATCTTGCGGAAAAACGCCGTTGTGTCGGCGGCTTATAGGTTGGATGCCCCAGAGTCCTCTAACGCTGCCAGGGCGAGGGCGGCCCAGGGACTCGGCCTGTCTCTGGGGGAGTTAACCACGATTATGAGGCCCTATGAGGAACTTTCGACCGTGCTGGATCACAGCAAGGCCCTCATATTCCTTCTATCTGAAGGTGCCGTGGCCTCCAACGTGAGGGAGGGATATCTCTCCCGGCTGCTCTTTAGGAGACTCTATCGGATCCTGATGAAATACGGCGTTGAGGACAGGCTGGGGACATTGGTTCAGAATCAAATCGACTACTGGGGGAGGGACTTTAAGAAGCTCAAGGAGATGGAAGACGAAATCTTCGAGATGGTAGAGGTCGAGAAAAACAAGTATCTAGAAACCCTAAGGAAGGGGAAGGCCCTAGTGATGAGAATGATCAAACCACCCAAGCCATTAGAGGGCATAGACGTCAACACCCTCATCGATCTCTATGACTCCCACGGGCTTCACCCAGAGATCGTGAAAGAGGTGGTCGAGGGCGAGGGCATCGAGGTCTCCATCCCCTACAACTTCTTCTCTCTGGTGGCGAAGAGACACGCGGAGGAGGAGAGGGTGCGAGAGGAAGAGAGGGGCGTTGAGGTTGAGATCCCAGATTTGGCCGAGGAACGTTTTGAGACGGAGCCCCTTTATTACACCGATCCCTATATGAGGGAATTCGACGCTGAGGTGCTCTACTCCAAGGGCCCCCACGTGATCCTTGACAGAACCGCTTTCTACCCAGAGGGAGGAGGGCAGAGGGGAGACGCGGGTAGGCTGGACTTTGAAGGCAGGAATGTTCGAGTGACGGACACTCAGAGGGTGGGAAAGAGCATCGTTCACGTCGTCGATGGGGAGGCCCCAGATGTTGGGGTCAAGGTGAGAGGCTTCATCGACTGGGAGAGGAGGTTTGCCCTCATGAGGAATCACACGGCCACCCATATCCTCCTCGGCGCGGCGAAGAGGGTTTTGGGGAAACACGTCTACCAAGCTGGGTCCGACAAGACCCCTGAGCAGGCTAGGCTCGACATGACCCATTACAGAAGGGTCACGCCCGAGGAGATTAGGAGGATGGAGGAGCTTTCGAACGAGGTCGTCTCAAAGGATCTGAAGATCAACACCTTTTTCATGGGGCGCTCTAAGGCTGAGAGGATGTATGGAACCGACATCTATCAGGGTGGCGCGGTTCCGGGGGCTGAGATACGCATCGTCGAGAGCGAGGGTTGGGACGTTGAGGCGTGCGGTGGAACCCACTGTAAGTCAGCTGGGGAGCTGATGATGATCAAGATCTTGGGCACCGAGAGAGTACAGGACGGCATCGAGAGGTTGACCTACACCACGGGCTTGATGGCCCTGAAGCGCATACAGGAGACGGATAAAATCGTTTTGGAGGCAACCGAAGCCCTGGGAACCTCAAAGGAAAAGCTGGTAAGTACCGCGATGAGGGTGAAGAAGGAACTCTCCGAGGCCAGAGAAAAGATGAGGAGGCTGAGGGGAATCTACGTCAAATACATGGCGGAGCGGATAGTCAGGGATGCCAAAAAGATTCGAGGGGTGAGAACAGCCATCTATGCCTCAGAGGAAGAGGAGGTCAGCGACCTCATATCCATCGGCGAGAAAGTTGAGAAAATGCTGGTCGATGGCATATACGTGGCCTGCTCCCTTAAAAAGGGCGTCAACTGCACAGTCTTCCTCGGTGAGAAGCTCATAGAGAAGGGTTTAAGCGCCTTGGCCCTGGGGAAGATGTTGGGAGCCGCGTTAGGCGGGGGTGCAGCGGGCGACGAGAGGTTTGCCAGGGCTGGGGGGAGAAAAACCGTGGACGTGGCGGCTGTTGTCGAAGAGTATCTCAGGCAGGGGGAGGCGGCCTAGGTGGGCGTCAGCGGCGTCGAGGAGAAGTGGGTTCACGAGTGGGAGAGGGCCAAAATCTTCGAGGCGGACCCGCGGAAGGGTGTGAAAAAGTTCTTTGTCACGGTCCCCTACCCCTACATGAACGGACCCCTGCATCTGGGCCACGGCTTCACGGGGACGAGGCCCGACGTCATCGCGCGATACAAGAGGATGAAGGGTTATAATGTTCTCTTCCCCTGGGCTTGGCACTGGACCGGGGAGGCCGTCATGGGGATATCGGACCGCATCAAGAAGAACGATCCCACGATTCTGAAGACGCTTAGGGAGTTAGACCGCGTCCCGGAGGAGGAGATTGAGAGGTTCGTCGACCCCGAATATCTGGTTAGGTATTACACGGAGCAAAACAGGGATATAGTGAAGCGGATAGGCTTCTCCGTCGACTGGAGGCGGGAGTTTCACACCACAAGCCTACACCCGGGCTTCTCCAAGTTCGTGGAGTGGCAGATCCGGAGGCTGGCCGAGAGGGGATACATCAGGAAGGGAACCCACCCCGTCGTTTGGTGTCCCCACTGCGTGAGCCCCACGGGGGACCACGACAGACTTGAGGGCGTCGGCGTGAGGCCCGAGGAATTCGTCCTCCTTAAATTTAGGCTGGGGGATGCGTGGCTCGTCGCCGGGACCTTCAGGCCCGAGACGGTCTTCGGTGTCACCAACATCTGGATTAATCCGGATTCAAAATACGCGTTGGCTTCCGTGGATGGTGAGAGGTGGATACTTAGCGTCGAGGCCGCTCAAAAGCTAAGGGAACAGTTGAGAAGGGTTGATATAATAAGGGAGATGAGGGGGAGAGACCTCATAGGCAAGAAGGTGAGGGTTCCCCTCGTCGAAGTGGATTCACTCATCCTCCCGGGACCCTTCGTGGACACAGGGGTGGCCTCGGGCGTCGTCTATAGCGTTCCAGCCCACGCACCCATCGATTGGCTGGCCCTCAGGGACTTAAAGGAGAACAAGGAGGAGATCGAGAGGTATGGACTGGATGAGGGGGAAGTCGAGGAGATCACCCCTATCTCCATCATCAGGGTTGAGGGCTTCGGGGATTTTCCAGCCATCGAGGTGGTTGATCAGCTCAAAGTCAAGGATCAACTGGATCCCAAGGGCGAGGAGGCCACCGAGATCGTTTACTCCAAGGAGTATCACAAGGGCGTGATGAAGGATAACTGCGCGGAGTTCGCTTCGCTACCGGTGCAGGTCGCCAAGGACAGGGTCAAGGAGAAGATGGTCGGTCTAGGCCTCACCTCGACGATGTATGATCTACCTAGGGAGGTGATCTGTAGGTGTGGAACTCACTGTGTCGCCAAGATCATCGAGGATCAATGGTTCCTCAAGTACTCCGATGAGGAGTGGAAGGAGAGGTGTAGGAGACACGTGGGAAAGATGATTTTCTACCCTGAAGAGGCCAGACAGATGTTCCTCCACTACATCGACTGGTTCCACGACTGGCCCTGCACCCGGAAGACAGGGCTGGGAACGCCCTTCCCCCTAGACCCAGAGTGGATCGTTGAGACCCTGACCGACTCCACCGTCTACATGGCCTTCTACATCATCGGAAAATACTACAACTCGGGTGAGGTGTCTGAGGAGAACCTCAACGACGACTTCTTCAACTACGTCTTCCTCGGAGAAGGTGGATTGACCGAGGTGAGCGAGAAGACGGGTCTTCCCATCGAAACCCTGGAGAGGATCAGGGGAGACTACCTCTACTGGTACCCCGTGGATCTGAGGGCCTCTGGGAAGGACCTCGTAGGCAACCACCTCACCTTCTTCATCTTCCACCACACGGCTGTCTTCCATGAGGAGGATTGGCCTCAGGCCATTAGCGTGAATGGATACGTCAGGCTTGAGGGCAGCCCCATGTCAAAGTCCAGGGGGGTGTTCGTCTCCCTTAGGGACGCCATCGAGGAGTTTGGGGCCGATGCCACGCGCCTGAGCCTCATCTTAGGAGCCGAGGGGTTGGAGGACCCCGACTGGAGGAGGACGAACGCCGAGGTCGTCTCCAATAGAATCAAAGCCATACCCAGCCTCGTTAAAAGCGTTCTCGAGAGGGCGCAAGAGGGAGAGAAGGGTTTCTTCGAGAAGCTGCTCCTCTCCAAGCTCCAGGGGAAGATAGAGAGGGTTGAACAGTGCCTCGAGGAGGCGAAGACGGCATCCGCCGCCAGGGTTGTCTTCTACGACATGTTCAACGATCTACAGGAATATGCCCGCATAAGCCCCGCGTATGAAATGAACACCCTTCGATACTACATCGAGACGTGGGTGAAGATGCTCCAACCCTTCACCCCCTTCCTCGCCGAGGAGATGTGGCGCACCTCCCTAGAAAAAACCGGTTTTGTCTCTCAGGAGACTTGGCCCAGGGTCAGGGAGGAGCTTATCTATCCCCAGGTGGAGAGGCGCGAGAGATACGTCCACCAACTGATCGATGACTTGAGAGAGGTGGTGAAGGCCCTACCCATAGAGGTGAATAGGGCCTACCTATACGTGGCCGAGGGGTGGAAGTGGACCCTCCTCGAAGCCACCCTAAAAAGCGTGGACCCCACCACAAAGAGGGTCGACTTCTCTCGCGTCATCGAGGAGGTGAGGAAAAAACACCCGGACGTTGAGGCCTCGACCATCGCGAAGATGTTGAAGACCCTCGTCAAGAGGCCGTGGGTCGAGCTGGTGGAGCAGAAGAGCCTTATGGAAGCTGTAGGTGGACCCGACGAAGAGGCGGGGGTAATAGTCTCCATAGCCTCGCGCTACGTGGGGAGGGGGCTGGGTGTCGAACTCCACGTCCAGAGGGAGGGAAGCGCCAGCTACGACCCCAAGGAGAGAGCGTCCAGGGCCATGCCTCTAAAGCCAGGTATATACGTGGAGTAGTCAAGCTGTTATGAGGCTTGTTGGATGTGAGCCCAGGCTTCGAGATGCGGCTCATGACATGAGGTTTTTGATGGGTAGGGGTTACACCCGGAAGGTCAGCCTACGCGTCGTCTCCAACAGATATGGGCTCTCCAAGCGGGAGCAGATGGTCCTCTTCCGAGGCGTCTACGACGACAAGACCGCGGGTGAACACCGCAAAAAAAGGGTCTCCGAGGGGGAGCTGAGGGGGAAGGTGTTGGGCGTTGATTGGTACAACGTGTTCATCACCGTGGAGGGCGGCCTGATGGGTGAACCCCTAGTCCTCGGAGACGACGGGTTTCTGAGGGATGTTCGGGGGCTACACGGAAGGCATCATGCGAGGAAGGAGTCCCTGGAGGCTGTCGAGGACATAATTAGATTCCTCAAGGGATTAGAGTTGAAGTCCGTAAGCCTCTACTTGGACGCCGATGTGAGCAGGAGCGGCGAGGCGAGGGCCCTGATCGAGGAAACCATGGGTATACATGGACTCTCTGGGATAGCCGTCACAACGAAGTCGCCCGACAGGGACGTGGTGAGCAACGAGGTGTCGGCGAGCAGCGACGCCATCGTGATTGAGAAGGCCTCAGCCGCTTTCGACATCCCCTCAAGCATCTTTTCGAGGAATGAGAAGATTATGGCAATCGCCCTGAAATAGCGGAAC
>JBHHXX010000044.1:0-16285 GCA_046757245.1 Candidatus Geothermarchaeales archaeon
ACGTCTTAGACGCGAAGAGGAAGATCTATGGAAGCATCATGACCTCCGAATCCATAGGCGCTGGCCTGAGGGGGTGGAGGGAGTTCTTCAAGGTGACCCAGTCCCAACTCGCCGAGGAGATGAGGGTCTCCCCCTCCGTGATATCGGACTACGAGGGGGGAAGACAAAAATACCCCGGGTCAAAGTTCCTGAAGAAATACGTCGAATCCCTCATAAGGATCGACGAGGGAAGAGGAGCAAAAATCATAAGACTCCTCTCCTCGAGGGGCGCTGAGCAGGGAGGAGACGCCATCCTAGACATACGCGAATACGAGGCACCCATCCGAGCGAGGGAGATCGCCAGGGCAACCAACAGCAAAATCCTGGTCAACGAGGACATGCTCGACGTCCACCTCTATGGACACACCGTCCTCGACAGCGTCCCAGCCATCCTAAGCCTGAGCGGGGAGGCCTTCTACAGCATATATGGGGCCTCCTCAGAGAGGGCCCTCATCTTCATGGGCGTCACCAAGGGCCGCTCACCCATGGTGGCCATCAGGGTCTCCCCCCTGAAGCCGAGGATGGTCATCCTCCACGGCCCCTCCACCGTCGACGAGCTGGCCCAAAAAATCGCTGAGAAGGAGAGGATAATCCTCGCGCTCTCCGGAAAGATCTCAGAGAAGGAGCTAACAGAGGGTCTGAGGGCCTTTAAGCGGGCGTAAAGCTTTTAACTACACTCGGGGATACTACTACAAATAAGGTGTAATCAGGTTTTAGCCTTGGAAAACGCCTTCGCCCTCAACTTCACCCTAGGCTCGATCCTGGTACCCATCTTCGGCATCATCGCGTACAAACTGAAGATCCTGGACGTACTCGGCGTCATCGCCAGCCTCATCGTGGGCATAACAATCTTCTGGTTCGGGGGCTGGACGTGGTTCCTACAGATCTTCTACTTCCTCACGGCCGCATCCATATTCACCAGGTTCAAATACAGCCTAAAATACAACCAGGGTCTGGCCCTCGAGGGCGGCGAGATCAGAACGTGGACGAACGTGGCCGCCAACGGTGGCGCCGCCTCCATCGCCACCGTCATATACGGCTTCACGGGCCACGCCCTCTGGTATGCGTTCTTCGTGGGATCAGTCTCCTCCGTGGCCGCAGACACCCTCGCCACAGAGGTGGGCCTCACCTCGAAGACGCCGCCCAGGCTCATCACCAACCTGAACAAGATCGTTGCCCCCGGGACGTCTGGAGGCATAACCCTCGTCGGTGAGGTCGCCGCCTTGCTGGCGGCCGCTTTCTCCGGGGTGATTGGGTTCTTTGGCGCCTCACTCCTAGGATCACCCTATTTTAAGGTCTTACTCATCGCCCTGACCAGCGGCTTCTTGGGGGCCAACGTTGACAGCCTTCTGGGGGCCTCCGTGCAAGGCATCTACACGTGCGGGGTCTGTGGCAAAACCACGGAGAAGAAGATTCACTGCGAGAAAAAGACGACTCTGCAGAGGGGCTCAACGAGGGTGGATAACGACTTTGTGAACCTCTCATCCTCCATCATCGGGGGGCTGGCCGCCGTAGCACTATACTATGGCGTCTAAACCCAGAAAGCCAATTTTCTTCAATGTTGAAGGGAGTGACTGAGACTTTTCAGTTTGGTTGTGGGCCTCCTCCCAGAGTTAGAATCGATTTCTGGCTTACCTCCTCATTCTCTAACGATTTCTCCCTTGATGACCTCATACTCCTCTTCGTTTATGGAGCCGAACTCTAGGAGGGTGTCTATTATCTCCCTTATCGTGGCTAGGCTGTGAACCTCAACCCCCACCCTCCCAAGTCTTTTGCCCCCTCCCTCGAGCCTATCGAGTATGACGACCGCGTGCTGGACCTCGGCGCCAGCCTTCTCCCTTATCCACTTCACGCATCTCTCCAAGGTGAGACCCACGTTTATCATGTCGTCAACCAAGAGAATTTTTTCATCGGGCTCCACGGCTCCGAAGGCGGCTGAGCCATCCGCCTTGTCGAGCATCACCAGGGGCTTCCCCAACCTAAAGGATAGGATTGAGGCGAAGGGGATGCCCTTCTTCAACACACCGGCCACCCTTTGGAAATCGTCGAAGCCAATCCTATCCCTGATTTCGCTCTCAAAGAGTTCGATGACAACCTTGAGGACGCTCGGGTGATTAAATATCAGACTCAAATCCACATAGTAGGGGCTCTCCTTCCCGCTTGAAAGCAAAAAATCCCCGAACTCGAGTGCGCCCACCCTAACCAAGATCTTAGATAGGGGAAAAACAGATTTCCTCATGATAAATCAAATCATGAAACCCCTTCAACTCAAATAAACGTTTTGGATAGAGGAATGGTGTTTAAGCCCCATCATAGAGAAGCGTCCCCCTGCTTAGAGACCACCATCACCGATGACTCATTCCCCAGGGCTCATCTGAGACCCATAGAGCTCCTCAACTATGCCCATCACCTCGAAGAGGTCGCCGGCTAGATAGTCAGGGTTGTGCCTCCGAAGATCATCTACCTTAGCCACCCCTATGGGAACCGCTATGCATAGGACGCCAGCCCTCCTCGACGCCTCCACGTCTATGCTGCTATCCCCCACGCAGACCGCCTCCTCAGCCCTTATCCCCATCTCCTCAACCGCTTTCCTAATGGAGTCCGGCTTAGGTTTATACTCCGAGACGTCCTCCCTACATATCACCACGTCGAAGAAGTGCTCTATACCGAGCCTGCCTAACAGCATATCGACAACGCTCCTGTTGTTGTTGGTAACCACGGCCACCTTAAGCCCCATCCCCCTCACCTTCTCCAACACTTCGATCGCGCCCGGGTGAAGCTTCGTCTTCAGGGCTGCCTCATGCTCATACTTCGCCACTTTTTTATAGGCTATGCGCTTTATCTCGCTGAACTCCGATGCTTTATCACCCCTTTTCAACCTCTCATGGGCTTCGTCGAGGACGTCCGTTATCCTCCTCGCCGCGCTTCCTATGCGTATTCCTCTCTCGAGGAGGAAATCTACTATCTCCTCCCTGGCTGACACATAGTCTAGGGTGAACTCCGTGAGGGTTCCGTCGAGGTCGAAGATCACACCCTTCAACATGGCGTTCAATAGGGTCGAAAGACACATGCAGATATATGTGTTATGGGGCTAAACTACCTTCGCTTCACCCCTAGGCCGCCCTCACCGCAGCCGCCCTCCTCTCCACCTTCATTATCGCGGCTTGGGCCGCCGCCAGTCTCGCCACCGGCAACCTGAAGGGTGAGCAGCTGACGTAGTCGAGGCCCACCTCATAGAAGAAGTTTATCGACCTCGGTTCTCCACCGTGTTCCCCGCACACCCCTATCTCCAACGCCTTGTTCGCCCCCCGGCCCAGCCTCACCGCCGTCTCGATCAGTTTACCCACGCCCTTCACGTCGATGGTGAGGAAGGGGTCGTCCTCCAGCACCTTCTTCTCGATGTACAGGGGGAGGAAGGTGCCCTGAGAGTCATCTCTGCTCAAGCCCAGCGTGGTTTGAGTGAGGTCGTTCGTGCCGAAGCTGAAGAAGTCGACGACCTCCGCGATCTCGTCGGCCGTCAGGGCCGCCCTAGGCATCTCGATCATAGTTCCATACTTGAAGTCAATTCTTACTCCCCGCACCCTCCTCACCTCTTCGGCCACCCTGTTGATCAACTCCTTGAGGAAGGTCAGCTCATTCCGGTGGATGCTTCCTGGGATCATGATTTCCGGCCTCGGGTCTAGCCCCTCCTCCTTGAGCTCGCTGGCCGCCACGAACACGGCCCTCGCCTGCGTCTCATATATCTCGGGGTAAACGATCCCCAGCCTGCACACCCTCAGCCCGAGCATCGGGTTTGCCTCCTGCATGCGCCTGACGCTCTTCAAGAGTTGCTTCTTCGCCTCTATGATTTGCGGGTCTGCCCCCTGCCTCTCCAGCTCATGGATCTTCACCAGGAGCGCCTCCGCCTTCGGTAGGAATTCGTGGAGGGGTGGGTCTAGGAGCCGTATGAGGACCGGCCTCCCATCCATGATCCTCAGGATCTTCTTGAAGTCCTCAACTTGGAGGGGCAGTAGCTTCTCGAGGGCTCTCCTCCTCTCATCATCGGTCTCGGCTAGGATCATGTCTTGGACGATCTTTGTCCGTTCTACGCCCAAGAACATGTGCTCCGTCCTCGCTAAGCCTATGCCCTCGGCGCCCATTTCGAGGGCCTTCGCGACGTCGGCCTCGGTGTCGGCGTTGGCGTATACGCCCATCTCTCTAACCTCGTCCGCCCAAGAGAGAAGCTCTCCGAACTCTCCTCCAACCTTGGGCTCTATGAGGGGTATGGAGCCGAGCATCACCTCGCCCGTCGAGCCGTCGAAGGTTATCACGTCTCCCTCCCTGACGGTCACGCCGTCTGCCTCAAACCGTCTCGACTCGAGGTCCAGCCTCACCGCTTCACAGCCTACAACAGCGGGCTTGCCGATGCCCCTAGCCACGATCGCGGCGTGGGAGGTCATGCCTCCCCTCGAGGTCAAGACGCCTTGGGCCGCCACTATGCCGTGGATGTCGTCCGGAGTCGTCTCCGGTCTCACTAAGATGACCTTAGCCCCCTCCTTAGCCCGTTTCTCCGCCTCATCGGGTTCGAAGACGACCTCTCCCACCGCGGCCCCTGGCGATGCGGGTAGGCCTTTTGCGATGATCCTCCTCTTCGCCTTTGGGTCGACCTGTTTGTGCAGCATCCCCTCGATCTGCTTTGGGTCTACCCTCATCAAAGCCTCCCTCTTATCAATGATTCCCTCTTTGGCCATGTCCACGGCGATCTTGACCGATGCGGCGGCTGATCTCTTACCCGTCCTGGTCTGTAGGATGTAGAGGGTTCCCCTCTCCACGGTGAACTCGATGTCCTGCATGTCCCTATAGTGTTTCTCCAGCCTCTCCGCCGCCTCCGACAGCTCCCTGTATAGCTCGGGGTGGTCCTCCCTCAGGTCCGCGACGGACATGGGTGTGCGTATGCCGGCCACCACGTCCTCGCCCTGGGCGTTGAAGAGCAGCTCCCCGTAGAGCGACTTCTCTCCGGTGGCCGGGTTTCGGGTGAAGAGGACCCCTGAGCAAGATTCCCAGCCCAAGTTGCCGAAAACCATCACTTGAATGTTACAAGCGGTCCCCATGTTGTGGGGTATGCCTTGGAGCTCCCTGTATGTGATGGCTCTCCGCGTGTTCCAGGAGTTGAAGACGGCCTTGACCGCCATCATCAGCTGCTCCATCGGGTCGGTGGGTAGGTCTCGTCCCACCTCGCTCCTGATCAACTCTTTTTCTCTCTCAATGATCCTCCTCAAGGCGTCTCCGCTGAGATCTGCATCACGTCTCACCCCTTCTTCCCGCTTCACCTCATCGAAGATCTCGTCGAACCTCTCACGTTCAATACTCAATACCACGTCGCCGAACATGATGATGAATCTGCGGTAGGCGTCATAGGCGAAGCGTGCATCGTTGGTCGATTTTGACAACGCCTCCACCGTCTGGTCGTTCAGACCCAAGTTTAGGACGGTATCCATCATCCCCGGCATCGAGATCGGCGCCCCGGATCTAACGGATAATAGTAGGGGGTTCTCCGCCCCTCCAAATCTCTTCCCCGTCTTCGCCTCCAGCCTCCGCACCCCTTCTCGAATCTGCTCTTCTAGGCCGGGTTGAAACTCCCCGCCGTTGTTGAAGAACTCTATGCACGCCTCGGTGGTTATGATGAAGCCTGGGGGAACGCGGAGGCCCATCTTGGTCATCTCAGCTAGGTTGGCGCCCTTGCCCCCCAGCTGAGCGCGCATCTCCTTACCGCCTTCCTCGAAGGTGTAGACCCACCGCTTCATGCTCTTGACCGTGCTCGTTTGGATTCTTAATAGTTAAAGCAGAGCTGCTTTATAAGTGATGGATGTGACCTTGGCCTCGCCGATGATGTTAAACGCCCCAATAGAAGGCCTCTTTTTGACGAGGTCGGGCGCTATGCGGTAAGATTGAGTTGATAGGAGTCATAGGGTAGCTGAAGCAGGCCGGGATAGCCTACACCTACCCAGAGAGGAACATAGGCCTGAAGCTCGGACTCAAGAAAGCATTAATAGTTGAGATTTTAATCCTTAACAAGGCTTTTTATTGAAATGACGTCCTCTAGGTCCAGCTCCTCCTCTAAACCCCTATACCTGTTCCTAACCGTGACCGTGGTTACGTCAGCCGCATCAGCGATGTCTTCGTTGGTTTTGTCAAGGTTTAAGAGCACGCAGGCGTAATAAACGGCAGCCGCAGCGATTCCAACAGGCTCCTTTCCGGCGATTATCCCCCTCTCTTGGGCCAACCTGACGATCTTTTCGGCCTCCAACATCACCTTCTTGCCTAGGCCTCCACGGGCACAGATCTTCCTAACGTATTTTGCCGGATCAACGACGGGCATTCTTAGTCTCAGTTCTTTGACGAGCATCCGGTAGTCTCTACCAAGGTCTCCCTTTACCAGGTCCGATGCTCTGCTCAGCTCCTTCAGGGTTATTGGAACGCCCTCGTAACGAATGGCGGCGTAGAGAGCCGCCGTGGACATGGATTTTACGGATCTCCCACGGATCAGGTCATTTTCCAAAGCCATCCGGTAGATGTGGGAGGCCGTCTTTAAAACATGTAGGGAGATATCGAGTTTCTCGCCCAGCCTGTTTAACTCGCTCAGGGCTTTCGCCAAGTTGCGCTCAATTGAGCTTGAGAAACTTATCCTACGTTGCCACATCCTGAGTCTCTGGAAGTCCCTCCTGGCTCTGCCGACGATCCTCTTTCCCGTCGAGTCCGCATCCTCTATACCAATTATGGTGGATACGCCCCTGTCGGGCATCATCGGGGTTGGAGGCATTCCAACCCTTCTCTTTGACTCTTCTTCGCCTTCAAAGGTTCTCCACTCCGGTCCCTTCTCAATATTCTGTGTTAGAATAATGTGGCCACAGCTAATGCAGATGAGCTCCTGCGTACTCTCATCTAGGATGAACTCTCCTCGCCCACAGTTTTTACACCTCATGCTGGTGACATGTATCTGTGTTGATCGCATATTCTCGCCCCTCAACATATGATGAGATAGGACCTCCAGATCCCTATAGGGATGCGGGGGATCTGTTTTTCCACATGTGGTGGTTTTAGTGATATATAGCTTGATCCGTGAAGACGAATCATCTTGTACGTTTGCGATGCTTATTCACGTCTATGACCCCCGCAATCATAATATGTTATCGATGATATATAAGCGTTTCATTTATGATTTATTTATAAACCATTTATGAAATACTTATATACCGCTACGGTCACAATCCTTTTGGCTTAGAAGTCTACATCTCAAGGCAAAAAAGTTTGTCCCATATACGGAAGGCCATTGTAAAGCGAGGCGAAGAGAGAAGTGTTAAAGAATCTTTTTGGGAACAGCGTAACCGTAAAGGTTCTAGATTTCCTCCTCCAGAATACACGTGTAGACCATACCAAGGAGGAGATCTCCAAAAACGTTGATGTGAGCCGATCTCAGATCCACAGGATATGGCCCCATCTGACAGGTCTGGGGCTGGTGGTTGAGACGAGGAGAATCGGCCCCGCAAAGCTCTATAGGGCGAACATGGATTCGCCCATCATGAAAGATTTAAAAAGTCTATCTTTAAAAATGGCGGATACACCCCTTAAAGGCTGAGTGAAACTCCTCAAACCCGGAGTATGCCGTGTGTACGCCGCGAGCCACATCGAGAATTATCGGCGAGATCATGACTTTGCCTCATCCTTCGGAGTCTGGAGCCTTGAAACCTCTGGAGCCCTCGCCAAGCCGATTATGTCATAGGTTACTTCGATTCGCAGCGTCGCTCAGGCCGGCGCGACCTATTATTCTCACCTTGACGGTGTTGCTTCCTCACCAACCTAACTGAGCAGATCCCTCAACTCCTCAACCCTGTAGAGTCTCACGCCGTAGCCCCTGGCTCTCCTCTTGGCCCCGTCAGAGAAGCCCCTTGAGACGAGGATGGAGGCCACACGTAAGCCCAACCTCTCCCGAATTAGATAGTTGATGTACTCCTCATAGTCCTTCCTGGTTTGGCTCACGTCTCGGGGCTGAGCCACGTCCTTGTTTTTGGCTTGTACGATGAAGACAACACCACCTTTTGAGAGCACCAAATCGAGGATCCTCTTTCCATGCCTCCTCCTCTTCTCCACACGCCAACCACACTCTAAGGCGATCGCCTCGATCAAGTCCTCGAGTTCGCTTCCCCTACTCACGTCAAACACATCCCCATGAGCCTCCATGAATGAGGCACATTACATCCATCAGTCCTTGGAGGTTTCCTGATGCCCATTCGCGGCGTTCAGACTTAGCGCAGCCGACACCAGTCCCCTCTTTTACGTGCCCCGAGTCTTTTATGGTTTGTGGACGATTTATGTACGGTATACTCAAAGGCCCTTAGGTTTCCCTCCGGTTTTGGCGTCAGATCGATTGAGTCCGATGAGTTTTCGATCAGAACAGGCGGCCACCATCAATGCAACGCCTTTTTTGAACATCGGGGTTGGAGAGCGCCATCGGGCTTCACATCTTCGGCTCCAGGGCTCGGAGGTAGTTCTCCCTCTCGCCGACCCTCATGGATATCGCTTCGTGGGGGCATAACTGTTCACAGTATCGACAACCCACGCACGACTCGGGCTCCACGGTTGCCTTCTTATCGATGATTTTAATCGCGTCGTAGAAGCAGGACGACACGCATCGGGCACACCCGTCGCATTTCTCCCCCATAACCTCGGCGACGAGCACCGGCAGCTTATCTATATCCCTATATTCGACGACGTGTTTTAAGGCGACCCCAATAAATTCGTCCACGGCACCGTACCCCATCCTCTCCATGAACTCGCTGATCTCATCTTTTATCTTCCCAATCACCCCATAGCCGTTCACCAGTATGGTCGTGCAGAATTGAACGGCCCTAGCGCCCGCCATCATGAATTCCACGGCGTCCTTCCCGTTCATGGCACCGTTGTTGCCGAGAATCGGTATGCCCACGCTCTGGGCGATCTTCGAAATCCACCTCAAGGTCAAGGGCTTCATCCACGGGCCGCCGATCCCAGCGAAGCCGCCTAGCTCGGGCATCCCCGTCTCTATGTTGATCTTAAGCCCCAAAAATCTATTCATGACCGTGACGGCGTCGGCACCAGCCCCCCTGACGGCCTCGGCGACCGCAACCATGTCCCCCGTTTCGGGCGTCAACTTCGCTATGACGGGGACGCTACACTTCTCCCTGACGCTCTTGATCACCTCGCCCGCGATCCTCGGGTTGCTCCCAGCCAGCTTGCCCCCCGCCTCCCCCGTCCACTCTTGGGGGTGCGGACAGCCCAGGTTACACTCCACCATGTCAACCTCAACCTCCTCGTCCATCGTCTGAGCCAAGTTGGCCCAATCCTCGAGGGTGTAGCCCATGATGCTGCCGATGAGCACACACCCCGCCTCCCTGGCCGCTCCCCTGGTCTCCGTTATGTGGGGGGTTAACTGATCCGGTGTAAACATCAAACCCCTAGAGTAGAAGGCGAAGTGCTTCGGGGTCCAGCGGGGCTCCTCTTTTCTCCTTTCCCAGTGGAGGAGCTTGAGCCATGGGTATGGATACTTCGTAAACCACGGGTCCACGGTCACGCTCTTCATCACGATGCCGCCGCAACCAGCCCTAATCGCCCTCTTCGCCCTTCTAGCGTCTTTTGTGGGGGGACATGAAGACGCTACGATGGGGTTCTTGAAGTCCACGCCCGCGATTTCAACCGATAGGTCAGGCACTCATAGACACCTCCCAACCCTTAACCATCTTAATCATTACGTGTGGATTTAACCCTTTACAAGAGCACCCCGTCGTGCCTTTGCCTTGTTCCATATAACTTACATAAGCCTTAAATATGAAGGGGGGCAAAAGAGGGTGGAGGTTTGACCGCCGGTGATCGCCTACCAAACAGAGTTGTAGTTGAAGCACCCTCCACGACCGCCAACCTAGGCCCAGGCTTCGACGTCTTCGGATTGGCCCTCGATCTTTTCCACGACATCGTTGAGGTAAGTCCTGCGCCCAAGGGTTTATCCATCGAAGCCCTCGGAAAATACGGCGGCTTGGTACCTGAGAGGGTCGAAGAGAACACGGCGGGCGTGGTCGCCCGGCTTTTCTTGGAGAAGTTAAACGTGAAACACGGCCTCAGCATTGGGATAACGAAGGGGATAAAGCCGGGTGTGGGCCTGGGAAGTAGCGCGGCGAGCGCGGCAGCCACAGCGATCGCCCTAAATCGATTGCTCGACGCGGGTTTTTCGAAGGTGGAGTTAGTAAAAATCGCCGCCCGAGGGGAGTCTGCCTCCGCGGGCGTACCTCATTATGACAATGTTGCCCCCGCCATATTCGGTGGGTTTACCATAGTTCGCCTCAATAAAATATTGAGTGTGGTGCCTTTAACACCACCAAGAAACCTTGAAATAGCCGTTGTGATCCCCGACGTCGCCATACCGCGGAAAAAGACTGAGGCGGCCCGCTCAATCCTCCCTCGACACGTCCCCCTTCAAAAGATGGTTCAAAACCTTGGCAACGCGTCCGCCATGATCGCAGGCTTCCTCCTATCTGACATAGACCTCATAGGTCGATGCATGATTGACGAGGTTGTTGAACCCGCGAGAGCGCCCCGGATCCCAGGCTATCTGGAGGTTAAGAAGAGCGCCCTGGAAAGCGGGGCTCTCGGCGTAGCCATAAGCGGCGCTGGGCCGAGCATGATAGCCGTTGTGGATTCGAGGAGTGTGAAGGCCTCCGAGGTGGCCGAGGCGATGAAGGATGCCTTTGAGGCCTTGGGCGTGGAGGCTGAGGCACACGTGGCTAAACCATCTAAGGGGGCGAGGGTTTTGGAGGGGTTTTGACCTGAGGGAGTTTCACCTGCGGTGCATAGGCTGCGAGGCCGTCTACGATCCAAGCGAGGTCATCTATGTCTGTAGGAGTTGTGGAAGCCTATTAAGCGTGGTATACGACTATGACGCCTTGCCGCCAAACCTCAGAGGCGTGTGGCGCCGAAGACCTCTTTCTGTGTGGAGGTATAGGGAGCTCCTACCCGTTAGGGATCACTCGAAGGTAGTTACGCTGAACGAGGGGGGCACGAGTCTACACCGATGCCACAGTCTCTCCGAATCCCTTGGGGTCCATAGCCTATGCGTGAAGGATGAGGGGGAGAACCCCACGGGTTCCTTTAAGGATAGGGGTATAACCGTGGGCGTTACCAAAGCCTTGGAGCTTGGGGTGAAGACGGTGGCCTGCGCCTCAACGGGAAACACCTCGGCTTCCCTCGCCGCCTACGCGGCCAAAGCTGGATTGAACTGCATCATACTGATCCCCTCCGGGAAGGTGGCCCTTGGGAAGTTGGCGCAAGCCATGATCCACGGCGCAAAGGTCATTTCGGTGAGGGGGAACTTCGATGACACCCTGGCAACCGTTCGAGAGATTTGCTCAGCCCACCCCGTCTATCTGCTTAACTCGATCAACGCCTTCAGACTTGAGGGACAGAAGACCCTCGCGATGGAAGTGGTGGATCAACTTGGACATATCCCTGACCGCGTGGTGGTCCCGGTGGGAAACGCTGGCAACATAAGCGCCATATGGAAGGGCTTCATTGAGCTTAGCGACCTCGGATTTATTGAAACGATTCCGATGATGGTAGGGGTTCAGGCCGAGGGGGCCTCCCCCATAGCGGACGCCGTCGAGGAGGGGCGCGACGAGATTAAACGCGTTTCAAACCCCGAAACCCTCGCCACGGCCATAAGGATAGGTCTCCCCGTGAACTGGAGGAAGGCCCTGAAGGCCATAGGGGAGTCGGGCGGGCTCGCCGTAAAGGTCTCCGACGATGAAATATTGGAGGCTCAGAGACTATTGGCTGAGAAGGAGGGACTCTTCGTCGAACCCGCCAGCGCGGCCTCCATCGCTGGGTTGAGGAGGTTGATCGATACAGGAGTCGTCAAAAGGGATGAAGAGATCGTCTGTGTGGCGACTGGACACGGGTTGAAGGACGCAGGAGTCGTCGTTGAGCGCTTCGCCCCCTCGGTGGCGGAGGCTGAGGCCGACCTCAAGAGTGTGGAAAACCTCCTAAGGGAGGACGGTCTACTGTGAAACGTCGCCTCGGGCTTGAGGGACGCCGGTTGGAGCAACCATCAAATGGAGTGGCCACTTCGACACGAGGTTAACGCCACTGTGGGCGCTTCCCTTTAATTAATGTGACTTTTTAATCGTTCGGTTACGAAATGAGGGACACGCTCCGCTACCGATGGGTGATGCTGGCTCTAGCCTTTTCCACAGCTTTCACCCTGCACCTCCTCCTCTTCTCCTATTCGCCCTTGATCTCACAGATGGTGCGAGATCTGCGCTTAACCCACGCACAAGCGGGCCTCATCTTCTCGGCGTGCGTCTTGCCCCTCGCGCTGCTGCGTATCCCTTGGGGTCTACTGTGTGACCGCGTGGGGTTTAGGGCGACCCTGAGCTTGGCGGTCGTCATCATAGCCGCATCCGGACTTTTGAGGGGGTTCGCCGCGACCTATGAGATGCTCATAGCGATACAGGTGATCTTGGGGATGGGGCTCTCGGCGATCATGCCCAGCCTGCCCAAGGTGGTGGCCGCTTGGTTCCCCCGGAGGGAGACGGGTATGGCCACGGGCCTTTACGTGGCCGGCTTCTCCCTAGGCAACGTGGTGGGGTTAAGCCTCACCCCCTACGTCTTGTCTCTGCTGGGCTATTGGAGAGATGTTTTCCGCGTCTATGGCGCTTGGGGGGTAATTCTCGCGGTCATGTGGCTGACCCTCTCTCGACGACCCGCAGAGGTCAATCGGTCGTCAAACACGGTGCGGTCAGAGGCACCATCGATGGATTTTATCGCGATACTCAGGATGAGGGAGGTTTGGGTTTTAACCGGGCTCTTCCTCTGCGCCGTTGGATCCTATGACACCATGAGCCTATGGCTTCCCTACGTGCTCGAACTTAAGGGCATCCAGCCGGTCACCGCGGGGCTGATAGCCACGATGCTACCGCTGGGATTTTTATTTGCTGGCCCCGTCGTGGGCACCCTCTCCGATCGAGTGGGCGTAAGAAGACCCTTCACGTTGACCCTTGGATTCATCAGCGGCCCCACCATATTCCTCATCGGAGTCACGGGAGGGATTCCCCTCTGGATCGCCACCTTCGCCGCGGGCTTTTGCACGGTGGGCATCCTCACCCTTGTGCTCGTGATACCCATAGAGAGCATGGAGAGCACCCAGGTGTCAAGCGCGATTGGGTTAATATCTTCGGTGGGCAACGCCTCATCCATCCTCCTCCCGATCGCCGTTGGATACATCAAGGACGCAATGGGGTCCTTTCTCCCGGCCTTAGCCTTGATAGCCGTCGTTGCCGAAGGAGCCCTGATTCTGGGCTTGATAATGAAAGAAGCTGGGGTGAGGGATGGGGACACTGGGGTTCCTAGCTGAGGGAAAGGCTTGGGGAACCCGGTTTTTCAAGTCGGAGGCAACCCAAAAGGATATAAGTTTTTCAACTCGAATTTTAGACATGAGCGAATACAGGCTAGCCGTGATTAGCGGTGACGGCGTGGGACCCGAGATCGCGAGGGAGTCCATCAGGGTTCTGAGGGCCCTTGAAGCCGCAACAGACTTGAGGTTTGAACTCATCGAGGCCCCCGCTGGGGCTGAGTGCTACAAGAAAACCGGGGAGGCACTCCCAGAAGAGACGATGAAGATCTGTGAGGCAGCGGATGGTATCATCAAGGCTCCGTGCGGCTCCCCAGACCTCCCACCTGGACTGATCGAGGGGTCTGTTGTGATGAGGTTGAGGCAGGAGTTCGACCTCTTTGTGAACATGAGGCCCATAAAGCTTTATCCCGGCCTAGAGGAGTCCTCTCCACTGAAGAATGATCGGATCGCCAAGGGCGTCGACTTCGTGATAGTGAGGGAGAACATCGAAAGCCTGTATAAGGGCCACGGCGGCGTGTCAGAGGACGTAGCCACCGACGTCATGATCTATACGAAGCGCGGGGTCGAGAGAATCGTTAGGTATGCCTTTGACCTAGCTAAGCAGAGGGGGAGAATGGTGACGTCTGTGGACAAGGCCAACGTCATAAACTGCAGTCGATTCTGGAGGGGCAAGTTCGAGGAGATGGCGAAACAGCACCCCGAGGTTCAGGCGGAGAGCATGTACGTCGACGCCTTCACTCAGTGGATCATCAGGGACCCGGGGCGCTTCGACGTGGTCGTCGTGGAGAATATGTTCGGCGACATCGTGAGCGACGAGGCGGGGGAAATCGTCGGCAGCCTCGGCATGCTTCATAGCGCTAACTTCAACCCGGAGACGGGGCGGTGCATGGCGGAGCCGGGTCACGGATCAGCTCCCGACATCGCGGGGAGGGGTATAGTCAACCCCATAGCGATGATTCTCTCGGTGAAGCTTATGCTGGACTTGTTCGGCGAGGGCGAGGCGGCGGGGATCGTTGACCAAGCCGTTGGAAAGGTTTTGAGCAGGGGTTATAGGACGAGGGACATAGCGGCTCCAGGTCAGACGGCTGTGAGCACGGGGCAGATGGGGAAAGCGATAGAGGACGAAATCAGGACTCATAAATAGGGAGGCATAACAAAGAAATTCTACGCGGGAATTATGACGGGTCTAAGCGTTGGTTTGGAAAGGGAGGGTTGAACCGGCGAAAGGCATTACGGTAACGGTGGCATTTCTCCCCTGAGCATTAAATGCTTTTTTCAGGGCGTCCTCCACCGTCTTCGCGGGACTCATGAAGGATTTCTTCACTAGGTCGTCGGGTAGGTTTGAAACGAGGATGATTCCTACGTTTTCGACCAGTCTCGCTATGGCATACGCTTTATGGCCGCCGAGGACGAACTCGTCTCTCAGCCTTTCAATGATATCTCCTGGGCTTGTAGCCTCCGAAAGCCAGTCCTCAAAGGTTTTATCCCCCAAACCTTCACCGCACTCAGCGAGTAGAATGATGGTTCCACCTTCTTTGACGGCGTATCCGGCGTTGTCTAAACCCTTCTGGGCTTGGTAGAGGTTGATGTCCTTCGGAAAGCCCCCGGCCGCCGCTATGACTATGTCGGCCCTCTCCCCTATCGGAGCCTTATACATGTAGTCATTCGGCGGTATCCCCGCCCTATGCGCCTCAATGGGGTGTCCAGCCACGACTTTGACGATGTCCCTCTCTTCGTTGAGAACCACATTGACTATGAAGTCTAGGTTTGCTAAGCGAGAGGCCTCCTCTAGGTCCTCTCGAACAGGGTTTCCTTGAGCCTTCCCCGGCTTGGATCCCGGATGTAGCATGAGGGAGTGGTTTTGCTGTATGGTTTCGAACGATGAAACACCGGGCATTAGGGATTTGGCGCCCCCGCTGTACCCCGCGAAGTAGTGCACATCGATGTTCGCAACCCCGATCAGGAAGTCTTTATCCAACACCTGCTCGTTCACGGAGACCTCGGTTCCCCGCCTCGTCTTACCGAGGTAACGGTGGATTCGTTCATCCCTCGAGTCGTGGTCCACCACCCTCAGCCTTTCAAACATCTCTGACCCTACGAGCCTCTCGATCTCCCAACGCGTATGCTTCCTGTGCATACCGGTTGCAAAGAACACGGTGATGTGGTCGTCCGAAACCCCTGCTCTATTCAACTCGGTTATGAGGGGGGGTAGGATTTTGTGGCTGGGGCACGGCCTCGTAATATCACTTACAAGGAGGGCGACCTCGGCCCCCACATCGACCAGGTCTCGGAGGGGCTCTGCGCCGATGGGTTCCCTGAGAGCATGGGTGATGGCCTCAGCCTCGTTTTTCACCCCGGGTAGGGTGCGTGGCTTGAGGGTGAAAAGAACGTTTTTATCGGGGACTTGGAGCTCTACACGGCCTTTCCCATACTTCAGTTGAAAATTCATCGAAGGGTCTCCTTGAGGGCGATGGAGAGGCGGCCTTCCTCAGCTAAGGAATCATCGGAGCTCTTAAATAAAGTCTATGTATGTTTGGAGTTGGTTTACTAGTTTCACCTCCAGCGACGTTTGAAGATATGAATTCCGTTTTAGAAGGTGTTAAGCGGCTTTGATGACAATTAACCAGAGGACGTGTCATTCACTTTGAGTGATTTTCTCAATCAAGCGAGTGAAGATGTCTGATTCATAGAGATAAAACAACTGTTGTGAAAAAAGATTTAACCTTGCGTTGAGCATAGATAGCGTGATGCCTGAATGGATAAGAGAATGAACCCTGCTAATCCCAAATTTATAGCCGATGAGATGAACGGGGACCTAGCCCGGTGGCTCAG
>JBHHXX010000045.1:0-15750 GCA_046757245.1 Candidatus Geothermarchaeales archaeon
GGAGGAGTCGAAGTGTGTTCGATGACCTCCCGACAGACCTCGCCTCCAGTAAGACATCGTCGAGGGCGATATTTTCAGCGGCGGTGAGGTGACCCGTGTCGATGTATCTCCACGCCTTCAATCTCATACTCCCTTTAAGGCTGAACCCTCAAACATCCCCTGAGAGCTTTAGGTGGAATCATCCTTTGAGAGCAAACAGAGTGGATGGTTTTAAGGGTGATTACACCTAGCCATCAGGATTCAATGCTCTCTTCTATTGTCTAAGAAGGAGTGGTTGCTCATAAATCCAGATCTGTTTCTCGATATCTTCAACGTCTTCTCTTTTGGGTGGAAAGGGAAAGTTCCTAATTGGCTGACTGGGCCTCTCGTTGGCGTATGGCCTGTTGCACCCCGGACATCCCGATGTCTCGAATGGATCTCCGGTCCTGATGATCTCCGTCACCGCGTTATTGTCTATGCCGAAGTCGGTTATCCGCCCGGCTTCATCGAACTCCATGTGTTCGAACCTCGAAAGCCCTCGGTCGATCAGGTATCTGACGAGTTGAACCCTTCTGTACTGTCCCAAGGGGGGTTGAGGCCTCGTCTCCAAGATTGAGTTGGCCTCGGGAAAGAAGGAGAAGAGATGGGTTTGAGCCCCAATATCGTGGACCTCTTGGATTATCGAGGACATCTCCTCCTCGGTTTCCCCCAGACCTACTATGAGATGGCATCCAACCCTTCCCATACCCATCACTTTTACCGCTTCTCTCAATCCATCCCAATGCCTACCCCAGGAGTGGGGGCTCTTAGCGCCTCTCCCCCTCAACTTATAAAACAGCTCGGGGCTGGCGACATCCAAGGCGATGCCTATGATTTCAGCCCCAGCCTCCTTGACCCTTTCCATGTACTCCCTCGTGACCAGAGTCGGTGTGATCAACGCTGAAATGGGTAGGTCGACACCTTCGCGAAACCTCTCGATTATCGTTAAGATATCTTCACGTGCTTTTGGATGCGTTACCATGGAGACGCAAACCCTTTTCACGTCGCTTTTGACCACCTTGGTCCTCTGTATAACCTCATCGAGGCTGTATGACGGCCACTCAACCCTTATCAAATTCTTGCACTCAGAGCCACCGAGGATTTCCCTTGCCTGACCGCAATACAAGCAGTTAGCCTTACATCCATCCGAATATTGCATCAATACGTTGATACACGTTAGCTTTGCGTTTCTGAAGAAAAGGCCTGGCCTGAAGCCCAGCGTCATCGCGGCGGCGAGGCTTATCCTGACCCGTCCAGGTGATTCCTCAACAGGACTTACAGTGTCGTTCAAAGATCAGACACCCCAAAAACACTCTAAGAGTCATAGTTTCTGCCTTTATTTTTGCCTTTCTAGTCAAAACCGCGAGATTAGGCGAATACCAACATCCACACGGGACCGAAAAAAATAGGGTCTCAACCCGACGCCCTAGATAGCAAGTTTCCGAGGGATAGAGTACACATACATAGGTCTCATCCGGAGGGGTCCCCCGAGGAAGGAGGAAGACGCTGTGTACAAGGGGTGGGATCGACGAGGAGAGTTTTCTGGGCCTCTTGGTGGGCAACGAACGAGCATCCAAAATCGATTCAGAAGAACGAGTTGGAAACCTGTTCATCCCAGTTGAATTCCACATCCCTATTTAGTTTCATCGATTTCCCTTGAGTATTTTTCCACCCACCTGCGGTATGCTTCCTCGAAGGTGTGACTGCTCATGATCAAATCCGTGAACTTGATGTGATACCTCACCAGCTTCTCCACCGTCTCATCGGGTACCTCATCGCCGCTGAGCATCGCCTCCCACATCTTCCCCCTCAACACGTCCAGGGGGCTATAAGACCTATCAAGCTCCACGAATTCAACGCGGAAGCCTCTTTCCTCCAGATGGGAGCCGATGTCCTCTGATGCCCCAACACAGACACTCGCGCCCCTAGCCCTGGCCGCGATGGCCTCTGCCTCCCTCTCTGCGCAGCCCACCCTGAGCCTAAGCTCTTCACCCAGGGCTCTCACCCATTCGTCTATTTTTATGCCCATGAGCTTGCTCCTCCACGTCAAAACGAGGATCTCCCCCATCATTCTTCCCGAAGCACGGTGATAGACCGGGTCCCCGAAGCAGTAGATCCCAGTTTCTGGGCTCATGTGAGGGAGATAATCGAAGAGGGGCTCGGCGGCTCTATACCTCTGGGTGTCTTCGGGCTCTCTTATGAGACCCTCGTCTCTGAGCCGTTGGATCACCTCTTGAGGAGGAATCCCGAGGGCGAGGGATCTGATGTGTTTCTCTTGATCCCTCGGGAAGTCGAGGAAGAGGTTGTCACATCCCTCTCTCCTCAGAAACGCCACGGCCTTTTTGTTTGAGGTTTTGAGGTTTATGGTGGACAAAATGGTTATCCTCGTCACACCACCCCACCTATGAATGCTTCAACTGATTTACGCAAAATATTTTAGGTTGCACCACGAGATTTTAACGTTACGGTTTCCTCGACCATGAGGTTAACCCGCCGCCGAGTTGGGGGCTGTCCTCACAAGGGCAGGGATAGGTCGGAAGACTCCGCTCAACCTACGCAGAGCAAAGAAAGATCGCTTTTACACAGCCACTACACATCGAAATATCTCCCCACATCAGCGCGACGAGGTATCCACCTATAAACCCGTTTATCAAGCTGGCCACAAGCATGCCAGCCTCTAAGGGGGCCCCTCTGGAGTACTGCTGGAGCGTAGACTGTCATGAAGTAGCTGGTCAGCCCCCAGAGGGGCAGCCTTTCTCAACTTTTTAATGGGAGGATAGAAATAGGAAAGACCTTTTAGGCCTAAAAGGCACGCTTTGGCGAGAACTTTTCGATGAGTCTTTTCTTCTCGGCCTCCACCACCAACTCGAAGAACTTCCCCGTCAGCCTCTTCTCCCTCTTCAAGATGTTCACAGCTACCTCTGGCGTGATACCATCCCCGGTGAGCGCCACCGCGGCGGCCTTACCGTATTTAGAGATAACTTTGGAGGTCTCCAAGATCCCCCTCCAGATCTTATACCCTCTGCTCCTCTTGGGTAGCCTATCCTGCATCTCCGATATCCTCTGAATCTCCTCGGCCCTCTCCTCAGCCATGCCGATGTCTGGGGAGCCGCAGAGGGGGCATCTCAGCTCGTCGTCCAGGTCGTACACGCGCCTCTCCTTGATGTATTCCTTGCAACTTACGCAGGTGAAGGTTCTCACCTCGCTCAGGAGTCGAGCCTTGGTGGAGGCGATGGAGAGAAACCTCAGCCGCTTCGGGGAGACCGGCTCGAGCCTGATGGTGCGCCACTTCAGACACGTCTTCGTTATGGGGGTTGGCTCCTCCCTTTGACCCAAGGAGACGAGCTCTATCTCTCCGCCGCGTATGTCCTCCAGTGCCTCTATCGTGCCCCTAAGGTCGAGGTCCTTGTTGATGACCTCCTTGAAGGCCTCCTCGTAGACGATGGTCCCCCGAAGCCCCTTCAGGAGTTGGTCAACCACCTTGCTATCTAAGTCTGCTTCTCTCTCCAGGGCGCCCATCCTCCTCGCCACCTGTACGAGCCTCCACTTGAAGAGCCTATCCTCTAGGATCGTCCTCCTCACGACCTCTTCGAAGCCCTTGTCAAAGCCGCCCTTGAAGGCCTCCATCAACTCCTCGGGGGAGAGGTGCTCAGATCTGATGAACACTCTGTAAGGATCGTCGAAGACCGACGCGGTCTCGCCTAGCATCTCGAAGACCCAGGAGGCCAAGTATCGGGAGAGGGTTCTATTTATGAGGGTTCCAAAGTGGGTGTGAACGATTATGAGGTTCTTCCACTTCTCCAGAGTTATCCTCCTGTCCGAGGGGAGGGGTATGCACGCCCCCGCCTGTTCATAAGTATCCCTGAGGGCGTCGACCATCACCCCGTGATCCACCCGGTACTCATCGATGAGGATGTTGGAAATTTCCGGGAGCGAATGTCCCTCTTTGACAAGTTCCTCAACTCTACCCCTCACCCTCCCAACCTCTTGCGCCACCGTGTAGGGCACTGGTATCTCCTCCCCAACCCAGCTCGGTATGGCGCCCAAGGGGTCCTCATCAGGCTTCACATAGACCCTCTCCCTGAAAACCTGCACCGTCTTCCACACCGAGCCGCCCATCACAAACTTCACGCCTGGGCTCCCGAACTGGGCGAGGAAGGATTCGTCGAGGACCCCCACGGGTGTGTTCTTGGCCTCGTTGATGACGAGGTATTGCTTGATCACGGGGATCATGGATAGGTTATCGAAGTAGTACTTGAAGAGCCTCTTGTGTCTTAGGGGTCTCCCGAAGGCGTCGTCCTCCGAGGAGCGCCAAGCCAGCCTCTGAGCGAAGCCCTCCATATACTTCAAAACCCTCTCTATGTCCGCCTTGGTTAAATCCTTGAAGGCATAGGCATTCCTGAAGATCTCATAGGCCTCGCTTATAGACCATCGCCTCTGATAAATCATCATACCCGCCAACTCGTGCATCATGACGTCCAAGGGCTTCTCCGGGATGGAGACCGGCTCCAAATCCCGCCTATAGGCGCTACCCACGATCACTATGGACTCTAGGGCGTCATCGGGGTCTTGAACCACTACCACACCTTTGGCCAAACCGCCCACCCAGTGCCCACTCCTCCCAGTCCTCTGCAGGAGCCTCGTGACCTGCCTCGGAGAGTTATATTGAATGCAGAGGTCTACAGCTCCGACGTCGATGCCCAGCTCCAGGGAGGAGGTGCAGATGACGCCCTTCAGCTCGCCGCCCTTGAGCATCTCTTCCGTCCTAACCCTGGAGAGGCTGGAGAGGGATCCGTGGTGGATGCTAACGGGGAAGTTGAGGTCCCAAATCCGGAAGCGGCTGGCCAAGATCTCGGCCATGGGCCTGGTGTTGGTGAAGATGAGGGTTGATCCATGCCTCTCTATAATATCCCTCATGGCTCTGAGCCTGGCGGCGACCTCGGGGAAGGTATAGAGCTGAGAAGCAAGCTTGTGGTCCCCCCTCTTTGGGGTGGGGTGTATAACGTCCAGCTGAATATCCCTCGCCACGGTCACATCCACGACCTTGCACCTCCTACCTACACCCACGAGGAAGTGGGCGACCTCGTCGGGTGAACCGATTGTGGCTGAGAGGCCTACGACCTGGAAATCTCTGCCGGAAATCCACCTCAGCCTCTCAAGGCTGAGGGAGAGCTGTGTTCCCCTCTTATTGTCCACCAACTCGTGGACCTCATCGACTATAACCCACTTTACGCAGGCTAGGTGTTGGCTAAACCTCCTCCCGTTCAAGAGGATCTGGAGGGTCTCCGGCGTCGTGACTAAGATGTCGGGGGGGCTCAGGGCCTGTTTCCGCCTCTCCCTGACCTCGGTGTCTCCGTGGCGCACGGATATTTTTAGGTCGAGTCTCCCGCACCACCACTCGAGCCTATCGAGTAGATCTCTATTGAGGGCGCGGAGCGGTGTCACATAGACGACCTTGACGCCCAGAATCCTCGGGTGGGAGAGGAGCATCTGAAGGATGGGGAGGAAGGCAGCCTCGGTTTTCCCCGTGCCCGTCGGGGCGATGAGTAGGATGTTTTCACCCTTAAGGATCAGGGGAATGGCTTCTATCTGAGGCTTCGTGGCTTCGGCGAATCCCCTCTCGACTATTAACCTCCTGATGGGTTTTGAAAGTGCCTCGAAGACGCGGGGGTCACTCATGCTCTAAAAGATCCTTATCAGCTCCCCTATTAAGCGTGTTAATGCGAGGAGGTTCATTGAAAGACGCTGTGAAAAGCCTTAGAAGACTTGAAATTTACCACCCTGAGGGGGGTTACGTATACTTTATAAAGGTTATTCTCATCTTTTCTATAGGTGAATCAGATGCCCACCGGATTTTGCGTTAAGTGTAGAACAAAGAGGGAAATCTCTGGCGGCAAAGAGATGATAATGAAGAACAAGCGAAGGGCCTTGGTCGGTAAATGTCCCGTCTGCGGAACTAAGATATTCCGCTTCCTCCCATCAAAGTAGTCCAGCACTAACCTCCCTCTTATTTTTCTTTTGACGCCATAAAAGGTGAAACGATAGAGGGGTACTCTTTATTAGATGTGAAAACCTTTAGCCGACGAGAAATCCTCTTTTTCAAGTCAATATATGTATCCTAGGCTCCTTCTCTCCTGGTCTCTATGGTGTTTCAGCAAAACATGGAATCTCCTATCAAACTCTCCGGCCGCTCTCTCTATCTCGGCCACATCAATCTCAACGTCGAGGATCTCGGCTAGCTTCTTGATAATGACTAGGGCTGCCTTGACATCGATGGACTCGATTAGATATGTCTCCCCGAGGAGGCAAACGGCCTCCATGCCCCTCCTCTTCGCGTAGCTCAACACAATCCCATTGAACCCAGATATGGCGCCGTCCCCCATGATGGTGACGCCCTTCTCCCTCAGCATTCGAATCGATTGGCGGTTGCCCGCTACACCGTAGACCTTCGGTTCCTCAACGTATCTCCCCACGGGGGTGGCCGCGCCCGTGAAAAGCCTCCTCACCCCGAAATTCTCCGCCACCTCGATGACCCTATCAGCGAGCTTGTGTTGGTTTTCGGGCGAGTTTGGTTGATAGTCTCCCGTGAAAAAGAGTAGGTCGTTCTCACGTCCCTTCCAAGAGTGGAATTTGTAGACTCCCTCCTCGATATCCCTTATCTGACCCTTGTTAAAGGGAGCTACGGCTGGGAGAAGGTATGGTGAGATGATCTTTCCGATGAGCTCCGCCTTAACGCCTCTCACGAAATAGTCCACTACCTGCTTTGCGACCAAACCCATACCGGGCAACCCCGTGATCATCGTTGGATCCCTCAAACGGGGCTTCTTACGGAAGATGACTTTCATCTTCTCGTATTCACTCATCGTTCATATCCCTCCCCGAACATGGTTTTCAGAGCACCCTATTCGTCTACTCCTATACCACGATTAGGGTTCACCGGACTATTGGAGCCCCTGTCAGTGTATATCACTCGCGGTCCCTTGGAAAAGGCTTGACCTCTCTTCGACGATGGTTTTGAAACCATATTCAGCCACCAAAGTAACACGCGGCTTCTATTTAAATCCAGTCTCTTTATGGTATAGAAATCTGTCATAATGGATGGTTCATTTCACAATCATACCGAATGATTTTCTTCTGTCTCAAGGATCATCCAGTCCTAGAGAGGATGTTTGAAAAGCTCTATAATTGTCAGTCGAAGGGGACTCTCGGGGTTTTTAGACCAATTTCCTTGTAACGGTGACCTCGTCAACGCTGTGTATCACAGCGCCTAACTCCTCGATGCTGCTCTTAACACCCTCAAGGTTTACGTCATCTCCAGTGATGAGTATCTTTATGCTCTCCGTGTTTTGGTCTAACTCGACTGAGGTCACGTTTACGTCGTTGACTCCTTCTATCGATACCAGCTTAGCGGCGAACTCGATGATGGAAGGTTCGTGGGGCTTCAGGACGTCTAATAATATCTTTTTGATCACGGAATCTTGGTCCGACAAATCTCGCCTCAACACGAATAACATGAAACCGTGTTAAATATAAATATATAAATTTTAAATTACCGCCTTTCCCTAGAGGCCCCCTATCATCAAAGATATCAACGCCGTTGCGAGCCCTATCACCATCATCCTAATCACGGAAACAACCATCTTTTCCCTAGAGATTTTGGCTAGGAATATCCCTAACGTCAGGAGGATCGCCATGATGAAACCTAAGGATAGCAAAAAAGATAGCTGAGTAGGAATAATGTCTAAGAGCGATAGAAAGAACGGTGATAGAGCCAAGATCGCGCTCATCAGCGGGGAGGCTCCATCCACGAAGGCGACCCAAAACGAGGCAAAGCGAGAAGCCTTGAAGTGAATCGATTTATCTAGTTGGGTGAGCATAGCTTGTTCTAATGCCTTATACATCCGAGACCTCTCCGCCTTCTCCACCAGATATGCTCCCGTGAATCCGGATATCCCCATGGCTAGGCTTGCCCCTAGGCCCGCCCCTATGATGAATCGAGGATCGGCGCCCGTGGCGTAGCTACCCGTGATGACGCCCAGTATCGTTATAACCCCATCAAAGGAGTTCATGACGAAGTATCTCCTTGAGAGGCCGCTTACATCGGAGATTTTGATGAATCTATTGAATTCCCTTATCTTGTTAACTATTGCGTCCGTTAGTTTACCCATCGTAACCTATGCTCTCCAGAGGCTGGCTTCATCCTTTTCACGCCTCATACCAACAAACCCTAGATAAATGTATTCACAAATCATTTTTGAGTGTTTCAAACCGACAATCATTATAAGATAAATGATTCCCCCACCCTAATTAATAGGAATACGACGTTCTTTATAGCCTATAACGTTCCAAAACCGCGACCCCATTTATCATCGCGACTCATTTCTACTCTTAGGGTTCATATGGTTATACCCTTTGAGACGGGGAAGTAGAGTTCACCGAGACCTTAGCGTAAAGAGCTCTCCTCGAGATTTTTTCATCGGTCCATCTTGAGACGTATAAATCCTTATATTTTGGTGTTTGATCAATTTCCCCTAGGTTTAACCCAGGCGATGATGGCTGTGGCGATGAAGAGTTACTTAAAGTTGTATGGACCAAGGATAGACGACGCATTGGACGCCCTTCAAGAACTAGCATCTAGTTTTCCTGAGGTCACGAAGGGAGAGCCGACGAGAGCTATGATCCGGAAAGGCGAGGCTATTATGGGCGATTACGACTTCTACTTCGAGTGGGCGACGGAGCCAACCCCCGAAAAGGTTAGACTGCTCATTTTTCGCATCGACGAGGCGTTGGAGGACACCGGTTGTAAATATACAATAAGCACCAAATAGCATCCACGATTCGACGGCGCAAGCCCGTCTACGCTAAGGGTTGGGAGTTTTCAAGGAGTAGTCTATCTCAACGATCTTCGCTCTCATGAGCTTAACTCTTGAATATAGGCGAAGTGTGAACGTATTCTTTTAGAGAAAGATACAACTATTATGATAAAAATATATAAATATGACAAATAAAAAATGTTTAATTTTTAAATTTTTAATTTTAATTTTAGACATTTTAAAATGAATTGATGTTAAAATCTTAAAAAGGTGAAAATGTAATTAGAGTTTGATGATCGGTTTAAAAGGGTGTTGTAAAAGATGCCTGAAAGAGTTCAAAAAAATTCCGCTTATTTAAACGGCATGTCCACAACGAGCACAGGAACTAGGACGAAGGATGTCAGCCCCACGAGTGGCATGTGTCCGATTTGCATCAAGGAGTGCCCAACGCTGTGCGAAATAAGCCTCTCAGCCTTTAGAGGAAGAGAGGTCCTATATCCCTCACCAGAGCAATTCGGTCAAAGCACCTCCGCATCCCTGAAAGACTATCATCTAGACTGGTCTCACTTCAACATAGTTGCCAGGCTCAGGGGGGCGAAAGGAATAGAGGCGGATTCTGACTTGGCCCTATTCCCAAACGTGGAGGCTGGTTCAAAGGTCGCTGGAATAGACCTTAAAGTGCCGATCATATGTGGAGCCTTCGGATCAACCGCTGTCGCGAAGAACTATTGGGATGGGTTAGCGATAGGCGTTGCGTTGGCTGGGGCCATGATAAGCGTAGGAGAAAACGTGTGTGGAATGGACCCTGACAGCGAATTCACGAATGGTAAGGTCACGCACTCGAAGGATTTGGCCCATAGAATCGAGGTCTTCAGGGAGTTCTGGGATGAAAAATATGGGGATGTGATAGTTCAGACAAACGTTGAGGATCAAAGACTCGGGGTGGACGTATACGCCATATCAAAGCTGGACGTAAACATAATCGAGAGAAAATGGGGGCAAGGCGCAAAGGCGATTGGAGGAGAGGTGAGGCTTAGAACCCTAGAGCGTGCGTTGACGCTTAAAAAAAGGGGATACGTGGTCATACCCGACCCCGAGGACCCATCAGTTCAAGAGTCGTTTAAAGCAGGCGTCTTCAAAACCTTTGAAAGACACAGCAGAGTCGGAATGCCGACCAGAAGGAGCTTCGTGGAGGACATTGAGTGGCTGAGGGGACAAGGCGCGAAGAAGGTGTTCTTAAAAACAGGTGCCTATAGCCCGACAGACGTGGCTTTCACCGTGAAGGTGGCCTCGGAAGCCAAGATTGACAACATAACCTTTGATGGCGCAGGTGGTGGAACGGGGATGAGCCCGGTGCCAATGATGAACGAGATGAGCACCCCTACCGTCTATCTGGAGGCTCAAATCCTCAAGTGTGCCCACATATTGAGGGAACACGGGCGCTTCGTGCCCGACATAACCATGGCCGGAGGCTTCATAAACGAGACGCAGATATTCAAGGCGATAGCCATGAGCAACTTCGGGGACGGCCCCTATGTGAAGGCGATCACAATGGCTAGGGCGCCCCTCACGGCCGTCATGAAGTCCACCTACTTCCAAGAGTTGTCGGAAAGGGGTAAATTGCCGAGAAACTTCGCTCAGCGCTTCGGCATGGACCCAGAGAAATTCTTCATATCGGTTCCGGAGCTTAGAGATAGACTGGGTGTCGACAGATTCAAGAGGGTTCCCTGGAGCGCCGTGGGTCTATACACGTATCTCCACGATAGAATCTACGTTGGATTACAGCAGCTGATGGCTGGAGCGAGGAAGTTCAGACTTGAACTCATCGATCGGAGCGACTTGGCCGCGTTGACGGAGAGAGCCTATAGAGTCACGGGTATCCCACCCGTGGAGATGTTTGAGCAAGAGCAGATGGAGGCAATCCTTCTAGACCGATAATCTATGTAAGCCTCAAATACTATAGATCTACTCGGGAAGCTGGATATGCCAACGGTCAATTACACTGGTTAATGGAGCAACTACGATGTTTGTGATCTTGAAATAGATGACTCAACAGCTGAGGGCTCCATCATTACAAACATAATTAGTGCTGTAGACCTTCCCTCTCGTTCTCAGACGGGGTGTCGTTCGTAGAGCTCCACCCTCCTAGCCTCTAGCAGGTTCAGGGGCTTCCCGACGTACTCCGAGGCCGTCATCACCTTGATCCCCGTCTTTTCCCCAAAATGAAGTATGCCTCTCATCCTCTCCCTCCAGTTGGCTTCCCTAAGCAGGTGATGGTCTAGTATCAGGACCTCCAGAGGGCATCGATCCATCATAAGGAGGATATTTGCCATAGACTTCTCCAAACTCCTCTGGTCATACTTGTAGTCCAACATGTAGGTGAGGGGGCCATCCAATATCACCACGTTTGGCTCACTCTCAAGAATGAACTCAACCTGATCGTTTATGGCAGGGCCCTCTACGTCGCTTGAGTGGATGAGTTTTTTCTCCCCATCGTCAACCATAACCTCTACGACGTAGCCCAGCCTGGGATCGGCCCCGTGAAAAACGGGCTTCGAAAACTTGATTTGGGTTTCGCCAAAGGTGAATTTTCTTCCGTCTGCATTCTCAACCTTTTTGGGCAGTTTACCTATTCGATCGAGGAAGTAGGCGGCTCGATTCCTCTGGCTGAAGTTTATCATCTCCAGGGGGTGCTTAATCAACACCGTCTTTCCCCCATAAACCCCCGTGTCCCTGTGGGATTCGTGGTGATCATAGTGGTAGTGAGTGACCACAAGTATGTCAGACCTTCCGGCGTAATCCACGATTTGCCTCCAGTCCTCCTCCTTCCTCTCCAGCTCAATGGGGTGGGGTGGGAGACCAAACCTTCGGGGCGCCAAGGCGACACCAGGATCTATCAAGATCTTAGCGTCCTCAGTCTCCACATAGGTCGCCATGCTCCTCACACCCATGGAGTCGAAGCTGAGGGGGATTATCCTCATGACCTAAACCTCGCCGAGGAAAACTCCTAGGGGCTTGGGACGATTTAAGCCAGCTTCTTCAGCTGAAGCTTATACATGTCGATGATCTCACCCACGGTGGTCGCCTCATCGGGCGACTTGTCAGGCCTCCAACGCCCCGTGAACCTGGGGAAGCGAACGGCCAAGCCGCTTCCCTCCCTGATCACGTCGAAGCCGCAGGTGTGCACTGGGCTCAGGGTGATCTCGTCCCCGATGACCTCCATCACGACGGCTGGCCTAAACCAGACATCAGCCTCGAGGATAGACTCCACGTTGACGTCTCTCTTCGACAGGAGGAATGGCTTGAGCTTCTTTGGCAGGTCCTCCAGCACCTCATCCGTGAAACCGGTGCCCACCTTGCAGGCTGTCTTATAGGTGTCCTCCTTCTCGTCGTATGCAGCCGTCAAGAGCGCCCCATAGGTGCCAGCTCGCTTCCCCCGCCCCATGTAGGCGCCCACCACAACGAGGTCTATGGGCTCAACCATCTTGCTCTGATAGCTTCGCTTCCACTTCACCCACTGCCATGAGCGGGCGCCCGCTCGATAGATGGAGTCCGGAGCCGTGGACTTCATTATGAGGCCCTCGCAGCCCTCGGATACGGCCTCATCGAAGAACTTTTCGAGCCTCCCCGGTTCACTGGTGGCGATGAAAGGGGTTAGCTTAAAGCTGGGGCTCTCCTTCACGATCTCTTCGAGACGCCTCCTCCTCTCGGGGTAGGGCTTCAGCGTCAGGTCTTCTCCATCGATGTAGAGGCAGTCGAAGAGGTAGATGGAAATGGGGACCTCCTCCATGGCCCTCTTTATCTCGTATTTGCGCCGCCTCTGCATGAGGATCTGGAAGGGCTGAAGCTCCCCCGTATCCGGGTGCACGGCCACGGCCTCGCCCTCGACGATGGCGTCCTCAGCCTTGACGTGTTTCTGAGCGAGTTTCTCGGCGTCGGGGTACATGGAGGTGATGTCCTCCAGCCTCCTCGAGAAGATCTTGACGTCCTTACCCTTCTTGTGGATCTGAAACCTCTCCCCATCCATCTTCCAGTCGGCAGAGACCATCCCGTTCAGCTTCTCGATGATCTCCTCGACGGTTGGGAGCCTCTGAGCCATCATCATCCTGACGGGCTTCCCCAGCGTCACCTTGATCTTGGATGCGCCCTCGAGGCCCTCCTCCGCCACCACTTTAGCCACGTAACCTAGATCGCTGGATATGTTGTAGGATCGCTCGAGGGCCTCTTTCTTCGCCTGAATCCTATCCATGTGGCGCCTAATCTCCTCCTTCTCCTTACCCGAGGCCTTAACCCTGTCCCTCGAGATGTCTATCCATGTCTTGAAGGCCTCCAACTCCTCTTGGCTGGCGGTGTAGGCGATGGCCAAGGCTTCGAGCACCGTCATGTCCCCCACACCCAGTCTCAGGGCCCCTGTCACCGACCTCAGGATGTACCTCGCCTCCTTGGGTTCGGCCTTGGAGAGGAGCCTCCCCAGCCTCCTAATCTTTCGATCCGAGCTCCCTGGCCCGGCCTCCCGGGCTATCTCGTCGAGGCTTTCGTAGACCTCCTCGACGGTGAGCGCCCCGGGTATCTGGGGTACCTCGATGAGGGTGAGTTGCCCGGTTCTGCGCTGAGGCTTCTGGGCCAACAACTTTTCAGTGGCTATGCCCAGGTCCCCTATCTTCTTGACGGCTCTTTCGAAGTCCTTTGAGGAGAGGCCTAGGATGGAGGTGACGGCCTTGATGGCCATCTTCTCGGCGATGCCCATCTCGGGGAGACCCATCCAGTCGGGGTGTAGCTTCCCCTGAGTTAGATAGATGACCTTGTCGACGACGTCTGGTGGGGTCCTCTTGAAGAGGCCCACTAGGATGTCGGTCATCTCAAGGTGCTTCGTTATGGCCTCGATTTCTTCATAGGCGTCCACAAGGACGATGTAGTCCAACCCATCACCTTAGTCTATTTTTTGAAACTACCTTTTCAGCCACTCTAAAAATATTGGGACACGTATAAGTTAACCTTTTTTTCGGTTCCAACCACGATGTGCTTTAAAGCCTACTGATGCCTCTAAATAAATAATCTCGATTTTTGGATAGCCAAAGAGAATGTCTTAGGGTGTCGACATAGAACCTTGGAAACCTTTAAAAAATCTTTTATCCATCCTACATTAGGCTCAAACGATTCTCATCCAGTTAGGCTCAAGGTGTTGACATTGGCTAGAAGGGTGGAGGAGAAGGTGGTTGAGGAGAAGGCGAGGTTACACCTCCTCCCAGACGAAAACTTAGAGGCCGTGAGGGTTCACATGGAGCCCCCCAGCCTCCGTGAGGGCGAGACTCTCATCACTCGAACCGAGTCCCTCTGCCCTGAGTGCTTGAGAATTCTCCCCGCGACGGTCTTTGAGAGGGACGGTAAGGTTTGGATTAGGAGAAGTTGTCTGGAGCATGGGGAGATCGAGGAGATCTACTGGGGCTCATATGAGTTTTACACGAGGATGAGTGCCTACGCCCACGAGGGCAAGGGGATTGAGACCCCAAACGTGTTGGAAGAAAACCCCATTTGCCCCATGGCATGCGGCCTCTGCAACCTGCACTCCAGCCACACGGGGCTCGCCAATGTCGTGTTGACGAATAGGTGCGACCTCTCCTGCTGGTACTGCTTCTTCTACGCCGAGAGGGCGGGATACGTGTATGAGCCCAGCCTAAAACAGTTAAAGAAGATGTTTAGAGCCCTGAGGGAGGAGAGACCCGTTCCGGGAAACGCCATCCAGTTGACGGGTGGGGAGCCCAGTCTGAGGGACGACGTATTCGAGATCGTGAAGATGGCGAGGGAGGTGGGCATAGAACACGTCCAGTTTAACACACACGGCTTGAGACTCGCCTACGAGCCGGATTTCGCGAGGGGGCTGAGGGAGGCCGGCGTCAACACGCTATACGTGAGCTTTGATGGGGTGACTCCTGAAACCAACCCCAAGTGCCACTGGGAGATCCCCTACGCCCTCGAGAACTGTAGGCGGGCCGGGCTGGGGGTGGTTCTTGTGCCCACGGTCATCAGAAACCTTAACCTCCACGGGCTGGGTGACATCATCAGGTTCGGGTTTCGAAACATGGACATCATTAGGGGCGTCAACTTCCAACCGGTCTCCCTCGTCGGGAGGATAAGCAGGGAGGAGAGGGAGAAGCTGAGGGTGACGATCCCCGACGTCTTGGAGGCCATCGAGGAGCAAACTCAGGGCCAGATCCAAGTGGAGGACTGGTACACGTGTCCATCGACGAGCAGCGTCACCCACTTCGTCGAGGCCCTCACGGGGAGACCCCACTACGAGCTCTCGGTTCACTTCACCTGCGGCGTCGGAACCTACGTGTTTAGAGATGGCGAGAAGATGACGCCCATAACTCGGTTCGTGGACATCGAGGGCCTCTTCGAGTACCTCCAAGAGAAGGCCGATGAGCTCCAATCGGGGGCGAACAAGCGCTGGGTTGAGCTGAAGATGCTCTACAAGCTGAGGAGTTTCATCGACTCCAAGAAGACACCCAAGGGGTTCAAGCTTTCTAGAATCTTATATAATATTTTGATGAGGCACAGTTACGGGGCTCTGGGGACCTTCCACTACGACGCTCTCTTCCTTGGTATGATGCACTTCATGGACCTCTATAATTATGACATCGCCCGGGTGAAGAGGTGCGACATCCACTATCTATCGCCGGATGGAAGGATCATACCCTTCTGCGCCTTCAACGTCATGCCCGAGCTCTATAGGGATAAGACGCAGAAGAGGTATGGCGTATCCATCGAGGAGTGGGAGAAGCATACCGGGAAGAAAATCTCTTCGAAACCCTACAAAAGGGACATTAAGGGACTTGAGAAGGGGGAAATCTACAAGAGGGCATATCAAGGATTCATCCCAAAGGCGTGAGACGTCAACGCGTCCATTGAGCGATGTTTT
>JBHHXX010000046.1:0-15741 GCA_046757245.1 Candidatus Geothermarchaeales archaeon
GCTGTGATCTTCAAGAGAAGCTCTAGTGAGGAGACGTCTTAATTCGTTCTCTAGGGTTAGCCTTCAAACTACTGAGGGAGAAAAGGGCGCTACGTCCACTTCTCTTTAAACCCTCGAAGGCCTAAAGCGTCTTATTCCCTGAGTAGTCTCATCCAGTCTCTTCCCTTCTCCAAGAGACCTATGGGGGCGGTCAAATCTGTTATGTCCAAGTTGGCTCGCGCGATTTTTTCGAGGGAGGATGAGATCGAGGAGAGGTAGGTGATCTGTGAGGAAGGAAGTTTCCCTATTTCTTCATTAAAATTGTTCAGTTGCTTCAATAACGAATCGTATCGTTGATGTACCTCCAATAAAGCCTTGACGCTCATCGTTAGGAAGCCGTTCACCGCTGAATTCTGCATCTCCTCAAGGGTTTCGCTCACGTTCTTGATGGATGAGAGAATTTTATGCTCAAAGTTGAAGGGTGTTAGACCCAAAACGTCCTCGGCAACGTCTACGGCGTAGTCTCCGATCGTCTCCATCAGGGTCGCTGCCACCCGATAGTCTAAACATTGGATGGGCGTGATCCTAAACTTCTCAGCAAGTTTCGGGCTCCTGATGGCGCTTCGAAGCAGGCGCACCAAGAGGAAATAGAGTCGATCAACCTCGTCATCCCTCTTGACTATGACCTCCGCCAGGTGCCTATCGCTCTCCATCAGGGCCGTGAGGGCATCGATCAACATGCTGATGGTGATGGAGTTTTTCCTCCTCAAAAGCCTCGCAGGCATGAGGAGCGACGAGTCTATGAGGCATTGCACTTGAATCCCATATGCGTGCTCCTCCAATATCTCTAACCCAATCAAGCTCCGAATGGCATTCTTAATCCTCCCCCTATCCTCCGGCTTGATTCGCTTCTTTCCCTGTATGCTGATAACGTCGTAGCCCAAGAGATAGGCCCCGGTTATCCCCCACTCAATGTACTCCATCGTTTTTTGTGGGTAGAGAATAATTGCCTCCTGCATCTCGCCCTCCTCCTCATAGGCTGGGTCCAAGATGAGGCATCCATCCAATCTTTCCCGAATCGCTATGAAGGACCCCTTCTTCAGGTTTTGATGACGAGCCCAAGCCTTTGGAAGGGAGAGGAACAGGGTTCCCTTCCCCGTCTCCTGCACTTTCCTTAACTCCAAGACATCACCTCTAAATATATCTATATATCTATGTTAATTCTAAAGATAATCTTTAAATGATTTACATATCAATGCAAATATTCAAAGGATTCCTCTCATAGGGTTACCCCATTAAGCGTTTTTAATCCCATGGAGGGGATGGAGGCAAAACCTTCTCCATGACCCCCATCATCAAAACAACCCACATGTCCTCAGACCCCAGCGCAAATAAAGATATTCTAACCTTGAGGTGGTCAAACCGTGATTTCTAGGGCGTTTTCACCGGCTCACATCACGGGCTTCTTTGAGATCTGCGATGGAAATCGAAGCCCCCTTCACGTGGGCTCAAGGGGCGCGGGCTTCTCGATTGAGAGGGGAATGCTCACTAAAGTCGAGATCGGGGGATTAATAGGGAGCCACGTTGAGATCAGAATTAACGGTCAAAGAATCGAGGACGCGCGTGTATCAAAGGCTATCGTTAATAGGTATTTGAGCATGATAGAGACGCGTCCCCACGTGCGCGTTGACCACTTCATAGACGTTCCCATAGGGGCTGGTTTCGGCGCAAGCGGCGCAGCAGCTCTCAGCCTATCGTTATCCCTCAACGAAGCCTTGGAGACTGGGCTATCAGACGTGGAAGCCGCTCAACTGGCCCACGAGGTTGAGATCGAATGTAAGACGGGGCTGGGTACCATCATCGCGGAGTTTCTTGGAGGTTTCGAGATAAGGACGGAGCCCGGAGCACCCGGCGTCGGCAAGGCTAGAAAGATACCTATGAATGGCGACTATAGGGTTGTGTGTTTATCCCTAAACAGGATTCCCACGAACACCATTATAACAGATGAGGAGTTCAAGGGGAGGATTAACTCGAGGGGCCGCGCCATGGTGGGTGAGTTGCTTAGGAATCCGACCATAGAAAACTTCCTAAGGCTCTCGAATAGATTCACTATGCAAACCGATCTGATGACCGAGAGGCTACGAAAAATGATGTTCGAGTTGAGAGAAAGGGGATACACGGCGGGCATGACTATGCTTGGGGAGGGAATCTTCACAATCGTCCGGGGCAACGAGGCTGAAGAGGTCATGGAAACCCTTGGGAGATACGGAGACGGTGGCTTCCTAACCTGTTGCCGGATCGATGACGAAGGAGCACACCTCCTTTGAGACCAAATGACTCAACCATCCCCAAGAACCATCCGAGATATCAATCCCTCAAAACGAGGGAGAAATTAGTTAGACTCACCGAGAAAAAAGTGGTGGCCTCCGCGGGCCTCATCGCCCACGGAAGGGGGGAAGCCTTTGACTACCTCTTGGGCGAGAGAACGCATGAATCAGCCCTTAGGGCTATTGAGACCGCCGCGGCGGCCCTACTAACATCTAAACACCCGGTGATATCAGTCAACGGAAACACGGCGGCCCTATGTCCCAATGAAATAATAGAGCTAGCGAGCATAGTCAACGCAAAAATCGAGGTGAACTTATTCCATAGAAGCCCCGAAAGGGAGTCGGCCATTAAGAGACTTCTTGAGGAACATAGAGCCAAGGAGATTCTAGGCGTTGGACCAAGGGCCTCCGCGAAGATACCGGAGTTATGTAGTGAGCGGAGGAGGGTTGATCCAGACGGGATCTATCAGGCTGACACGGTTTTGATTCCCCTAGAGGATGGGGATAGGGCAGAGGCCTTAAGGCGATTGGGTAAGACCGTCATCGCGATAGATCTAAACCCTCTCTCACGCACGGCAAGAGCAGCGACGATTACCATAGTTGACAACGTTACTCGAGCCATGCCTAGGTTGATATCCGAAGCCAAGAGGCTGAAATCCCAAAGCCGAGAAGAACTCGCCGATATGGTGGATGGATTTGATAACAGAAGGAACTTAAGATCCTCGATAAGTTCGATATGTGAACACCTCGAAGCAGTGGCTGAGGGTATATTGAAATAAGCGTAGGAGAAGGTATGTTGAGAATTCTTCCCTCGATTAATGGAACTATAGCGAAGCCATCCTGATGTATGACGCGCATAGCGGCGACGCTTATTGCCTCATCTTTTTTCTAAAAAAGTTTAGGGCTTTACGAGAAAAATAGAAGGCAAATCTAAAGATGGGGTCTCGGGTCTTCTTCCACGTCACGATGAACAAAAGCCCTATGGAGGCTATGGTGATCAAGACCGAACCCCATGGGGGTGGGAGAGCACCGGAAAAAATGGGATAGAAAAAAGCGCCGACCCAAGCCACGGCAACATACAACACGATTTTACCAACGACCTCCAGTATTAAGATCGTTAACAAGGGGAATTTTGCAGATCCCAAGAGTAAGAGCACGGGGGCATCGGGCAGGGGGGTTAGGGAAACGAGTAGAACGCTTAACAACCCGAGTTTTTTCGCCCAATCGGGAATCTTCTTTTTATCCTCCTCGCTGACGGTGAGCTTACCGATGCCGCGACCTATTAAGTAGGCGCTCAGCTCGCCTAAGCCTCCTCCCACGCCTCCGACCACCCCTAAGATGAGGGGGTTCCAAAATAGGGTCATGTGGATGAAGAGGGGAACGAAGATTATGTCCTTAACTACTATGCTGAAGTGGCCCAGAAGAGCCGAAAGAAAAACCCCCAGCAATCCTAGGCCTCTCAGTATCTCGATAAAGGACAGCGTTGATTCCCCCCCATATCGATTTCAAAGACGGGTTTTGAATACACTTGATACCTAATAAACGTATATTAACTTTTTGAGCTCAAGGATGGTTTGCGAAAATTGAAAGAATCTCGGCCCAAAGAAGTGAGGGAGATCTTATATTCAATCGGTGAATCAAATGGTCGATGAAATTCGAGTAAAATCAATTTTGAACAAACACAAAAAGCGGGATGACTGGTTTTTGGATGATTATTCAGTGAATCCCTATCAGGGTTGTCCTTTCAATTGCGTTTACTGCTATACACGTGGGAGCAAATACGGGGCGCACTTGGCGAAGACTTTGTCAGTGAAGGTAAATGCTCCAGAACTTTTAGAAAAACAACTCTCAAGAAGGGCAAGGAAAGGGGAGTACGGAATCATATTTTTGGCCTCGCAGGAGGCTTATATCCCGCTTGAAAAAGAGTTTAAGACAACGAGAAAACTGCATAAGATAATTTTAAAGCATAGATTTCCCGTTCATATCGGAACTAAATCAACACTGGTATTGAGAGATCTAGATGTGTTGAAAGAAATTGGCGGGAATGCGATTTTACCAGTGGATCTAAAACAAAAACTAAAGCGTGGCATGATAATCTCATTTTCCCTCTCAACTTTGAATGAAAAAATAGCTGAAATCTTTGAGCCGGGAGCACCAACACCGAAAGAGAGATTGGAAACGATGGAGAAATGTAAAAAGGAAGGATTTTTGGCCGGAATAAACTTTATTCCTGCTTTACCCTTCTTATCGGATTCAGACGATCAACTTGAAGAAATGATAAAAACCGCAAAGGGTTATGGGGCCGAGTTCGTCTTGGTTGGTACTTTAACCTTGTTTGGCGAGGGAAAGAAACTTTACTATAAGACACTAGAAAAACATTTTCCAGAGCTTGTACCAAAATATAAAAGTTTATTTAGAATCTTTTCGGCACCACCAAAAGAATATCAAAAAGAACTGGAAGAAAAATCAAAAAGGCTGTGTGAGAGACATGGAATTAAATATGGAATGATATAGCCGCCTTCGGCTGCCCTTTAAGCAATCATTTCATCACTTAAACACTATTCTGGTCCCCGTTTTTTCCCCTTTCAAGGCTTTCTCAAGCTCTGATGCCTTGGGAGCGGTGATGATCGTCGGGATCTTGGAGCGGGAGATAACGTTGAGAGCCGTTCGATCGAAGAGGGGGTAGAGACCCGCCTTCTCCCATATGGGTGAAAGGATCCTCCGAACCTCCTCGGGGGTCGCCTCCTCGAGGGGTGCCGCATCCTCGTGCGTATCTGGGTCCTTGTCATAGAGGCAGCCCGATCGGGAGAGGGTGATCAACAGGTCTGCCCCAGTCATCTCCGCCACGAGGGCTGAAACGGTGTTCGTTGAAACCCCTGGTAGGATCCCTCCAAACACTAAGATCTTCCCCCCGCTAACCAAGGGTCCCAACTCTTCGAGGCTGGTGAGGGGGTTGGGGAAGGCGGCTTCACCTATGAGGGAGATGAGGAGCTGAGCGTTGAGGCGTGATGCCGTGATGCCCATGATGTCGAGCTGGGTCTCCTTGACACCTTGTTTTCTCGCCAGTTCGATGTATTTTCTCGCCGTCTCTCCCCCGCCGGTGACCACATACAGCTGAAATTTTTTTTCCCTGTGGCATCGCCCGAGGAGGCTGGAGACAGCGACCAGCTCTTTGAGGGTTGGAGGATCCCCCAGGTTAAATAACTGCCCCGTCAATTTAATTACTGCCCTCAATTCATATCTCCAGTCTTAAGAGAAGTGGATCGGGCTTTAAATATAAGTGGCTTGAATCCATCCACAACATGGAGTCATAGTATGAGTTCGAATGAGCAGGTAACCGACAAGGTCCAACAAAAGTATAGGTTGAAGAAGCTAATCTCGGCGCTGAAGGAGAAAGAGGGCCGAGGGACTGAGCTCATCAGCCTCTACATACCCCCCAAGAGGAGGATCAGCGACGTCGTAGGCTACCTCAGGGAGGAGTATTCAACGGCCTCGAACATTAAGTCCGATCTGACCCGGAAACACGTGCAAGACGCCATCGTGAAGACCATCGAAAGGCTGAAATTCATAGACGAGGCCCCCGAAACTGGGCTCGTCGTCTTTTGCGGTGCAATCCCTCAGGACGGCGTGGGAAGCGAGAGGATGGAGATATACACCGTGGTGCCCCCGGAGCCCATAAACATAAGTCTTTATCGATGCGACAGCCACTTCCACCTAGAGTATCTGGAGGAGCTTCTGAAGGAGAAGGAGGTCTATGGCTTAATCTCCATAGACGTAAACAGCGCCGCGGCGGGCATCCTCGAGGGCGCCCGTCTAAAAGTAATCTCCACTCACACCTCGGGCATCCCGGGAAAACATAGGGCCGGGGGGCAGTCCGCCAGGAGATTTGAGAGGCTTAGGGAGATGGAGATCAACGAGTATTTCAGGCGAGTCGCGAGGAAGGTAAACCAGGCTTTTCTAGACGAGGAGTATGCCGATAGGATTAGGGGCATAATAGTGGGCGGACCAGGCTACACTAAGAAAGACTTCGCGAAGAGCGGCCACCTAGACTATAGAGTCGAGAAGGCCATCATCGACTACGTGGACACCAATTACGCAGGGGAGGAGGGGATAAGGGAGATCGTGGAGAAGGCTGAGAAGCTCCTGGAAGACGCCCGATACATAGAGGAGAAGCGACTCGTGGACGGCTTCATAGAGGAGGCCTCCAAGGACACTGGCCTCGCAACCTACGGCCTCATGGAGACGATGCGAGCCCTAAGCAACGGGGCCGTTGACACCCTGATCATCGTGGATGACTTCAAGGGCAAAATTGTCGTAGAGAAGTGTCCCACCTGCCTCCACACGCGGGAAAAAACAGTCACGAAGATCCCCGAGGAGGCGGAAGAGACCTGCCCAGCGTGTGGGAAGACCACCTTAATCAGGGAGAGCGAGAATCCGATACTGGATTACCTGCAGGAAGTAGGGGAGAAGTTTAACGTGAAGATAGAGGTCGTATCATCAAAAACGGAGTACGGGAAGATCTTCAAACAACTCGGCGGTATTGGCGCCATCCTTAGGTACAGGCTCATGGAGTAGCCTTCACCATCTAGGTATAAACTAGCTTATTCAACCACTAATCTTTCACCCACGCTCTGGCTCCTCTTCTAAAAGCTTGGCGAGGGCCTCGGCGATGGATTCCTTCCACTAGTAGAGGAGGTCTTCAGCGACCTCTACTTGCTCTTTTACGATGAGTCTGTAGAGCTTGGATTGTTAATTGAGGACCCACTTGGCGAGGCCCCAGTTGTGCCCCTATCAGTATTATCCCGAGTGACGTCTGGGTGCATAACCATTTAATTCCTTATTGGAGGCTATACGGGTCTTGTCACACGGCTTCGACTCTCTGGACTTCGGGTATTTTCTCTTTCAGAAACCGTTCCACCCCCAATTGGAGGGTCATTTGCGACATGGGGCAACCAGCGCAAGCTCCGAGCAACCTCACCTTGACCACGCCATCCTCCACGTCGACGAGCTCTATGTCTCCTCCCTCAGCCCTCAGATGGGGCCTCATCTCCTCAAGGGCCTTCTCCACCTCATCTCTCAACGCATTCCACCACCATGACTTTCCCTCAATCGGATGTCAACACCAGGTAAATGGGTGATCAATCGATTCGAGGGGGACTGTAACACGTGTCACGGTGAGAAGAGCAGTAGTCCCCTCCCACCTCAGATTCTTCAAGTCGCCGCCTCGCTCACCCAATTCTATTAGACATTTGTCTATAAGATATTTGTTGTGAAGCATTTAAGGAAGAAGAGATATAGCGGACGAAATGGGTTTGGCAAGAATAGTGGAGGATTGCACTAAGATTTTCATCATTACCCGCTCAACTTCTCCCCCAGCGGTTGAAAACCATGAAATTTTCCCATCAGACTTGTTTCTACGATCGGTGATAAAGTTTATCTAAAACATGAGGTTGGAGCGAAATGAGGGTGACCCGACAACCCTACCTGAGGTACAAACCCTGCCATCCGTAGTAAGCCATCGAGACGGGCTGGAAGGCTAGGGGAATAGAGGGGAGCAGAGGAGAGACGACTTCAGAGCGTCCTTAGCTCTGGGACGTGCCTCGTCAAATATTCACATCCGTCGGCGGTTACCACCAGGGTCTCCTCGATCTGGAGCCCCCCGAAGCCGAGCTCGTAGTAGGGCGTTTCGATATCGAAAACCGTTCCCTCCTCCAGGGGGGTGTGATCGTTCGGTCCGAGGAGAGGTATGTCATAGCACTCTATGCCTATGCCGTGGCCGACGTGGTGGCGCCTATAGTGGCGTATCCCAGACTTCTTAACGGCCTCCACGGCGACCCTGAAAAGCTCAGAGGCCTTAACCCCGGGTTTCGCAGCCTCGGCGGCCGCCTCTAGACCCCTAACCAGCGCCGCGTAGTATCTCCTCTGCTTCTCCGTGGCCCGACCGAGCACAGCGATTCTGGCTATGTCTGAGTAGTAGTTCTGGTGGATGCAACCGCCGTCGAAGCGGACGATGTCCCCCCTCCTTACCCGGTAATCGGTGTTAACGGAGTTGAAGGCGCTGTGATGGCCACAGCCGAACACCGAGGGGATGGGTATGGCGCCCTCCTTGGCCAGGGCGACCTCGAATTCCCTCAGTAGCTCTAACTCGCTCACGCCTTCCCTTGCTATGTTGAAGGCGGCCTCCACGGCTCTTTCAGAGATCCCGGCAGCCCTTCTCAGGAGCTCGATCTCCTTCTTGGTCTTCACCATCCTTATCTCCCTTAGGACGTGGTAGGCCTCCCTCAGCTGGGCCCTAGGCAGCCTCGCCCTGAGCTTCTCCCAAGTCGGATGCGTGACGCCCCTCTCGTCGATCCCCAGCGTCTTGTCGTCGAGACCCTTCTCTTCCAGCGTCTTTACCAGCGCCTCAACGTGGTCGGCCTCAGCTTTGACACTCCTTATTAGGCCGTGGAGCCGCTCCTCGGCCTCGGTCAGACCTTCGGCTTCGGGGGGCTCGATGTAGAAGGACCCGTAACATCGGATTTCCTTTATCCACGGCTGGGTGTCCGCGTACACGTCGAGGTCTGCGATCGTGGATACGATGGCCGCCCGCCCGTCTCGCGGTAGGACGACGTAGACAGGGACATACTTCAACATCCATTGGCTGACGCTCCAGTGGTCACCTACGTATACCACGTTCTCGGGGGTAGATGCCACCAATGCGTCGAGGCCATACTCATCCATCTTCTCATAGGCTCTCTCAAAATTCAGAGGCAAAGCACACACCCCTCACATCCGTTGCTTTCGATAGGAGAATCGCAATAATTTAAACCTCATAGACCTAAAAAGGCTTCTATGTGGTTAGATTTCTTAGTTCTGACGCTATAGAACTCCTTCGGCTCCTTCTTGAGATCGAGTTTGCTCATGGATGAGGATTAGGAGTAAGGGGATTAAAAAATATTCGAATAAGACAACAGATATTCCGAGGATTTCCCTGAGGCCGAAGAAGACGACGACGAGTCTCCCAAACATCGAGACGTTGGCGCCTCAACGATTAGACCTCTCACAACCCCCTATTTTAGTCTCAAGGACCCCCTATACAAGGTCTACAGAAGGTCTGCTATTCTTCTTGTTCGGTTAGAAGGGTCCTGAGGGCGCTTCTTGTTACAAACCCCAATGAGTCCCCCTCCCCCCTGCCCCCCACCACAAGGTTGAAGGTAAACTAAATAAGTGCCGGTGTGATTTTTATGGTGTAGCCGGTTGGGTTAATTACGCATGAGAAACGATGTTTTATTCGAGGCTGATGTTGAAGATTTGAAGCAGATGGATAGGGTTAAAAGGGTTAGGAGATCCATCGCCTTGTTCGCCGCTCAGTTCCTATTCATAATCCTTCTCGTATCGTCCTTGGGGATTTACGGAGTGTTCGTGTTCCTGATATTGGTGTTCACCTTTCTTCCAATGCCTATGGTTCCGACGCCGAGCAGCTACAAGATCAAGAAGGACGGCGTCATAGTGCTCGATAGGGGTAAGCCCTTCACGCTTAACAGGCGGCATAGGCTACACGCGGATGAGAAGAGAAAATTTGTTTCAATCAAGAGCCGTTGGAGAGGCGAAGTTTTAAGACTTCACGCATCCAAACCGAAAAAAGTGATGAAAATGCTGGAAAGCCTGATTCAGAAAGCCAAAACCAAAGCCTCCTGATCTCATCCATGGCCTCGTCAACACTTTCATACTTGGTTAGTGCCTCCTCAACCCCCTTGATCCTCTCCTCGGGGTAGCCCAGCAGCCTCACCGTGTCCAAGACTTGCTTCTTTCCCAGCTCCTCCGATGAAACACCTCTCTCTGTGGGAAGAACTCTATCCCCGCGGGTTTCCCCCTCAGCTCCTCGATTTTGGTGTGGCCGTAGTATGCATCTTGGGACCCCGGCAGGATGTGGTCCATGGGGTCGAGCCCCTTGTCCCTATACCAATAAAGTAGAAGTTATCGGATTAACCTTCACCTATCCTTAGCTACGAAGATGCCCTCACCTATCTCAACAAGCTCAACGTCTTTTTCTTCAGGACGTTTGAAGAGGAGCCTCTCTATGTTGTGCATGAATTTGATGTCTTTAGCCAGGGGCTCCAGCGCGGGGGGCGCCACAACGCACGGGATCTCCGCTTTGAGGCTCATGCGGGAGGTTTTCTTGTAGCGCCAAACCGCGGAGTTGAATTCTACTAAAATATCCGATACACCTCGATACTTATCCCCCTCCACGAGGGTCTCCTTGGGGAAGGATTGATGGATGATGCCTCTCCCGTCGTACAACGAACGCCAGATGTGATCCGTTATGAAGGGCGTCACGGGGTGGAGAAGAAGTAAAAGAGTCTTTAAGACGCTGTGGAGCGTCTGCCACGCCGATTGCTGCTCCTCGTCCGTGAAGTTACCCCCATAGTTGTAGGCCCTGGGCTTAACCAACTCCAGATAGTGGGGGGCAAAGAGGTTCCACACGAAATTCCTGATCCTGTTAGCGGGCTCGAAGAAATCGAGCTTTGAGCATTCATCATCCACCAGGACGATGAGGTCGTTTACGTCGGCAAGGATGAACTCATCGGTGGGGGTGGGGTGCGGAGGTGCCTCGACGGTGGGGAACGTGGAGATGAATCGGGCGACGTTCCAGAGCTTGGTTAGGAACTTCCTTGCACCTATAACCCTCCTCCTCGAGTAGCGATAGTTTGTCCCAAGCTTGGCCTCGGAGGCTCCCCAAAACCTCAGGGCGTCAGCGCCGAACTCATCCATGACCTCGTCTGGATCCACCACATTTCCCCTGGACTTGGACATCGCCTCCCCCCTCTCGTCGAGGCCCATACCAGAGAGCCTGATGGATTTGAAGGCGGGCCCTTTAGTCAGGTGAAAAACCCTTAGGAGAGAGTAGTAGAGCCAAGACCTCACGATGTCGACGCCCTGAGGCCTCACCGAGACTGGGAAGGCCTCCTCGAAGACCCTCGAATCCCTGTCGCATCCCGAAATCCAGAGGGCCGAGACGCTGGAGTCCATCCACGTGTCGAAGGTTCTGGTTTCCCCCACAAACTCCTCACACCCACACTTCCGACACTTCTTGAAGGGCGGCGGCTCCCTCCAGGGGATAAAGTATCTTCCGGGCTCGGGCACGTGGGGGGTCCGGCACTCCGCGCAATACCAAATGGGCAGTTCCGTTCCATATATCCTCCTCCTTGAGATGGGCCAATCGGTCGTAATGGAGTTTACCCAGTTCTCTAGATACGAGAAGGATTCAGGTGGGAAAAACTTGATTTTTGAGGAGGTTGAGAGAATCTTATCCTTGAATTCGATCTGTTTCAGGTAGTATTCTTTCACGTTCACGAACTCCACGGGGTTCCGAGACCTCCAGCATATGGGCACGTTCTGAGTAGTATCTTCGACCTTCAAGACTCTTCCCTGAGACCTTAGATCCTCTATGATCGCGCTCCTCGCCTCCTCCACGGAAAGACCCTCGTATTTCCCTGAAAACTCATTCATTTTCCCATCTTGATCGATGAGGACCCTATCCTTCAAGTTGAGCTCTCGGAAGAGCCTGACGTCGGTGTAGTCCCCATAGGAGCAGAGCATCATGAGCCCAGTTCCGTACTCCCTATCCACAGCCTCATTCTCCATGATGGGAGCCTCATACCCGTAGATGGGGACAATCGCCTTCTTCCCCCTCAGGTGCCTATACCGTTCATCGAGGGGATGGGTGAGAACCACAGCGCAGGCTCCTATCAGCTCGGGCCGAGTTGTGGCTATAGATACGGGTTGATCATCCTTCACATCGAATTTGACGTAGTAGAGTTTCGTGGGTCTTGAGACGTATTCGATCTCGGCGTCGGCTATGGAGGTGTTGCACACGGGGCACCAATTCGTGGGTCGATAATCCTCGTAGACCAAGCCCTCGTTCCAATGGTTGATGAAGGTGGACTGGGTGAAGGCTCGGTATTCGGGGCTATCGGTCCTATAAGGGTCCTTATAGTTGGCGCTTATCCCGAGCCTCCGGGTCAAGCGGAGGAGGTCGCTCTCCACCTCATCGAGAAAACGCCTACATATCTCGATGAACTCGTCTCGCTCGAGGTCCTTAGCCCTAATACCGTATTTCTTCTCCACCTCGATCTCCACGGGGAGGCCGTTTCTATCGATCCCCATGGGGAAGAGAACGGAGTGTCCCTTCAATAGGAAGTATCTCGCCACCATGTCGATCTGGGTGTAGTGGACGGCGGCGCCCACATGCCACTTGCCCGAGGCATATGGCGGAGGCGTGTCGATGGAGTAAACGGGTTTCCCCTCCACGAATCTGAAGCGGTAGAGGTCTTCCCCCTCCCACTTCTTCAGCAGGTCCTCCTCTATCTTCGGGGACCACCTCAACCCCTCCAGTTTGGGTTTGAACCTTTTCTCAAGCCCCTCCAAGGCCGCGTCCCTCAGTAAACCCTTACATGGATAAAGACGAAGATAAATAAAATTATTTGATTTTTGGGGGAAACTAGGTCACGGGACGGAAAGCCTAACAGGGAAAATGAAATGGTGAAACAATGCTCTTACAAGTCTTCATCACTCGCCGCAGCTATGCACCAAATCTTTTTTATATCGTAGAAGGATAGATTTGTAGAGGCGTGGGCCGGTAGCTCAGCCTGGTTACCAAGTTGGACGGAGAGAGCGCACGGCTGATATTACCTAGGCAGAAACCGTGAGGTCGCCGGTCCGAATCCGGCCCGGCCCACCACTCCGATTCGATTTTAAACTCCCGATGATTCATCGAACACTAAGCATTCCCCGTGGTTTCTCCCAGATCAATGCCGAGGAGTTCTTCGAAGAACAGCGCGATGGCGGAGGCGTCCTTCTCGCCCAACCCCTTCGCCTGGCCCAGCGCAAAGACTTGATCGGCCGTCTCCGTCATGAACAAGGGAATGCCCATCTCCCTACCCATCTTGAGGGCTAATCCGAGGTCTTTCCTCACAAGGTCGATTCTGAATCCCCAATCATAGTCGCCCCTGGCGATCCTTCGGGCCCACCTCCTATCTAGGTTTAGGCTGTAGCCAGTGCTCTTCTTAACAACCTCGTAAAGCGTTTTGGCGTCTACACCAGCCTTGACTCCCAAAGCGAAACCCTCCACCATGGCCGCCGTGTTACACATCGACATCAGGTTGTTCACGATCTTCGCCGTGGCTCCACATCCAAGTCCGCCGAGATAGTAGACGTTCTTCCCTACGCTCCCGAGGATCTCGGCACACCTGTCATAGACCTCTCTCTTGCCCCCAACCATGACGGTCAGCGTCCCAGCCTCCGCGCCCTCCGGCCCCCCGCTCACCGGGGCGTCTAGTACTTCAACGCCCTTCTCTTCGGCGTAACCCGCGATCTTCCTAATCGTCCCCGGGTCAGTGGTCCCAAGGTCGATGATCGTGCTCCCTGTCATCGCGCCCTCGAGCACGCCCCTCCTGCCCAAAACCGCCTCCTCCAAGGCCTCTGATGAAGGGAGGCAGGTCAAAATGGCCTCCGATGCCTCCGCGACGTGGCGTGGAGAATCGGCTTCCCTAGCCCCGATTGATGTTAGGTGGTGAACAGCCTCCTCGTCTACGTCGTATACGGTGAGTTCGAACCCCGCCTTTAAGAGGTTTTTGGCGATGGGTCTCCCCATGACGCCGATGCCGATGAAACCAGTCTTCATGATCACACCCCTACCCCCTCATAAACTCTTTTCGCATTTTAAGACCTTTGTTAAGATCCTAAATTAAAAAGAAAAATAAGAAATAATGTTTAATTTTTGATTTCATGGTGAGTGCGACGAGGAAACCTGAATGAGGGTTAGTAAGGTTAACTATCACATACACACGCTCTTCAGCGATGGGGGGGCCTCGATGGAGGACTATGTCCGAGAGGCGATAAGCCTAAAATTCGATGAAATAGGTTTCTCCGACCACTTGGTCATATTACCAAACGGGGAGGTCGGGGGGGAGTCGATTAGGTTGAGCCGCCTAGAGAGTTACGTTGAAAAGATTGGCTCATTAAAGAAGCGGTATGAGGGAGAAATATCGATAAGGTGTGGCCTAGAGATCGACCTCTTCCCCGAGACTGAGAACTCTATGAGACGCCTCCTCTCCGAGTTTGAGTTTGATTATCTTCTGTGCTCCGTTCACAGGGTCGATGACTTCGTCTTCGATCTACCCTCATCCCTAACCCTGTGGAATGAGATGGGCGAGGATCAAATCCTCGAGACTTATCGTGACTACTACTCGTCGCTAAACCTCGCCATCGAGTCAGGGACCTTCGACGTCGTCGCCCACCCAGACATCATAAAGAAGTTCGGCTTTAGGCCGCGGGGGGACATAACGGATGAGACCGAGAAAACGGTGGGGTTAATCTCTAAGATGCGCATGTGCGTGGAGGTAAACGCCTCAGGCCTCCGCCACCCCGTTGGAGAGATCTATCCCAGCCCAGAGTTTCTGAGGATGTGCAGGGAGAGAGGCGTATCCATCACTCTGGGTACAGACGCACACAGAGTCGAGGATCTGGGTAGGGGCTTTCAAGACCTCATAGAATACATAAGAGGTGTGGGTTACGGCGAAATAACCCTGTTCGAAAAGAGGATGAGAACCCGCGTCTCCATCTGAACGAGGCGACCGTCAAAGACGCCATAACACTTGGTAATTCGTTTCAGTTTGAAGAAGACCCCTCATCCAGCATCCCTCATCGTGTTAAGAACCCATTCCAAGCCGAAGATTACCCCCTGAATGTAGGTTAGGGTCATGTCAAACCTCCTCCAGTAGGGGGCATCGGCGGCCATCTCCCTCTGCCTCTCATACCTCTTCTTCTGCCTATCGATTTCTTCGATGATCCTCCTTTCTATCGATGCTAAAACCACCTTACTGGTCATGTCAACTCACCTTTGATCGCGCTAATAAAAGTAGTTCATGAGAAATTGGGTCTTTACGGCCTTGTCGATTAGCATCTCCAACAGTTTCCGTCGTTCCATGTCTTTTCACCTTTTTCTAACCCTCTTTTATAGTATTTTATAGTATTGGACGCGTCTAAAACCTAAATCTTCCATGTAACTAGACTTAAAGATGTAGACGGAACAGCCTTAACGGAAAAGCGTCAACGAAAACTCCGGGAGAGGGGAATCAAAATTTGAGAAGTAAGTGAGTTAGAAACCACTACTCGATGATCGTTTCCCCTTATAGTGATTCGCAATGGATAAAGCTGACCGTATAGATTTCAGTCGTGTTCCTCAAACATCTTATCCTGAGTTGGATCGTTCTTTCTTAGCCATTCGATGAGCATGGCTACGTGTTCCTTCTCTTCGTCCATGTTATGTTGCAGAACCCTTTTCAAGGATTCGTCTTTGGTGAGTTCCACTCTTTGCTCATACCAATTAATGGCTTCCAACTCTTCTATCAGGGATTGCCTCGCTCTTCCCAGATTTTTGGTCTTTTCACTTAGT
>JBHHXX010000047.1:0-15402 GCA_046757245.1 Candidatus Geothermarchaeales archaeon
GAGTTCATATATTCTATCGTTCTTGACGGCGTCGATGAGGCTCCAACCGGGGCGTTTTTCAAAGTCCTCCTTTGTTATACCGCCGTGATAGCCGACATTGACGATAATGATCTCGGGGTTGAGTTGAATCACCGCCTCTGAGCTGATTTGTGGATAACGCTCATTCGCATTCCCGAAAATATTTATACCGCCAGCGATTTCTATGAGCTCATTAATCCATGTTCCAGGACCTGCGGTCATTAGGGGGTCGTACCAAACCTCGTAGTAGACCCTTGGTCTATGGGTTAAGTCTTTCATCTTATTTTTAATATCACTGATCCTCTGCTGCATATTGTTCGCGAGGCTCTCAGCCACGCTTGCTTTCCCCGTAACCCTACCAATTAGACTAATGTCTAGAATTACCTGGGTGATGTTTTTCGGGTTCAGAGCCACGACAACGAAGCCCTTGTCTTCAAGTGTCTTAATCATTTTTCGTTGCACGTTAGTAGCCGCTACAACCAAGTCGGGGTTCAGAGCAACGATTTTTTCAATGCTTGGATCCGCATAGCCGCCGATGACTGTTAGGTTACCGGCTTCAACCCTCTCCGGCACCTCTGGAGGATAATCACAGTACTTAGTCACTCCAACCACCTCGTCTCCTAGGCCAAGGGCAAAGAGTATCTCCGTGTTGCTAGGCGCCGTTGACACTATCTTTTCAGGTATCTTGACTAGGGTTACATTCCTCCCGAAGTCGTCGAGGGCGAATATAGGAAAGGTTGACTTTTCAACGATCGCGGGTTTCCAAAGTAGTGGGTGTAACGCCAAAAAAATGAGTCCAATGAGTATGATTAAGACCGTTATGATAGTCACTTTTTTCTTATCGCTTACCAAAGAATCACCTGGCTGGATAATCCAACCATAATTATTAAAATCGCTCGTTTATATACATTGTGACAGCAGGCTTTTTGCAAGAACCTCGATGTTGGAGTTGTTGAAATACGCAATCGATTATCCTGATAGGTGATGGAATGGCGGACGTTCCACTCAGAGAGCTCAATTATCTAACACCGCTAGAGGTAGCTAAATCAAAACATATGGATCAACTGGCTTCTTGTGGGGCGACGGGTTTGTTAGATCCCATCGCTCCGGGAGTAGCCCCTGGAAGCGACGTGGCTAATCTAGCGATTTTGGGCTACGATCCCCACAAGGTCTACACGGGAAGAGGGGTCCTTGAAGCTGTTGGCGCTGGCATAAAACTTGAAAGGGGTGACATAGCCTTCCGATGTGACTTTGCCACCGTTGACGACGATTTTACCATAGTCGATGAGAGGGCGGGTAGAATCCGTGAAGGAGCGGCCGACCTTGCAAATTCGCTGAACGATCTTCAACTCAAGAATATCCCTGACATAGAAGTCATGTTTAGGCAAACACTGGGATTTAAAGGCGTTCTAGTTCTCCGAGGGGAGGGAATCTCCCCAAATGTATCTACCAATATACCTATCATTAATTCACGGATATATCCGGTAAGACCCATGGATGATTCGATTGAGGCTAAAAGAACTGCTATGGCACTGAACGAGTTTATAAGGAGATCCCGTGAAATTCTCGAATCGCATAGGGTCAATCAGAATAGGAAATCTAAAAATGAGCCCCCCGCCAATGCCTTGATCCCTTGGGGAGGAGGAAAAACGCTACGTCTTCAACCCTTCCGTAGGAAATATCGATTAAGGGCGGCCTGTATTGCCGCTGCCCCCCTGATTAAGGGTATTTGTAAAATGGTCGATATGACGGTCGTCGATATACCGGGGGCCACGGGGGAGATAGATACGGATGTTATGGCTAAGGCTAGAGACGTTTCAACATTGCTTCAGGGCCATGACTTATTATACGTCCACGTGGGAGGTCCAGATGAGGCGAGTCATGACGGCGATATACCTGGAAAGATTTCAATTATCGAGAAAATAGATTCGATGGTCAATGCAATTTTAGAAGATATCGATCCCGAAGAAACGTGCATAACGCTCCTCGCTGATCACACCACTTCTATCAAACTTAGGAAACACACGGGAGATCCCACACCCATCGCGATAGCTTGTGCAGATATGGTTCAAGACGAGGTTGAACAATTCAATGAAAGAGCAGTCCGCAAAGGCGGACTGGGACGTATAAGAGGGCGCCGAATCATGCCCTTATTGCTCGATTTGATGGATCAAAATGGGGATTTGTAGGTGTTGAATTTTGAAGTCGATCATAGAACTAGCTAGAGGTGGAGTGAGAGATCTTAAGCCCTGTGTGCACGGTGGAGAGGTTTGGGAAATCAGGAGAAAACATGCTTTTTTGCGTGAAGATCTCCTAGACTTCAGTGCGAATATAAATCCGGCGGGTCCTTCCCCAAGGGTGATAGATGAAATTAAGAAGGGTTTCTGGCAGATCCCATTTTATCCGGAGTCAGATTCCATTACACTCAGAGAGGCAATTGCACAATACATCAAAAATATCGATTCGAACAACGTGATAGTGGGTAACGGCTCGACGGAGCTCATCCACCTCTTCGTGGAAGTATTCATCGATGAAGGCGATGAGGCGTTAATCCCTGTGCCTACGTTCGGAGAGTATGAGGTGGCGGTGAGGAGGGCTGGTGGTAGGCCGAGACACGTAAAATCAGATCAGGCTCTGATCATCAACCCAGAGAATCTCTTGAAGAAAATAGGATCGATGACCAAGGCGATTTTCCTGTGTAACCCAAATAACCCAACCGGGGCTCTAATAACACCGGAAGATCTGCTGGGGATAGTTGAGGCAGCCGCTGGAGAAAACGTGTTGGTGTTTCTCGACGAGGATTTCATGGATTTTGTAGGTGAAGAAGAACACTTCTCTTTGAAGGGTAAGGTGTTAAGCCATAAAAATCTATTCATCCTACGATCGTTGACGAAGGTTTTCGGGCTGGCGGGGCTTAGGATTGGATACGGGATAGCATGTGAGGAAATGATTGACCTCCTACTAAAAGTCAAAATACCTTGGAACGTGAATTGCTTGGGCCAGTTGGGTGCTCTAGCCGCCCTAAAAGACAAAGAATATCTAGAGAAAACAAGAAAACTCGTCAAAACGGAGAGGATGTTTCTGTCAAACGAACTGAAGAGAATTAGAGGCCTTAAAGTTTTCCCCTCCCATGCAAACTTCATCTTAATAAATGTAAGGGAATCGGGTTTCACGGCTCCCCAACTCAAGAGGAAGATGCTGAGGCACGGCATACTCATCAGGGACTGCAGTTCCTTCAAGGGTCTCGATAAATTTCACATCCGAGTGGCTGTTAGAACACGACAACAAAACCTAAGGCTACTTGAAGCCCTGCGAGAAGTCGTGGGAGGTCTCCATACATGAAAAAGGCCCAAGCACCAATAGTTCAGAGAACAGCGTCACACCGTGATAAAAGTCTGCTTTCTGTAAGATATTTGCAGATGCTGGTTATGGAGCCGAAATCGCTTGGGCCCTATTGTTAGGAGGAAACAAAAATCATCAGCGAAAATGTAAATATCCTCAGAATTTGGGAGATTAGGGGCTCATCCCCGATCAAGGATTAAAAATGCCTCCACAAGGTATGATACATCTCATGGCACCAACGCTTGTATTGGTTTTAGCGCTACTTATGGACATCACATTGGGAGAGCCGCCTGAAAAGTTTCATCCGACTGTGTGGATGGGAAAAGTAATCGCCTTCCTTGAACCCAGGATGAAAAATAGGGATCCACGGATAGAGAGATTGAACGGGGTCCTGCTGGGTTTGTTCGTTACAACGCTCTTCGTCGTGCTCGTTTATCTCATACTTTCCCTAGTTGATCAACTTTTTGGTTTGGTGGCTTTTATCGTCTTAGCCGCCATCTTGCTGAAAACCACGTTTGCTGTCAAGTGTATGGGGCGCTTCACGCTCCCAATAGCAATGGCGGTTGAGCAAGGAAACATCGATGAGGCAAGGCGATTGTTACATCACGTCGTAGGACGTGAGGTTGCCAAACTAAACGAACAACAGATTTTGTCGGCCACCGTTGAAACGATTTCAGAAGGAACCGTGGACGGGATAACCTCCTCTCTGTTTTATTACGTCTTGTTTGGAGTCCCGGGCGCCATCGCTTTCCGCGTCATTAACACGCTGGACTCCATGGTTGGGTATAGAGATCGGGAGCACGTCAACATCGGCTGGTTTTCAGCGAAACTGGACACGTTAGCCAACTATGTCCCAGCGCGCATAACCGCGTTTCTGATGATCGTAGCAACGTGGTTCCTACGTGAAAAATACAGAGACGCTTGGAGAATCCTCATCAGAGACAGGGGCAAAACAGGGAGTTTAAACGCTGGATGGCCTATGTCAACCGTGGCTGGCGCGTTGGGAGTCAGACTGGAAAAGCCTGGCTTTTACGCGTTGGGCGAAGACACCGTCACTCTTTCCCCAAAGCACATTCCGAGGGCTTTACGCATCATGGAATTGACGACTTATTTGTTCGTAGCATTGGTTACTATACCGCTTTCCATCTTAAACGTGATGATCATAGGATGAGTAAATGAGTTTATGGATGGTCTCGATCGGAAACCGTGATCCTGACTCCCTCAAACCCATCAAAGTCACTCGTCTTAATGTGGTTTTGTGGTGTCTCCCTGGTACTTAAGGTGCCGGATGAATGTTTCGCTGAAACCTTGTTTGGAAATCTCTGTGAGATTTTTAAGTATATTATAGCTTCTATATTTTTCGGGAATTTTGGTTGAGCGAACATATTTTCTTCTTTGAACATATACCATTTTCACACCATGAGGAGAGCAGGATATGGCGTTAATGGAACATCCCACCGAAACCGTCTTCACCATAGCCATGACCCCGCTGAAGTTTGGACCCGGCGTCACAAACGAGGTGGGGTATGATTTGAAGAGGCTGGGAGTGAAAAAAGCCCTCATTATAACCGATGAGAATTTGAGCGAAATGGGCCTGGCGGACAGGGTGAAGGGGATCATAGAGGGTGAGGGCGTCAAGGCAGACATCTTTGACGGAGTCCACATCGAGCCCACGGATAAATCGATGGCTGAAGCCGTGAAGTTTGCCGAGGGGAGGGGCTACGACGGCTTCGTGGGCCTCGGCGGGGGGAGCGTCATGGACACAGCCAAGGCGATCGATCTCTTCACCACCTACCCGGCACCCCTCATGGACTACGTGAACAAGCCCATCGGCAAAGCGCTCCCAGTTCCTGGGCCGCTGAAGCCGCTGATCGCCATACCTACGACCGCCGGGACTGGGAGTGAGAGTACGCCCGTCATCGTCCTCGACTTCTTGGATTTAAAGCTGAAGTCTGGGATATCCCACCCCTACATCAGGCCGACGCTGGCCGTCGTGGACCCTCTGAACACTCTATCTTTGCCCCCGGAGGTAACGGCAGCCTCGGGCATGGATGTGTTAACCCACGCCCTTGAGTCCTATACTAATAAACCCTACAACACGAGGCCGAGGCCGGCCACACCTGGGGAGCGACCATCGTATGTCGGGGCAAACCCGGTGAGCGATGTCTGGTGTGAGAAGGCCATCGAGCTCGGGGGCAAGTATTTGAGGCGCGCTGTCATGAACGGCTACGACCTGGAGGCGAGGGCGAATATGATGCTGGCGTGCACCTGCGCCACCGTGGGCTTCAGCAACGCTGGTGTGCACATCCCCCACTCCATGGGCTACCCCATCGCCGGAATGGTCAAGGACTATATTCCACCCGGCTACAAGATAGACTATCCCCTCATCCCCCACGGAATCGCGGTGACGGTGGGCGCCCCAGCGGCCTTCAGGTTCACGGCTCCAGCCCGCCCAGAGAGCCACGCCAAGGCTGCGGGGCTTTTGGGCGCAAGGACGGAAGGGCTGTCCACTCTGGAGGCGGCGGCATCCCTATCGGAGGCCCTGATATCCCTGATGAGGGACATCAACTTCCCCAGCGGAGTCGGCGCCCTGGGCTACGTGGAGGAGGACATACCCGCGTTGGCGGAGGGGACGCTGAAGCAGCAGAGGCTGCTGGTGGGCTCCCCCAGAACTGTGGGGAAGAGGGAGCTGGAGCAGATATTCAAGGACGCCATGGCATACTGGTGAGACGCTCCTCAAAAACTTGGAAAAGCGGTGTTGAGTCCCCCTAGATGGATTCACCCGATTGATTCCGGGGGATGAAACACCAGCCTCCTCCTAAAAACGCTTTTTACCCGTCAAAATAGGGTTCATTTCGGATTTGAACGATTTTAGCTCTAATCATGTTGAAACAGAAATCGGGATTCGTCTAAACGGTGATGTTTTGCTCTATCGTGCTGATGAGGCTTTTAAGAGCCTCTTCTCCTACAAGGGATCTACCTATGATCTCGATCTCCCCCGGACCCCCACCGAGGTTTAGCTCAAGGGCTCGCCTTATCTGCCTCTGCTCCCAAACGCTTTTTTTGGACACTCGGTCCCAGAGGTCGAAGCTCTTTATGATTGATAGGCCGGCGGAGTCGATGGCCACCCTGTCGCCGCTCGCCATGATGATGTTGGTGTTCTTGACGGTGCCGCTGAAGGGTCCGCCGGAGACCATGCTCTTTGTGCCGTCGAGGACTATGAGGTTTGGGTGGACCGCTAGGCTGATCTCCGCAATCATCTCCTCGAGTTTGTCTGAGCTGTGTAGCTTCCACCGGCTTCTGGGGTGGATCACGCCGACGAAGTTTTTAAGGCTCATGGTGTAGGTGGCTATGCTGTGGGTCTTGATCACGGGCACGCTCACCAGCTTCTCGACCTCATAGATCGTTCGTGGTATCTCGAAGCTCTTCAGGTATTTCGCCCTCTCGGGTTCTACGGTGACCCACTCGTCGTCATCGAAGGCAACCACCTCGGCTCCGGCTTCTTGGGCTGCCCGCTCTATCCCCGTCTTCCTCATGGAATCACGGGTGGGGTAGCTGGGGTTGCTCATGTCGCCAACGATCACCTCTGAGGCCCCCGCCCCATAGATGAGTTCGACGACGCCCTTCACAACCAAGGGATTCGTGGTGGCGGGATGAGGGTCATCGCTGTTGACGTTGGGTTTAACCATAACCCTCTTCCCCTTGAAACCAGCCTTCTCAGCGCCCCCGATGGATTCGACGCTCAGCCTCACCATCTCCGATACGTCTTCGCCCCCACCGCCTCCTAGAGCTACGCCCACAAGGCTTTTGCCGTTCCTCGAGAACACGTTCCTGGCTCTTTCCCCCAGCTCCTTTTTGGGGGCCTCGGGTGGAGGCATAACGAGGTATCGTAGGAGGCCTCCATACCTCGACACCACGTAAGTTCCTCCCACGACGCCCAGCAACCCCAGGATGAGCCCGATGAGCCTTCGACGGGTGAAACGCATCGGCATTCCCACGAAGTTCATTCCGCCTCTGGGTATTTTTAAGTGGAAGCGTTCAAGAGTCATCGCGCTCAGCTGGCTCAACCTTTGGACTTAGAGGTTTATGGTAGGAGGAAGAGTAGTATGCCAAAGGCAAAACTCTAGCATACGATCACGAGGTAGATAGGTTCTTAACCCTACCATTGATTTATGACTTATACCAATGTAAGAGCAAGGGTTTGATCCCCTAGCCGGGAGAGAATTTTATCAGTTCTAGTAGATGATCATGCAGCCCTCCATTTGAGGCCAATAGGCTGCGTGAGTTCATGTGGAAGGGTTCTCCGCCAAAGTCTGAAACTCTGCCGCCGGCTTCCTCGACGATTAACGCCCCAGCAGCTACGTCCCAGGGGTTGAGGCCCGGCATCATGAAGGCATCTGTTCGGCCGCAGGCGACGTAGCAGAGCTCCAAGGAGGCGGCGCCGATCTGCCTGACCTTGTTGTTGATCAGCTTGAGTCTTCCGAAGATGTTGACCATCGCCTTGGTTGATTCCTCGTCTCTGCCGTGGCAAAATGTTAACATTGATTTCTCTATGTCGCGCTCATCTGAGACGCGTATTCTCTCCTCGTTGAGATAGGCTCCCCCACCCCTCTCAGCTCGAAAGACCTCTCCCTCGTGGGGGTAGTGGACAACCCCCAGGATGGGCTCTCCCCTTTCCATTAAGCCTATGGAGACGGAGAAGAAGGGGGTTCTCATTGTGTAGTTTGTGGTTCCGTCTAGGGGATCTATGACCCACGAGTGGTTGGGATCCCTCTCAACGTAGCCCAGCTCCTCTCCAAGCATCGAATACGTCGGAAACTCGCTCTCTAGGATCGATTTTATTCTTTCCTCTGATTTGATGTCAGCCTCAGTCACTATACTCCTGTCAGATTTATAGTCGGCCTTAACCTTTCCATAGTACTCCATCAGTACCATACCTGCCTCGAGGGCTGCCCTGGTGGCTGCCCGCAACTCTTTGGATCTCATCACATCCTCTTTGAAACCCATGACTTTTAAACCTCCCCCAACCCATGGCTAACCCCACAGTGGATGTGATATGTGTGAAGTGTATGGCGACTTTTTATTGGTATGACTATGTGGATATACGATTTGTTTTCACGGTTAACCGCGGGCTTTTATATGTAGAGTGGGGCTGCGATCACCAAGCCGACGACGATTGCTATTACGACCATAACAGCCCACCCAACGATACACGTTAGAATGGCTCTGCCCGTCGAGAAGTCGAGGGCTTGTCTGACCGCGATCACCATCGCTATCAGTGACCAGATCCACGCGACGGACGATATTAGTCCGCCCAGCAACGGTATGAAGCCCATTATGCCCAGTACACCCGGAGAATCTGAGAAGCCGATGCAACGCAGGAGTTCTCCGTAGGTCGCTTCGGTCTCCGGACCCCTGAAAAGCCTCGTTCCGATGAAATACGTTATGAAGGACCAGATGAGCCACCCGATGAGAGCGGAGGCGACGCCCCCAACCAATCCCATCGTGAACTCCACTGCGCCGAGTCCAGCGAGGAGGCTTCCAACCCCGCTCCCTATGCCTGTACAGATGCTGGCGATGACCACCACTGAAAGCGCCTGGTTGGTGGCTGCAGGGTCTATCTCTACCTCCTCATACAGTGAAACATCCAGCTTAGCCGCTCTTATCATCCTGTTAATCAGAGTTATTTCTATCGCCTCTCTCAATTGGAATCACTATGGCTCCCTCGGGTTTTAAGGCTTTGCGATGACCCATCAGAAAATTAAATGATTTATGAATCATAACCTTAAATTTAAACGACCTTTTTGGTATATAAAAGCTTGTCAATGAAACGAAAATGGCTGGCAGAGGAAAAAAATGGTAAAAGTGTTGGCATTTAACTGCAGCCCCAAAATGGACAAGAGCAACACCGCTCTGATTTTAACCCCATTCCTTGAGGGGATGAGAATGGAGGGAGCGGAGGTCGAACTTTTCTACACAAGAAAGCTCAAGATCAACCCCTGCACCGGCGATTTCAGGTGCTGGACCAAGAACCCGGGCAAGTGCCACCAAGACGACGACATGAACACGCTCTACCCTAAGCTACGCGAAGCTGACATCTGGGTGTTCGCCACCCCCGTCTATGTAGATGGGTTCGCTGGCCCGATGAAGAACCTCCTAGATCGAGGGATTCCTCTTCTGCAGACGTTTATCGAGCTGCGTGATGGTCACTGTCGTCATCCCCCGCGCGAAGGAACCAAGCCCGGCAAAATCGTGTTGGTCTCCAACTGCGGCTTCTGGGAGATGGACAACTTTGACCCGTTGCTTGTCCACATAAAAGCTGTTTGCAAGAACATGGGGAGGGAATTTGCAGGGGCACTGCTGCGGCCTCACGGATCGTTTTTAAAGCTTATGATGAAGAGGGGTATGCCAGTAGACGACGTATTCAAGGCTGCGAAGGAGGCTGGCCGCCAACTCGTGAAGAATGGTGAGATGTCCACCGAAACCCTAAGGATCGTCAGTCGTGAACTATTGCCGTTAGAGAGGTATCTTCAAGAAATCAATAAAGGATATCGACAGGCGTTGGATAAACTGGAGTGATAGATAAATCGAAGTTTCCGAAGTTGCGCGTTCCAAAGTTGTCCTTCGCCTGCATCAAATACTAAAATTGAACGGTTAGAACAACTGAACAAATCAGAAACTTACTCTAATGGAGTTCTCTTTGATGCGGGATGCGGGATTTGAACCCGCGCAACCAGCTTGGGGGGCTGGTATCCTAACCAGGCTAGATCAATCCCGCACTACTAGTGTACCGAGATTATTTTCTTTCCACCTCTCTCCGATACATCAAATCATATTCTATTAATGGAGAACTTTATATTTTATAACCCGTAGGGTCAAGAGGTCTCTCCACTTTGTTTCGATGAACGCCTTGCCAGCTGTTGTATCGATGTCTATTCGATAGTTTTCCAGCGGAAATATCTCGGCTTCTAATTCACTGAGATCTTGGTTTTCTAACTCTGTCAGGATAGGGTTTCTCCGAAGCGGCTCTATGAGCATTTGAAAAAGGATCATGAAGTTCATATCTTTGATGTAGAGAGGCTGGATAGTTACCTCTCGCGGAGGGGGTTCAAAAATTTCAAATACAATATTTATGGATCTATGATACTCTTCCATGCAGAGAGGGACTAGTACTCAAAAAACAACTCTCTCAGATTACATTATGACGCTTGTTGTCTCTCAAATGCGTTAAAGCGTCTTATGCAAGACAATGCTGGGTTGCGAGGGGCATTATGTTTTTCGGCGGGTTTTTTCATAAATACGATTGCATTTAAATTGTATTTGTGAAGTCTAAATTTGTGGCGGGTTTATGATCAGTCTTTTATCTGAAGAGTGGGGCACGTATCTTGGCCTAGATCGGTTGCTTCTGCCCCTAGAAGGATTCCCAGCCGAGATGGAAGCTGTGGAGGTAGCGCTCTACCTGGCGGAGTGCAGCGACGCAGAGGTTCTATTGTTCCACGTCGTAGAGGCCTCGACCAAAAAAGAGCGCGCATACGGGCGACTGAAGCTCTTCGCTTTGGAGAGAGCTGAGAGTTTGGACGTGAAGGTTCAGGTGGAGGAGGCGGAACGAGAGGCACCCACTGAAGCCATCGTCAAAAGGGCACGGGCCCACGACCTCATCGTGATGGGCGGCAGGAGGAGGCTCAGAGAGGAAATTCTCGGCAGCGTGTCTTCAGCAGTGATACGTAAGGCACCAAAGCCACAGATGATCATCACCTCCCCCATCGTCACGTGGGAGGGCAGGAAAAGGCCGCTACGAAAGCTTCTGGTTCCCCTGAGGCTTGGGAGGGAAGACGTGGGGGCGGTGAAGCTCGCCGCCGCCCTCACCAGCAGCGCAACGACTAGAGACTTTGTGATCAGTGCCCTACATGTGATTACGCTTCCCCAAACCGTGCCGGTGTCTGCCTCCGACAACGAGAGCTTGAGGGACGAGGAGAAGCGTTTTCTTAGAGAGGTTGGAGAACTTACGAGTCACGTGGCGCGCCCCATCATCCCACAGGTCGTCGTGGGTAGAGACGTGGGCAGATCGATAGTGAACTTTGCGAGAGAACATGCCTTTGACCTGATAATCCTCGGTGAGAGGAAGAAGCCGGGACTCCTCCGGAGGCTGCTCGGCGCCAAAGCTCATTACGTTGCTAGGAACGCCCCCTGTGGCGTAGCCTTGATCTACACGTCCTAATGAGCCGCCTCACCCTGGCCTTTCCTCTGAGGAGTTTTTGATATATGCCTCCTCATCACTTGGGGAAGGATTATCGCCGCGGCTATGAGGATGATGAATTCAATCCAGATTGCACGCTCCACGAAAAGCATGAAATAGCTGCAGAGAAACATTGCTAGAAAAGGGTAGAAAACGTTGGAACGCGTCTTTTCCCTCAACCTAAAATTCGATAGGCTCACCAAAAAGAACGCCACCAGAAAGATCAGGCTTGCCAGACCGGACAACTCTCTAACCACGCCCAACATCGTGATGAACACTATGATCAGACTTGCAACCATTAAGCTATACTGGGGAGCCCTCGTGCGCTTGTTCAGGGAGGAGAAGAGGCGGGGCATCATACCCTCCCGGGCCATCGCATAGGCCAGTCTCGATGAACCGAATAACGCGGCGCTCAGAGCCGAGGAGGTTGACAGGAGTGCCCCAAACCCCAGGATAAGGCCTCCCCATCTCCCAAGGACCAGGCTGGCGAGTTCTGCCAGGGGGGCTCCGCTCGCCCCCAGCTCATCGTATGGGATTAATCCAACGGCGACGAATGCCACCATTAAGTAGAGGGACGATACGATGGCTATTGTTACGTATACGGCCCTCCTCAGATCCCTCTTGGGATTCCTCAACTCCTCTCCAGCGGTCCCTATAATTTCAAACCCCTCGTATCCGATGAAGATAAGGGCGCTCGCCGTGAAGGTGCTCAAAACACCCTTGGGGAAGAATGGATGATAGTATCCCGGCTTCACGGAGGGGATTCCTAGAGCCACAAATAGCGCTAGGATGCCCACCTTGACGAGCACAAGGATGTCCTGCGTCTTCCCGGTTTTGCCGACGCCCGCCAAGTTCAGAGCTAAGAAGGCGACGATCAGGGTTACGCTGAAAACCCTAGCTGGGACGGATGGGAAAAAGTGGTTTGCGTAGAACCCGAAGCTCACGCTATAGAAGCTGCAAGCCACAAGATATCCCAACCACAAGCTGTAACCGACCAGCCCCTTCACCAACCCATGCCTGGGAAAGGCTCTGGCGACATACTCGTAGCTGGCTCCGCTGGAGGGATAGCTTTCCCCAAGCTTCGCGTAGTTGTATCCGACCATGAGGGCGGTGAAGGCGCAGAGGAGAAAGGATAGTATAACGGCGGGTCCGGCGACCTCCATAACGATTCCGAGGACGCTATATATGGCCCCACCGATGATCCCTCCAATGCCGATGGTCACGGCCTCCAGGAGGCCCAGCTCCCTAGCCAGTTCTCTCTCGTCTACGCTGGTTCCTGTTTTATCCCCCCCACTCTCAAAACTGTTTCCATACCTTGGGCCATGCTCCTTCCACCATCCACCCAATTCCCACCCTCCCCCGATGCCGTCTATCGTTATGAATGGAAATTTTCGTGTTTCAGTCTATTTAAATGGTAGCTCCCTAAAAATGATTATCCAGCTTATCCCTCAGCTCCTAATCTCTACAATGTATCTGAGGGCCCTTTTCCACACCAAAGCAGCCTGATATCCACATGCAACCCCGTTCAACACGCCAGCCACGATTATGCCGATGTACATTATCGGGTTTTCGGGGAGCAGTGCGAATACATAGGCGGACAGATAGTAGGTGACTAAGCCCATGGCGGCTGTGCTCATGGCCATGGAGGCCACCAGCCTACCCGTCTTCAGGTCACCAGCCCTAACCCTGAAAGCCGTGCAGGATCCATCAACCAGTAAGCCGTAGATCAAGGCAAAGCCCAGGGTGGAAGGTGCCAGGGGTGCCCTCCAAAAGGCTGTTAGGAAGCCTCCGATAGCTGCAACATAGGTTGTCCCCAGAGGTCCCATCAGCAGGAAGCCTAAAGCCAAGAATGGAGCTTAGACCAAGATGAACGCCTTGTCGATGGGAGTCGGTAGGACAATCTTGGATAAGAATACCACAACGCCGAACAAGGCGGCTAAGGTTAGCCTCCGAGTCCTAAAACCCCTCATACCCAACCTCCCACCACCTAGGAAGAAAATGCCACTAATTTTTAAATTGGAAGCGCTATCGGGCTCATAGTTACGATTTTAACTCTTATTTGAACGATTTTTGTGCGTGGTCACTCAACTTCGCCAAACTGCTTTCAATCATCAATCAATCTGGCTTGACTAGGGAAGAGTTTCTTAAACTCCTTGATTAACCTTACATTTTTTCGCACGAGATATGCGTTAAGAATTCGTGTTTTGTTTAATTTGAGACAGACATCAAAATAATTACAAGTTGAAGAAATTGAGGTAAAAATCATCTAAATTGAAGGATTTGACGCCCAAGCCAGACGTTGAACTCTGGGTTAAACGCTCATGCCAAAACAAGCCCAGGTTCATGGCCTATGAGCCTCCTTTCTTCCTTGCCTCTCTTAGCTTCTCTGGACATCTATAAATTCTTTACATCTTTCCTAGCATGTCCTTAATCATGTCGAGGGGTTTGTCACTATAAATCCCCTGCTGGAAATAAATTATACTAACAGAAAAATTACATAGATAAAAATTTCCTCTGTCTCAAATCTCCTTAAGCGTAAATTGCCCACCATGCCCCAACGTAGCCTTCACCATTGAGCACTAATGTTCTGTTATACACTCGCGATGAGGTAATGCCTTCTTTCAATTCTGCTTTTTCACGTTCCCAATATTGGAATGTCCACAGCCCTATGTTTTCTTGAGCAGTAAGTTCTACTCTTCTTGCACTCGAAGCATACTCAATTGGACCGGTATAGATAAACTCTGGGTAATCATCAACGCCTTCACAGGACAATGGAACTACGAGTTCGGATATTGGAGTGTTCACCTTTGCCTGAAATTTCAGGGATGCGAAATTATACTGGTGTGGTATAGTTACCGAAGCGTACATTGCACCCAGCACAAATCCTAAAAATCCGACAACGATAGCTAACGATATGAAATTGATCTTACATAAGAAATTAATCTTACCTAGAACAGCTAACCTCATGAGTTCACACTTAAACAAATTAAGGGAAATAATTGCTTTTTATTTATTGTGGAAAAATTGTTCACAGAAGGGTTGAAAATAGGTACTATCTTCATTTTTAATAAAGAAGGATAACCAATTTGATTGGGCGATTGATTTAAAGTATGGAAAGGGAATCGTAATTTGGATAAGGGTGAAAGCATAGACATGTCCAAGACCAAGGCTCGGAAGTTCACAGTCGTGCTTCGTGAGGAGGAGGTTGGAGGCTTCTCGGTTCAGTGCTTAGAGCTTCCTGGAGCAATAAGCCAAGGTGAAACTAGAGAGGAGGCTCTACGGAATATTAAGGAGGGCATTGAGGGCTACTTGGAGGCTTTCCCTGAAGAAGCTGAGCGATTGAAGTTGAAGAGAGAAGTGGTGGAAGTTACCTTCTAAAAGGCTTCCCGTATTGGGCTGGCGAGAAGTTCTAAAGGTTCTCCATAAAAAGGGCTTCCGAGTGGTTCATCAAAGGGGAAGTCACATATACCTCACAGACGTAGAGAGAAGGTATAAAGTATCGATTCCGAGACATGCTTCGATAAAACCTGGGACTTTGCTCTCAATTATTAGACAGGCAGGCTTAACAAGAGAGGAGTTTCTCAAACTTCTTGGTTAGCACCGCAACTAAGTAATCTTCAGCTGACTTTCACTAGTCTCACAATATCAAATAAGCCCAAATAATCTATTTTAGAACAAAATAATCCTAAATAGAGAGATTTGGCGCCCAGGCCGGGATTTGAACCCGGGTCCACCGGGCGACAGCCGGTGATACTACTCCGGCTTGGATTGTGGCGTCCAAGTGACCGGGCTATACTACCTGGGCA
>JBHHXX010000048.1:0-15324 GCA_046757245.1 Candidatus Geothermarchaeales archaeon
CTCCAGCTCCGATCTCACGATCCTCGTAACCTCTTCCCTCTTCATGTCAATCACTTAAGGCATGTTGTAACATAAAAGGGAGATATTATGAATTAGGGACAATAAATCGAAGGCCAACTGTTTAAAGGGGTCACAGCCTTTGTTTCAACATCTTTGATGATATAAAACTAGGCTGATCTAATTCTCTATCATTCCATCCCTAATGAGTTAGCAGTAACCCCAAGTTGTTCGATCTAGTTCGATGGATAATCTCTGGCCTCTCAAGAGAAGCGCATATAGCTACGATCATCGATTAAGCGGAAAGTTCGAAAAAGGGATACTGCTTTCATGAAAACCACATTTCCCAGCACCCTGCTAATAGAAGGGCCAGTATCCAGATTTCCTTTTGACGTGCTTTCCAACGATGGGTATTTTTTCCCCGCATTTGAGACATCTATGGTCATCGTCGAGACGCCAATCGAGTATGGTGTAGCCCCTCCTAGCTATTACGGTGTTCCCACACCTTGGGCATTGGGTGTCCTCATAGGAGCCGGGAACATTCCCCACATAGACGTAGTTTAACCCGGACTCCCGGGCGATCCCCCGGGCCTCAACGAGGGTTTTGATGGGCGTAGGCGGCGTGTGAGTGAACTGGTAGTGGGGAAAGAATCGGCTGAAGTGTATGGGCACATCCTCCCCCAAGGTTTTGATCGCCCATTCCGTGAACTCCCCGATCTCCCCGGGGCTGTCGTTTACGCCGGGAATTATAAGCATCGTTAACTCTAAGTGTACCCCTTGGTCGCGCATCTCCTCCACAGCCTCGAGGACGCGCTCCAGCCTCGCCTTGGGGTATCTCATGTAAAATTCCCCGTTGAAGCCCTTGATGTCCACGTTGGCCGCGTCTATGAGCCCCCTCAGCTCCTCCAGGGACTCGAGGCTCCAATATCCGTTGGTCACTAGAATGTTGGCTATCCCCCTCTCATGGGCCAGCTTGGCCACGTCGTAGACGTATTCGAACCATATGGAGGGCTCATTGTAGGTGTAGGAGATGGAGTTGAGGTTCATTTCGGCGACCTTGTAGACAATATCGTCGGAGTCGATCTCCCTCACGGGGGTCTCTTCGGGCCTCCCCGCCGATATGTGCCAGTTTTGACACCAGGGGCAGGCGAAGTTGCATCCCACGCTGGATATGGAGTAGGTCTCTGAGCCCGGCCAGAAGTGAAATAGGGGCTTCTTCTCCACGGGGTCCACGGCCTCCGCCGTGATGCTCCCATAGATCAAGGTGTATAGCGTGCCGCCTTCGTTGATCCTCGTCCTACAAACCCCTACTCTTCCATCCTTTATCAAGCACTTATGGGGGCACACAAGGCACTTGGTCTTGTTATCGCCGACCTTCTCGTAGAGTCTTGCCTCTATCCTCATCAGGCTTCCAGAAGAAATGGCGTTAGAGGATATTAATTTAACGTAGGGATCTATCGGCTTCTATTGTTGGAGGTTCTTTACGAATTCCTCTATTCGCTCAGCGGCTTCTCCGAGGCGTTCTTCAGACTCGTTCGTGAATATGAATCTGACGTGGTACCAGCCAAAAGAATCGCTGCCCCAAGCCACCATAGGGGTTGTCGCTACGTCCTTCTCCTCGAGTAGTCTTAGGCAGAATCGTGTCGACTTAATTCCGAGTTTTCTTATGTTGGCTATGAAGTACCATCCTCCCTCAGGCTTTACAGCGCTTATCCCCGGTATCTGGGCTACACCTTCATACATAACGTCTCTCCTCCTCTGATATATCCGGACTGATTCTCTGACCCAGTCCTGAGAACCTGACAACGCGGCTGTAGCACCTGCCTGTGAATGTCCGCTTGGCATTATTCCATTGAATATGTGGACATTGGTCAAAGGCTTGATCAATTCTTTTGGCCCTGTTGCCCAACCTATCCGCCAGCCCATCATACCGTAATTCTTTGAAACCGAGCCCACGATTACCGTCCGATCCTTTGCCCCCTTTAGCGTAGCTGGATTGACGACAGATCTGCCATCGTATACGATCTTGTCGAGTGAAGCGTTGAATAGTATTATCGAATCGTTTTCTTCCGCTAATTCGAATACCGCTTTAGTCTCGTCCCTCGTGAATACGACGCCTGTGGGCATCGCGGGCGACATGTAGAAGATGACTTTGCATCCCTTCGCTGCCCTGCGTAGGTTTTCTAAGTTTAGGTGCCATCCATCCTCCTCACTCAGTTCCGTAAAGGACTGTAGTCCATCAGCTAGTCTTACTCGCTGCGCCATTCCCGAGTAGGTGGGGTCAGTTAGCAACACCTTGTCTCCCGGGTCCACAAAGGTAAGGAGCGCGTCGAGCATGGCCTCTCCCGCACCCGACGTGACAACTATTTCCTCCTCTGGATCGTATGATAGGCCTAGGTCTGAGCGATAACGTCTTGCTATCGCCTCTCTTAGCTCCCTCAAACCGTGCAGTGGGAGATAGCTGTTGTATCTGTCAACTCCGACAGCGTCTCTGGTGGCTTTGACGATGTGTTCGTGTGGCGTGATGTCGGTATCGGCGTTTTCCAACCTTATTGCGCCAGGGCGTTTATCCGCGAGGTCTGCCATATCAGCCATTGTCATTCTAATGATCCGTCTAACCCTCTCTGAATGGACTTTCCCCATAGCGTTACACCACTTTAATAAACAGATAATTCATAATGCTCCGTAATTAATTTGTGTGATATGCGCCAAGCTTATAGCTAGAATAAACATCGGGCGTTCTTTGCATCACCAAAGTGGATGATAAATATCCCTTCCAAGCCATTCTATGCAAGGGAGGGATGAATGGGATAATAAGTATGTATTAATGTCTATGGGCGTTAACGCTTAGATCGGGTTTTTCAGGGGGTATAAACTTCTATGGGCGTTTTTAGAGGATCGATTTTCAATTCGCCTCTTTGTATCGTTGGAGGAGTCTTGGTGGGGGTGAACGAACGAACTCGAACTTCCACGGTGAAACAATCGAGGTGATGGTGCTGCTTTTGACCCATGAGGCATCTTTAAGCCCCCTTTTTTCAATGAAAAAAGAGCCACTTGGATCGACGTTATCATCTCTGAGAATAAAGAGGGAGATCGACAATTGGTTATCAACATCGTCATCCTTTTGTATCACCTCATAAACCTGTTTTAGGTATGGGCGTGGGGAGCGATGATCTTTATAGCGCTGGCCATCTCAACGGCGTTCTTCTACGGCCTATCGACCACTTTCGTCAGGAGGGGCTTGGTGAAGTCAAACTTCATCTCCGCCGCCTTCGTAGTCACAATCATCGGAAACATCGTTTTCTGGAGCCTCACCCTCCTATTCGTACCGCTAAATCTCATTGACCCGGTTGGTGTCCTCCTCTTTGCTCTGGCGGGCGTGCTCGCCCCCGGACTCACTAGAATCTCCTATATTTTGGGCATGGAGAGGCTCGGGGCTTCAACAAACGCATCAGTCCATGCCATAAACCCCGTATTCGGCGCCACAGCCGCGATTATACTATTACACGAACAGCCGACAATTGGAACATTAGCGGGGACGTTTTGCGTAATATGCGGCGCTGTATTAGTGGCGACGAGTATCCACAGCGACAACGCGAGGCCGGGGGGATCGGTGAAGGCGGGCCTAGCGTTCTCGCTATTCGCGTCGATAACGTATGGGTTATCATTCGCCGTCAGGAAGATGGGGTTGAACATCTACAGCGAACCGATCATAGGCATCGCCCTAGGATACACGATGGCCCTCTGCATCTACACCCTTATGGTGACAATGTCAAGCAGCACGCGGAGCATCGTTTCTGTGAACGGGCATGCCTTTCGACTCTTCTGGAAGGCCGGGGTGTTCCAGTGCACTGGCTGGATAATGGCTTTCTATGCGGTGATGTTTGGGGACGTGGTCGTCGTCAACCCGTTAATAGATACGCAACCCTTATTCGTATTCCTCTTCGCCCATCTATACCTAAAGGAGTTGGAGACGATAACGCCTAAACTCGTTTTAGGCACGATCATCGTCATCATCGGCGTCACACTCATATCGATCTATTAGCGAAGTCTTGATAGAGATACTATTCATTAATGTGATCTTTCTTGTGCTTGTCACCCTTGAAGCGTTCACACCTCAAGCATTTCCCCTCTTACTCGACTTGTTGACCATGGCTGTGGGTCTGACTCTAGATGTGGATCGGCTGCGCTAGAATCTTTGGGCGATTCTCCCCGTGTTGAGGCCTCCACCATGTAGGTTTATGATCTCCACTTATTCGTGATCGCCCACGGTTTTGAAGGTTCTCTCCTCTTCGCCGTAGTCGATTCGTCTCCACACTCGACTTCGACGTCTGGAGTCTTCAAGTTGTTTTAATTCGCGGTCTTTAAGGATGGAATGAAAAACGTCTTAGCCACCCGAAATAGTGATATATAGAGTGAGGGATAACTAAGATGAAAGAGGAGGTGTCAAAGTGAAAGCGGCATTTACCCTAACCCCGGCTGAATCAAAGAGGCTGATAGCCAAGGCCGTGGTTCAGATGGATGAGGTAAAACAGGCTAGAGAGAGAGGATACATCATCCTGTGCGGCGGCACGACGAACGGCTTCGTGGCTCAGGAGCTCCTCGGCCTAGACGTCCCACCTCAAACCTTCACGGCTGGAATCAACATGAGGGGAGTCCTCTGCGCCACCAACGTGGAGGACCGTTATCAGCCCTGGCCCATCATTCTACGCAGGGGAGAAGTAGTCAACATAGATATGAAACAGGCCTTCGAAGACTTCCACATAGAGACCGTGGTGATCAAGGGGGCCAACGCCGTGGACCCAGAGTGGAACGTGGGTGTGATAACCTCGGGCTTCGAAGGCGGCACTGTTGCCCAATTCATCGGCTACGTGTCGTCTACGGGTTTGAAGGTCATCGTCCCAGTGGGCCTGGAGAAACTCGTGGCCTCAGTCAAGGACTCAGCCACCCACGCGGGTGCGAAGACCCTCGACTACTCAATGGGCGCCAATTTCGGGATGTATTGCCTAACGAATGTCAAGGTCGTATCCGAGATTCAAGCCCTGAAGACATTGGCTAACGTTGAGGCAAAGCACGTTGCCTCCGGTGGAGTGGGTGGATCTGAGGGCTCCGTCGTTCTAGTGGTGAAGGGAAGCGACGATGCCGTCAGGAGGGCGATTTCAATCGTGGAGGCGATCAAGGGTGAAAAACCCGTCCCAGCTCTTAAGGGAACCTGTAAAACATGTCCCTACAGCTGCAAGTTCCAAGGGATGGAAGAGGAAAATCTCCCAGCATTCCTTAGATAAGTCGCCAAATATGGGCATGAAGTGAGGAGAGGAGGCGTTAAGCGGACAGCCCTATGAGCAGGGGTGTGGAAAACGCCACTTCGCTGAGGGGTGGAGTTATCCAAAGAAGGGTCGTCGAAAGAACGTGTTTGAATAGCTCTATGGCCACGTCCTCAATCTTTCTTAAGGAAAACGAAGCGATGTACAATGAAAAATTTATAGGGTAAGTTTCGTTAAAATCTATTGGTGCGCAGTTATGTCTGGGATACGAGAGGTGCCCACTGGACCTAGCAGATTCGAGAGGATAGGCGCCCACAGCCACATTAAGGGACTTGGCCTAGACGAAAACTTGAACGCTGTTAGGGTTAAGGACGGCATGGTAGGACAGATGAAGGCCAGGGAGGCCGCTGGCCTCATCGTTCAGATGATAAAGGAGGGTAAGCTCAGCGGTAGACTCATCATCTTGGCTGGTCCTCCGGGTACGGGCAAGACCGCAATAGCTGTGGGAGTCTCCAGGGAACTGGGCGTCAACGTTCCCTTCATCGGGATGAGTGGTGGCGAGATCTATAGCACGGAGAGGAAGAAGACCGAGGTTCTCATCGAAGCGGTGAGAAAGTGCATAGGCATTGAGATCCATGAGAACAGGGAGGTCTACGAGGGTGAGATCACGGGCCTCGACGTCAAGACGGCCCCCCACCCCTACAACCCCTATCAGAAGGTCCCCGAGAGCGTTCGCATATCGCTGAAGACCGTCGACGAGGAGAGGACGATCGAGGCCGGCGCCTCCATAGCCCAGCAGATCATCCAACAGGGCATCACCGAGGGCAATGTTATTCAGATCGACGCGGAGAGCGGAAGAGTCGCCAACCTCGGCTTGAGCCACGAGAGCGTAAAAGGCAAGACCTACGATGTGGATGCCAGTAGGAAGGTGCCGAGACCCACGGGGAAGGTGAAGAAGGAGAAAGAGTTCGTCTACATGTTGACGCTGAACGACATGGATGAGATCTACGCAAAGCGGAGGGGCGGGGGCATGCTCTCCCTCTTCTTCGGCGGAGCCGAGTCTAAGGAGATATCCCCCGAGATTAGGACCAGTGTTGACTCCGAGGTCAAGAGTCTGGTGGATGACGGCAGAGCCTACATCCATCCGGGGGTTCTCTTCATCGACGACTCCCACCTCTTGGACCTCGAGGCCTTCAGCTTCCTCGGGAGGGCCATCGAGAGCGAGTTGGTGCCGATCATCATACTGGCGACTAATAGGGGCATCACCAAGATCAGGGGTACGGACGTGGAGAGCCCCCTCGGCTTTCCCATAGACCTCATCGACAGATCGGTCATCATCGCTACTCAGGGCTACGATAAGGAGGAGATAAAGCACATCTTGCTCATAAGGGCCGATGAGGAGAAGATCAAGATCGATGAGGACGCCTTGGAGGAGCTCACAAAGATCGGTGGGGAGACCTCCCTGAGATACTGTGTGCAACTCCTGAGTCTGGCGGCTCAAAATGCCAAGAGGGCCAAGAGGGAGAACGTTACGCTCGAGGACGTTCAGAAGGTCAGCGACCTATTCATGGACGTGGGTGAGGCATCCTCATACCTCCGCAAGTATGAGGAGAAGCTCATGAAGCACTAGAGGGGAGAGAGGTGGACGAGAAGAAGAGAAAACGCAAGGGGCTATTCGACGTCTTTGGCTTCGAGGACGTGGAATCCCTCTTCGAGGACTTCGACGTATCGGGTGGCCCAGGCGGATCGGGATACTCCATATCGGTGACGTACGATGAGGCGGGAAAACCCGTCGTCAAGGTTAAAGCCCACGGCGACATCGACAAGGCAAAGCTGAGGGAGGACATAGAGAGGAAGTATCCCGGCGCCAAGATCATAGGCCTAGAGAAGGAGCCCCTCATAAGGTTCGTGGACGAGGGAGAGGAGGAGAAGGAGTAGAATCCAGTCTACCAAAATATCGATGCCTTACCCCCCATCTAAATGGATGGAGGATTCAGAGGCGCTATTCACCGATAACCCGTAGGGTTAACCTACGAGACCTCGGCCGTGTGTCAACCTCGATCCATAGGATAGATTGCCACGTTCCCAAAGCCAGCTCCCCCTTGGCGACGGGCACCGTGACCGATGGACCCAGAATCATGGATCTGAGGTGGGATCGGGCGTTCACCGGGTGTCTATACCTCTTTTGGCTGGGCACCAGCTCCTCAAGCATCTCCCACGCGTCTCTCAAGAGGCTTGGCTCATACTCCGTCAAGACGAGGGCCCCAGTGGCGTGGGGCGCAAAAATGTGTACAACCCCGTTTTTCACGCCCGATCTCGAAACTGCTTCCTCGATTCGCCGGGTGAGGTCCACCGTGTCCCCCTCCCTGCTGGTGCTAAAACTTAAGTCGAAACTATGGATCTTCATTTCAAAATTTTTTCATCTCAAACCCTATAAGTGCCTTTAGGCTTTACCGGGGTTTCGAAGGAGGGTCTTCTCTTCAGATCGGTGTCACCCATTTCCAATGTAACCAAAATTATTGAGTACGGTTGCAACAAACTGTTGGATATGGGAACGCTCGACAGCTTTATGGATGGTTCGATGGGCGTCATATACGCTATAATACCCGATAATCTAGAGGACATAATAAACGATTTGGTCAACAAACAAGGGAGAGACCGATCCGAACTCATCAAGTCTCTCCACGAGAAGGGTCTGAGGCGCGACGAGGAAGATAGAAGGACCAAGGATTTGAGGAAAGAGCCCCGGGAGCTCAAGAAAAAGCAGGCGAGGAGGCTTGAACAGATCAACGAAAAATTTGATGAGTTGGATAAAAACGTGACCATGATCTCTAAATACTTCTGAGACCTCTCCCGAGCCGTGGAGAACTGGAGAAGAGACTGTGAACCCTCATAGGAAGAGGGAGCAGACGATGGATACGGCGCCCAAAGCGGCACAGACGATCCAAAAAGGCTTTTCTGATACGACGCCGAGGAGAATCTTGAGGGATATCAAGCCCACTACCATGGCCACGGTCAAACCCACGAGACCCTCGAGGTTGAAGAGCGTGGGGGCCTCGAGGTAGGCCAGTCCAGCCTCCCCCAAGAGTATGAAGGGAATACCCAAGGTGAAGGAGAGTTTAAAAGCCTCCCTCAGCTTATAGCCCCTCCAGATCAGAGCTACTACCGTGAGGCCCGACCTGCTCAGACCTGGGAGAACGCTCAAACCCTGGAAAAATCCCACGATGACTCCATCCAATGTGGAGAGTTGCCCCACCTCCCTAGCGTTTAAACCCCCAGCCCAAGCCCACCTCTCCATTAGTCCCGTGAGGATGAGGAGGACGCCCAAGGCGGCGGCGAGGATCGCGAGGGCGGAGGTCGAGGCGATCAACCTGAAGTAGAAATAAAGGGGCATCCCCGCCAAGAGGGATGAAAACAGGCCCGCTAAAACAAACTTCAATGTGGATTTCTCGAGGAGATGTCTCCAGAGCAGGAGGAGGGCTGAGATGACCGTCCCAAGGTGGAGGAAGAGGGAGTAGTCGTAGGCGGCTCCCGCGGGTATGCCCAAAAAGGCTAGGATTAGGAAGAGGCTCCCGCTGCTACTGATGGGAAGCCACTCGAGGACCCCCTGAACCAACCCCAGGATGAGGCCCCTAGTTAAACCGACGATCTCCATCACCCTTCACCGGTTAAAGACTGTAATCCTTGAGGCTGAGGAATATATTTAAGGAGTCTAAAGGTAAGAGTTTTTAGTGTAGCCCGGTCGTTCAGCGGTCAAAGCCAGACCCCACGGGGAGGCGGTTAAGGATTTCGGGCTCTGGATCTCCCGAGAGAGGGGAACCCCGAAGACGCCGGTTCGAATCCGGCCCGGGCTACCAATTTTTGTGTTTTTGGTTCAATCCTCTGAACGACAGAATCTTTTAGATACCACGGAAATCGTAATGTGGTTACAAGATCCATAACGAGGACGACTGCTAAGAAGTCTCTATCTTCACTCACTCGGGCGGCCAGTTCGTGAACCTGCTCGAGGTCGGATCAATCTAGCGAATGTTTAAGGCAATCTTTTCCAGGCTTATGTGGCTGTAGAGCCTTTCTACTACAGGCGAGTTCTTACTTGGTGGGATTCGGTGTATTCGAAGCGATAGGTCCATGAAACCTTGGCATATTTGTCATGGATAGATTGGAGTTAGGTTTCGGTTGATCTCCGAACTAACACCGCCTAGATATTTGCCACTCATTTCGTTGGTTTTAAACACCTGGGGGTATGGGATCTATGGTCTCGAGCCAATCTATCTTCTTGAATGCTTCGTCGTGAGTCATTATCCTCCTCACTTTTCTCCTCTTCATGAACGCTAGTATTGTAGCGTCTCTCCCACCAATCCCTAGATGGGAGTATTCCTTCAATCTCTCTATTGCTTCCAAGGTCAAGGCATAGTTGAGGTCAATGACTTTGAAGGGAAAGGCTAAAAATGTATCCAGCTTCTCTTTACCAATGATGGGTCCCAGATTTTTGATCAGAAAGTGAGCCACTTCAACGATTATAACGGTGTTGATGAAGATCTCTTCAGCGGCAAGGGCCTCGTCGATAGGCGTCGCGACAAATGGATGCTCCTCCGCGTCTCTGTCAAAATAGTATGCCCACATATTCGAATCAACGGTGAGCGTGCTCAATACCCCAAATCTCCTTCAACTTCAAGGGGTCGATCGTGGAGCCCGAGACGCAACCCCTGAGTTCAGATTTAAACTCATCCACACTGGCCGCCGGCTTGAGTATGATCTCCCCCCCTCGGAGCTCGATTGAAATCTTCTGGTCCGGCCTCAGGTTCAACTCTTCCCTTATCTCCTTGGGTATCAACACCCTCCCTCTCTGATCAATAATTGTTTCTCCCATTTTAATACCCATCCCATAATAAAACCCATAGTTATATAAGTTATTAGCCGCTATCTCCGAGCCTTAAAAAATTCGAGCACTGATCTCTTAGACCCCTAGCTACCATTTAGAGATCGGGGCTCCCTGCTGGCTTTCCTCAAATTCCGGCCCACCATCATAAAGATTCGTTTGTCCCTGTTTCAACCGAAATCTACGTTTCCTTGGTTTTTCTATAGAACTCATATCCCACATATTCCCTCTTGGAATTGAAGATCTGGCTCTTCAAGGTGATACCCCTATTCCTCTTCTCTTCGATCTCCTCGGTGACGACCCAAGAGAAGGCGTCGCTGCCAGCCCCTGAGCCATAGGCCACCGACAGGATCCTCTGCCCCGGCTTGGCCTCATCGAGGATCGCGCATAGTCCAGCTATGCAAGAGCCAGCGTAGATGTTTCCAATGTAATCAACCACATTCCCCAGTTCGAATTGATCCCTATTGAAGCCAAGCGCCTTTGCCACGGACCTCGGAAACTTGCTGTTGGGCTGATGGGTGACGAAGTAGTCGAAGTCTGAAGGACTTAGGTCAGCTCTCCTCATCAGCTCTGTCGCGGCGTTGACAACGTGTCTAAAGTAGGCCTGCTCCCCCGTGAACCTCTGGCCGTGGGAGGGATACCTTTCTCCCTCCCTCCTATAGAAGTCCGGTGTGTCAGAAGCGTAGTGAGCCGCGTGCTCCAAGGTGGCTATCACGCCCTCCCCGCCCAAAACCAGCGCGGCTGAGCCAGCTCCCACCGAGTAGTCCAAGGCATCGCCCCGCCTCGCCTGGGAGTTGTCGCTTCCAACTACCAAGGCGTTGTTATATAGTCCAGACTCTATAGCACCACACATCAGGCCGATCTGACTCGTCGCCGCCTTACAGGCGAAGCGGACGTCGTAGGCGTTGACGTTTTGGTTTATGCCGCAGGCGTCAACCACGGTGACGGCTATGGGATAAACTACATAGGGATTTGACTCCGTGCCCACGGCGACCAAGTCAACCTCTTGCCTGTCGATCCCCGCGTGGAAGAGAGCTCTCTCCGAGGCCTCGATGGCGAAGGTTCGGGTGTCCTCATCGAGGAATGGGGTTGATTTCTCCAAAACCGTCCCCTTGTAGAGCTCGGGGTCCTTACCGTAGGCCTTCGCGACCTCCTCAACCTTAATCCTGTACTTGGGTATGTAGGCTCCATATCCGACTATCCCGACGCCCTCCGATTTGCGCCGTGGCTTGGGTGAAGGCTCTGCCTCTAACTCCGAGTGGCTTTCATAATAGTCTCCTAAAAGCGAAAATTGGAGCCTCGAGTAGTAGATCAACCCATCGTCATAGACTCTCCTGAAACGCGGAACGACCTCCTCCCCCACGTATTGAGTGACATCTATCTCGTCCTCTAGGGAAGAGAAGTCTGTGAGCCGACCGGCGATCAACACCCTCTCAGATCCCTCATCGAAAGAGACATAGACTGAGAAGATGGAGTTGAGATAGTCGAATTTCGCCGTGGTCTCCCGGCTGACGCCTCCCGAGTAGATCCTACCTATCCGATCCCCAAAGTATACCTCCTCCATCCTGCTCCGCCTCCCCTCTCTGTCGCAGAAGGATTTGGGGGGGAAATAGACCCTGCCGCAGTCCGTACATTTGCTCCCCTTGATCCTATAGTGGGTCTTCGCCATCCTCCAAGTGATGGGCTCACTCATAGGGATCCCTCACAAAGATGTGAACGTTGCATATGCCCCCTGTCCCCCCGAGGTTATGGGTCAAACCCACGTTTAGATCGTCAACCTCAACCTGTCTCCTCCCGGCCTTGTTGCTCAGCTGATGGACTATCTCACACGCTTGCCTCAACCCCGTGGCTCCCAGGGGGTTGCCGTCAGCCTTCAACCCGCCGCCCGCGTTCACGATCAGCTCATCGCCCTCCTCGTTTATGTAGGGGATGTGTTTTGATTTGCTTTGGAGATCGGTTTCGTTAACGATCCTCCAGCCTTTTCCCCTCTCCGTGAAACCACTATCCTCCAGGAAGAAGATCTCGTTTGGGGTGTAAGAGTCGTGGACCTCTGCTATCTGAACCTCACTGATCATCATTCCAGCGGCTTCAAGCGCCTTTTTTACGGCGAGCTCAGTCGCGGGAACCCCCGTCATATACCTCCTAGAGCCTAGATCTATGCTGTCGGTGGTCTTCTCTGAGGCAACTATGTATATGGGTTCATCGGTATACCTATGAGCGATTTCTGGGTTTGATAGTATCAGGGCGGCAGCGCCGTCGGAGACCGCTGAGCACTCTAGGGCTCTGAGGGGATCTGCCACGAGGGACGAGTTTAAAACCATTTCCAAGGAGAGCTTCCTCCTAAACTGTGCGAATTCATTGTTCACAGCGTGGTGGTGGTTCTTACAGGCCACCCTAGCGAAGGATTCCCTACACTCCGCCTTTTTGTCGTCTCCATACTCAAAGATATATCTGTTCATCATGGTCGCGAGGAGGCTCGGGGGTGTAAAACCAGTGTAAAACTCGGAGCGATCGGCATCGAACATCAGATCATCCTGAATCTTCTTAACCCTATCGCTCATCTTCTCTATTCCACCTACGAGGACAACGTTTTGCCCCGCCTCTATGTGGCGACAGGCGTCGTAAAGCGCCGAGCTCCCGGAGGCTGAGCCTCCTCCTACGTGGGTCATCGGTACGTTGAGCCCAAGCTCCCTGGACATGTATGCCTCCATCAACCCCACCTTGGAGATGGCTTGAGGTAGGGAGCCCCCGAAAAAGCACGCCTCAATCTGTTTTCTCTCTATGCCGCGATCCACCGAGTCGAAGGTTTTTATCCCCGCCTCAACCAGCAGCTCCTCGAAGTTCTTATCCCAGTGTTCCCCGAAGGTGGTTCTTCCACACCCTATGATGGCGGCGATGGGTTTCCTATGAGGCATTTGAGCATCCATCCAAGCAACGATTAAACCCAAAGATAAACCACCTTTTAATAAAAATATCGGAAGACGGGGTATACACTTCGAAGACTAGCGGATATGCTAGGTAACCATCAGAGTCAGCGTGAGGATGCGGGTTTCAATTTCTGGTATCTGGGTTATCAGGTCTTTGAGCTAGGTTGGGGGTGCGTTAGAGAGGGTTTTCACCACGTCCGTCTTCGTGACGATCCCCACCAGTTCTCCAGCGTCCCCTACCACGGGGAGACCACTGATATGGCGATCGGTCATGATCCTCGCGGCTGAGCCCAAGTCGTCCTCGGCGTTGACCGTTATCAACTTGGACGTCATCAGGTCCCTCGCCGTCAGGAACATCACGGTGCCCAGCGTTGGCTTTACGATGATTCCCTTCTTGGGTGTCAAGAGGATGGCTAACGGCTCCCTGTGGAGGACCTTGAGGGGGTTTAGTACGGCGCTGGCTAGGGTGATGTCTGACGTGGTCACTATGCCGGTGGGCACATTATCCCTCGTCACGACGATCCTGTTGACGTTGTTTTCATTCATCAGGTTTATCACCTTGAAGATGGAGTGGGTCGGCCCCACCGTTATCACATCCGTCGTCATGGCGTCCTTAACCTTGAACAAGCCTCTGAAGGCCTCTCCAAAGTGTCTACAGAGGTCTGATTTTGTGATTATGCCCTGAAGCTTGCCGTCTGCGTCGACGATTATCAGCGAACTTATGCCATGCTCCACCAAGATTTTCGCACATTCAGATATGGATGTTTCGGGCTTTACGACGATCAGTTCGCTGGTCATGGCCTCTGACACGCTTATTTCCTTTAAGTCTCGCTGGGTTGAGTCCGCCAAAGCCACGCGTATCACGTCTTTCTGAGTCACAATGCCCTTGGGCCTATAGTCTTCGTCAACCACCACGATTCTCGCTATGTTATGGGTCTGCATGAGATCCCTTGCTTGGATGAGAGAGCTCTCAGGTCTTAGGGTCACTACGCTTCTCGTCATTACGTCTCCGACGGTGGACATGTCTACATCAATAGATCAACTGGTGTTCCCAATTTAAGACTTGTGCTAGACCCCTTGAAGCCTCCGAATCAACCACTCCACCCTTCGAACCCCATGCAGATCTTATATACTCAAGTGGATTGTTTTTCCATGGGGGATCGACACTTACCCATCGGTCGAATCAAGGGAGAAGTAAGGACATGAAGAGGGAACTGATGGACATCTTGGCGTGTCCCATCTGTAGGTTTGAAGAATTGGAGTTAATCGTTCTCAAGGAAGACCGCGAAATCGAGGAGGGCGCCATCTATTGTCCCGACTGCGGCAGATTCTACCCCATCATCGATTCGATACCCGTCATGCTCCCGGACGAATTAAGGGAGAGAAAGGAAGATGTCTCCTTCCTCAAGAAGTGGAGGGACGCCCTACCCCAAAAAATCGTTCTCAAGGGCAAACCCATAAACCTGGAGACATTTAAGGGCGTGTAAGGGAGACATTCCATACTATACGTTTTTCGGCGTGGAGGCCACCGAGGCCTTGAGGGAATACTTCGGGGAGAGAACCCAGCAATATGGGGGCATAGATGATGATGAGGTTCTATACTGCTCAGAGGGGAGGAACGTTCCACCCGAGAAACGGAGGAAGACGTCTATAACCCGCGCAACCCTCGCAACATTAGCCAAACGCGTGGCGAAGAGGGCGGACATAAAGAACGGGAGAGATGTGCAGTGGAAGTCATGAGGCCAGCCTACGAAACGGCTTTGAGAAACCCCAGGCTAGATCCCAAGGACCAAGAGTTCCTGATGGGACACATCTTGCCTGGGAGTCAGGACCCCTACTACGACAAGTCGAAGATCGAGGAGCTGAGGAGCAAATACGCCTCGGTGAACTTTTTTCCCACCGTCACCGTGAGCGTCCAAGAAGAAATCAAGAAACTTCCCCCAGAGGAGAAGTTGAGGCTTATGAGGGAGATATTGGCACGCATGCCCGTGGATGAAGCCCTGAAGGAAATCGAAATCCGCAGGCTGAGAGCCCACGAAGTGAAGACCAACGGCAACGGATACCAAGCGAAGATCATCGGCGAGGAGGAGTTGATAGCATATGTGGAGATGGGGTAGGAAGATACCTCATCAGGAGAAAGATAACCTAAAGACCCAAGTATTCCTCAATTTTCTTAATTTTATGTTTGTTCAAAGAGACATGTATTCCATATCGTGTTGGTTTCTTAACTATGTATCCCTTCTTTATCAAATCTTCG
>JBHHXX010000049.1:0-14982 GCA_046757245.1 Candidatus Geothermarchaeales archaeon
GAGATCCTTAAAGCTGAGGGAAAACCCAGTTTTCAGGATTATTTTCACTCCTTTTCTCCAAGGCAACTTACACTCTGGCTGCCTTTCTGAATTTAACGGGTCCTTTCGGTCAGGGTTTTACCTCCCACTTCTCTTTATCGAATCTTCTCTGTAATAGATCCTCTCTGACTGGATAGAAAATATCTATCCAGGCGAATTTCTCTTTCCCAACATTTTTCCAGCCATGCTTTGCATGGGATGGGATGCTGTAGGTGTAACCCTCCTCAACGATGTAGGTCTTACCCTCCAGCTTTAACTCGCATTTCCCCTCCAATACATAGCCTATTTGTTCATGTGGGTGGCTGTGCTCTGGGAACTCCACACCTGGTTCAAACTCACCATAAAGCATGGTCATATTTTTTCCAACCGCTATAACTTTACCCCTACTTTGAGGAACCATTGAGAAGAAAGCAATCTTAGAAGAATCCTTCACAACCATGATAACCCACACCACTTAACTTCTTACTTCAACCCGTATTAATTATTTGCGATGATGAAACACCTCTCTTTTAATGTCCGCATTAGTAAATAACAGTACAGTAAGCATTGCTCTTAGAAATCTTGATTCTCCAAAAGGGATCCTCTCGCCCTCTGTCTCAACTCTAAACATGGAGAAGTTTCAATAAAAAATGGGATAGGATTTTTTGGATTGCATTTAGGGTAATTAACGTTAGACCCAACTCAGGTAATTTCTCCCTTGTGGGCGCACCGTCAGCGTCACAGTTCTTAAGCTGGAGGTTTTAGGATGTGTTGACTATAGGGGTAACGGGTCTTCGTCGACGCGCATAGTTTCCGCGCCGCTTGCTATAATAAGGGGAATCCATGAAGCTTTTGGAGGGACTATCTCATGGAACTCAGTCAAGGGGTTCTTGTCGATAGAGCCGTCAAGCTGATCCGTGCGATCGGATTGGCGGAGGGAGACGTTGACAGGTTCGAGAACTGCGAGATGATATCCGACATGGTCACGGAGGATATGCTGGAGCTCGTCGACGACCGTGGGCTCGTTGAGACGATTAAGAGGATGAGGGATCTGCACGCGCACATCAGGAGGGCGAACTATGAGGTCTACATAGAGATGGCAAAGAAGCTGTTCGCCGAGATCGGAGATAGAGATAATGTGTTGAAATACCACGAGCTGGAGCAGATTTGTCAGAGAATCCGAGACGAGACTTTGGAATCGATAGATGACGAAAATCTCAGAAAGACGCTCATCTCGGTGAAGCGCATCCACGACAACATCGCGGAGAGAAAGGCCGAACTCATCAGAAGGATGCCTCTCATATAGAGCAGTGGAGCAATTCAGATGGGTATGTAGTCGTTGAGCATAACGTGTTTAAAAATGTGTTCTCTGAGTAGGGCACACATCTAAGTAAGGAGATTAAAAATACTGTGGTTAAGCCAAAAATTCAGATGCCAACCGTGTTCTTTATCAATTAGATGTTAGCTTACCACCACCTCCGTGGGGCCTTGGTCAACACCTCATGCCCTTTTTCCGTGAGCAATATGATGTCTTCGATTTTTACCCCGCCCTCGCCCGGGATGGCTAATCCGGAGTGGACGTTGACGACCATATTTGCCTCCAGTGGCGTATGATCACCTGGGACGAACCAAGGGTGTTCATCGTGGATCAGGCCGGTTCCGTGGCCCCAGAAGAATCCGGGCGGCCAGTTCCTGATATAGCCGAGCTCTTTGGCCTTGTTCTTGGCAACCTTGAAGATCTCAACCGCCTTTACACCTGGCCTAATCGTGTCGATCAGCGCCTCTTCGATCTTGAGGCAGGCCTCGGCGAGATCAACCTTCTCTCTTGACTTGTCACCAACAATCTTGGTTCGGGCGAGGTCTCCATAATAACCCCCGTAAATGGCGCATATATCGGAGTGGACCATGTCTCCATTGCGGATCTTTCTACTAGTGAATGAGAAGTTTCCCTGGAAACGCACCGGATACTGAGAATCAGGGCCGGACTGAACCATCACCCAGTTAATAGAGTCTGCGCCAGCCTCCATCATCGCCCTCATCTGTGCGAGGGCGACCTCGTACTCGGTAACGCCCTCCTCTATAGCCTCCATCCCAGCAATGATTCCTGCATCGGCTATCCGGGAAACTTTTCGCATGAGTTCAATCTCCCTAGGCGTTTTTACCATTCGAAGCTTCTCCACCGGCACGGTGACATCTACGAACTCAGCCTTTGTGATCTCCTTCTTGATGTTTTCATAAAGGTAGGCTGGCATGAGCCAAGTCCCGGCGACGCCGATCCTCCCCTCGGGGACGCCCTTCTCAGTCAGCACCTGCTTGGCTAGCTTCGCGAAGCCCACGTTCTTCGAGTACTCTCCGGTGAACACGAAGGGACGGACATCATCGATCCATACCCGTTCTTTCGCACCCTCGAGACCCCAGACACGGTCGATGATGAGGGTGGGATCGCCGGTTGGGGCTATGACTATGATGACGATTCCGTGGATGGGTTGGAATGTGTAACCGAGGAGATAACGCGCGTTGGGGTTCCAGTACCAGTCTGAGAAGACGAGCAGGGCATTCAGCTCCCTCTCCTCCATCAACCTCCTACACTTTTCGATTCGGGCTCTATACTCTTTAATGGGGACCGGAAATGGTGTAACATCCTTAATCACGGTTCCACCCTCTTAACATCTGGTGAATGTAGATATTTAAAATTCTCGTCTTAGTTAAATAGTCTCCACCCCGGCTGTGTCCCGCCCATTAACGAGCTGACGCGTTACCCTCTCAATCCGGTAAGAAGACGGGTCGCAGGGAGAGCGATTTTTGTACTTTGGTTTTAATCAAATATTTATATCATTTGTTTTAATCTAATGTGAGGTATGAGAAGCGATGGTTGGAGCATACCTAGGCAAGTTTCTTAGGGTCGATCTCTCCGAGGGTAAAACCCGAGAGGAGACGTTTGACTTAGATCTAGCCAGAAAATTGTTGGGCAGCGTAGGGATAGCAGCTAAGATAATGCTCGAGGAGGTAGGCCCCGAAGTCGAACCCCTTGACCCCGAGAACAGGCTGATCATGGCAACAGGCCTATTGATGGGCACCCCAACGCCAACAGCCAATAAAACCGTAGTGATCTCAAGGTCGCCTCTTACAAACATCTGGGGCGACGCAATATTTTCTGGTAGATGTGGAATCGAGTTAAAACGCGCCGGCTACGACGGCGTCATTGTGCAGGGCAGGTCAGAAAGACCTGTATACTTGTGGATACACGATGGGACTACCGAGATAAAGAATGCCGGTAACATATGGGGCATGCATACATTCGATGCATTCGACGCCATAAGGGAAGAGCTAGGCGAGAAAACCGCTAGAATAGCAGGTATCGGTCCAGCTGGCGAGAAGCTTGTCAGGATGGCTTGTATCCTGAGCGATGACGGTAGGGCCGCCGGAAGAGCTGGGCTCGGAGCCGTCATGGGGTCGAAGAACCTGAAGGCATTAGCCGCTAAGGGCACAGCCAAGATAGAGTTAGAAAACAAAGACGAGTTCATGAGGATTAGGAAGGAGGCATTGAAAAACATCAGCGAGAACCCGGGGACGAAATCTATGCACTCCTACGGCACATCGGGTGGAGTCGCTGCGCACGAAGAGGCTGGAAACCTACCGATTAGAAACTGGACCAAGGGGAAACTTCCAGGGGTCGATAAAATCACCGGTAAGTACATGGCTGAAACGGGTATGTTGATCTCTACCAAGGCCTGCCACGGGTGTCCGATAGGCTGTGGCCGGTATGTCGAGGTCAAGGAGGGGCCATACAAGATGAAAGGTTATGGCCCGGAGTACGAGACCGTGGGTGGACTGGGATCGTATTGTTGGAATACCAATCTGGCGTCTATTTCGAAGGCTAATGACATTTGCAACAGGTATGGCATAGACACCATATCCACGGGGGGTGCGATCGCCTTCGCGATGGAGTGCTATGAGAACGGCCTCATAACAAAAGAGGATACCGGAGGAATCGACCTCACCTGGGGTAATCCCGAAGCGGTCGTCAAGATGGCCAGCCTGATAGGTAAAAAGGAGGGGTTCGGCGCTATTCTCGGTGAAGGGGTGAAGGCGGCCGCCGAGAAGTTAGGGAAGGGTTCCGAGCGGTTCGCCATCCATGTCAAGGGTTTGGAGCTACCAGCCCACAACCCGTATAAGTATAAGAGCTTGGGACTGAACTACGCGACGGGCAACCGGGGTGCTTGTCACAACCGGGGATCACCATCCTATCCGGCGAGGGGTTTGCTAAGCCCGGAGGTGGGGCTCAACGAGAAGCTCGATCCACTCACGATCGAGGGCAAGGCGAGGGTGACTAAGATCCACCAGGATCTCTGCGCGGTCGTGGACGCGCTAGGAATCTGCAAGTTCGCCATCTTCTTCTGCGGGATGTCGCTCACTCAGGTTGGGGGTATGTTCAACGCCGCGACTGGGTGGAACTTGACGTGGGATGACCTACTCCAGGCGGGCGAGAGGATCTGGTACCTTGAGCGTGCCTTCAACGTGAGGATGGGGGTTACACGCAAAGACGATACGTTGCCAGAGAGGTTCTTGGAGGAGCCGGTGCCAGACGGCGCCGTAAAGGGTGAGATAGTCGATCTCGAGCCGATGCTCAACGAGTACTATGAACTCCGGGAATTCGACGAGACCGGTAGGCCCAAGGCTGAGAAGCTGAGGAAGATCGGCTTAGACTACGTCGTCCCTCTGCTCTACGGAGGAGCATAGCCTGATCAGGGTTAGGATACGATTCATCGGTTCCATCGCCGACGACGTTGGCGACGATGAGGTCAGCATAGAGCTAGACGAATCAGAGAAGACTATGAAAGACCTAATCAAAAGACTCGACGAGATGTACGAAGGAAGGGTCAGCCGAGTTGTCTTCTACCCTCAGATCTCGGTCATGCTGAACGGACGAGACATTGCCTTCCTCGGAGGCCTCGATGCGACCCTATCGGACGGAGACAGTGTAATCATAGTGCCCCCCATAGCGGGAGGCCTCTTCGGTGGTGAACGCCCCTAAATGGTTGAGTGAAAAGTTAAGCTTTCGGGGCATCCTCGGGTGTTGTTAACAGGTGGCTAATTTATCGCCAGAGATCGCTGTATTTATCGGATATTTCTCTCAGAATGATGAAATCATCCTTAAACTGCTCATAAAGCACCTTGTACAGACCGAACAGGTGGGTATAGACCTCATGGTATTTAGCTCTTGGATACACCACCTCAAGAGTTTCTATGATATTATCCGCCGCCTCTCTGATGTCGCTGAAGACCCCCACCCCATAACCCGCTAAAATCGCGTTTCCCAGAGACTCCGTATCAGTCCGCTTGACCGGACGCACCTGTAGATTGGTGATGTCGGCGACAATTTGGCGCCACAGTGGGCTTTTTGAGCCTCCACCACACATCCTCATCTCCTTTATTCTATCAATCCTATAGCGTTTCATCATCTCCTCGCAATTGTGTCTTAGCGCGTAGGTGACGCCCTCCAGGATTGCGCGGATGACGTCGCCTCTACTATGTGCTAAGCTTAATCCGAAGAAGAAGGCTCTTGCATTTGGATCGCTTACAATGTTGGCGCGTCCCCCCGTGATGTAGGGGAAGAATATTAGTCCACGCGAACCGATTGGAGACCTTTCAGCCTCCATGTCCAGCAGCTTGTATGGGCTTTCACCAATCTCCTCCGCGATGTTAACCTCGAGCTGCCCAAAGGCGTCTCTGAACCATCTCATACAAACCGATCCACCGTCGAGGGCAGCCAGAGATTGCCACTGATCCGGCACCGCATCACAGTAATTGAGGAATATGGGGTCGAATTCAGGCTTATCCATTATGAGGACTGGGCGTCCAACGGTTCCGAGCACGTAGAGCAGGTCGTTTGGCCTCACCGCGCCCGCTCCAATGGTGGATGCTGGTGTGTCAGCCATCCCGGCTACGACCGGTGTGCCCTTAGCCAGCCCGGTTATCTTAGATGCTTCACCAGTGACCTCACCGACAACTTCCCACGATGGATAGGTGGTTGGGAGTTTCTCTAGGGGGATGCCCATTTCATCCAACAGCTTCTCCGAGTAGATTCTCCTCGTCTTGGTTTCGAAGAAGCACGTCCATGACGCCCTAGACCAGTCCATGGTGAATTCGCCTGTTAGCTTCGCGACGACGAAGCCGGTGGGCCACAAGAACTTGTGTGTGCGCTTAAATATCTTGTGTTCATTCTCCTTTATCCATAATATGATGGGGGCAGAGGTCGCTCCAGCGGCGACGCTGTTGCCCGTGATCTCTGCGACTTCCTCGCTTCCTATGTTCTCATTGATCCACTCAGCCTGTGGGACGCTTCTCTTGTCGAGCTGCATGATGGCATTTCGCAACGCTTTCCCTTTTTTGTCGACCGCCACTAAAGCGTTGGTGCAACTTATGGAGACTCCGGCTATATCCTTCGGATTTATTCCACTTCTCTTTAGAACTTCTTGCGTCGTGGAAACATAGGCTTTCCACCAGCCCCCCTCTGGGTCTGTCTCCACCCAGTACGGTCGTGGATATAACATCGGATATTCTTCGTAGGCCATCATGATGGATTTTCCATCAGCATTGATGATTTCAGTCTTACACCCCGTAGTTCCAACATCTGTCCCCAGAAGAAAGACCATGGCGATACTCCTCACCTCATTCTTCAATTAATCTTTTTATAAAGATTTTACTGCTAAGAAAGGAGATGTGAGGTGCGAGTTAAGTAAATGGCTCCAAAGAGCTACTTTTGCATACCACTAGCCAATGTCGCAATCATAGTAATAGGAATACGTGTGTTACACACGTTTAACTTGAAGCGGTCGTTCACGACGCTACTATGACCCTTAACGCGGAGCCAGGGGATTTATCGACTAGTTCAAAGCCCTCCCTAATCCTTTCAAGAGGGAACCTATGCGTGATAAGAGGTTTAACATCAACCGCACCCGAGGCTACAAGCCTTATCGTCGGCTCATACTCGCTCTCAATCATAGCCCTGGATCCAACAACGCTGAGCTCCTTAAAATAGAAGGGATACGCGTCGAAGTTGTTTATTGATTTTGCATGAATGCCAAATATCAGAACAGTGCCCCCGGGTCTAACCACTTTTATGCTCTGTGTAATGGTCTCTGGGACTCCAGCCGATTCTATGGCTATATCTACTCCTCGACTCCCCACATGTTCTAAAATACGTGTAACAGGGTTTTCCCTCCTACTATTTATGGTCACATCGGCGCCATATTTTCGCGCGAGCTCCAATTTCCAGTCGCTTCGAGACGTTGCTATGATTGGATTCGCACCATTCAGCTTAGCCAAGCGCGTGTGGAGTAACCCAGAGGGACCTTGACCCAGTATGGCTACACTATCACCTAGACTGATTTTTACTCTCCTTTGGGCATGAAATACAGTACCCAACCCCTCGATTATAGAACCCTCTTCGAAAGAGACACTTCTCGGAATCTTGAACAAATGGTGTTCAGAGATGGCAATATATTCGGAGTATGAACCATTCATCTCTCTGCCAAGTAGGCCGCCATGAGGGCATAAATTCCTCCTTCCTATAACACAATGGTAACATTTTCCACATGAAAAAATTGGATCGATTACGACTCTGTCTCCCTCTTTAATCTTCTTTACCCCTTTTCCAACTCTAACAACCTCTCCAGATGTTTCATGCCCCATAATCAAGGGCAAACTTACCTTGTATTCACCCTTATACATCTTCACATCAGTCCCACAAATCGAGGTGGCCCTTATTCTCACCAGAGCGTCTCCTGAACCTATCCTAGGCTCCTCAACCTCCTCAATTTCTATGTCGTAAGGTGCCCTAAGCACTGCTGCCCTCGTTTTTGAATCCCCTCCCCACGTTTACCCAACACTTTCAGAGAAGATACGTAAACCTAGTGTATAATATACATTTGGTGATATGGATAAGTTTCTATAAATGTCTAATAGAGGGGTTTCTTTACCTATATTCTGTCGACGAATTCCCTGTTCTTTATCTCCACCTTAATTTTCTTTAATTCCCCTAGAAAATCTGCGAATTTATTCGCTACTATTTCATATATTTTTTCAGCCTTCTCCACCTTTGCCCTAGTCGGATTCCCTATGATGCCCGTATCGCTATATTCGTGATGTTCCATCGGTATCATGATCATGCTTTCCTGTCCCTTGAATGCGACGTATGGATTACCATCTTTCTTAGTGAATTTATCTTTGGGCAGCCAATTTGGCGCATGTGTAATGGCTTTTTTAGCCTCATCCCACTTTACCTCTTCAGGGTTGTACATCAAAACTAGAGACGTCTCCACCTCGCTTCCATGCCAACCCGGATTTTCCTCAGGTGGATTCTCTATAACTTCTTCTCGAATCTCTTTTACAAGAGGTATAAATTCGGCGTCTGCTCTGAATAGTACGGCTAAAGCTCCCGTGTCATATCTCAATCTTCGTAGGGCGGGCTCTATGACCTTTATATTCGACGTATGACCGGTCACATAAACTATCTTATTGAATCCATGATGTATCAAGCTTCGGCCGATGTCGTATAGAAATTCCAGAAAAGTGCTTGCTCTCAGAGTTATCGTTCCAGCGCCCCTCCCCGGTGGTCTCATGTGATGGGGAGAGTAGCCGGTCCAAACTAGGGGTGTATGTAAAACCCCGGCTTTCTCGGCAGCCCACTTCGTAGTTATCCAGGCAGCCAAACTATCCGTAGATATCGGTAGATGTGGGCCATGCTGCTCGCAACTCCCTATAGGTACCAACACAATGTCGGTTTTCGTGAGCCATTCGGCTATCTCGTCAGAGTTCATCTCGAATATGTTATTTTTAGAATACCACCAATCCTTTTCCACCATTTGACTTTAACACCATCAAGTGACATCGGGTGGCGATTTATAACTTTTTCATTTATGATTAAATGAATTATCATAGATGGGTTCATTTATTCTTACGATGAGCTGGAAATCGATGATAAAGGGGGTTTGATTCTTTAATCTTTACAAGTAATAAATGCGTAGACTACCTCTGCGGCTCCATCATCTCTACTAAAGCATTAAAAACCCATGATCAGCATCTCAACCGCCATTGATCTGGTTGTTGATTTTGTTCCCTCTCTCAAGCTTCGGTGCCCCTTGGGGGCTTCGAGGGCTGTGATTCTGACTAGTCTCCATCATCCAAGTGCTAACCAATTTTATCAGTCTAGGGAAATACTGTTCAGGTTTGTCTCTCAACTCGGTATATTGTTATGCTCGCAGGGTGAACTCCCTATTTTTGATCGTTACCTGTATTCCCTTAACTTCGTCCAAGAACTTGGCAAGGTGTGAAGCAAACCTTTCAAACAGTCTTTCACCTTTCTCCTTTGTTGCTTTAAAGGGATCCCCCACGACTCCATAATCGGAGTATTCGTGATGTTCCATCGGTATGACGATGTTTTCAGCGCCCTCAAATGTTACGCTGGCGCTCCCATCCCTTTTTATGAATTTTTCGCTTAGCCATCTAGGCGCATGAACGTCGGCTTTTAGAGCTCGTTCCATCTTAACAAGCATTGGGTTATATGCCATATCTTGGGATGTCTCCATCTCACCGCTATGCCAGCCAGGGTTGTCCTCAGGCGGGCTTTCTACTATGTCCTTTACTAACGATAAATCACGTTCGGCGAAAGCTTTGTACCAAGCGATAAAGGCGCCGGTTTCATATTTGATGGTTCTTAAAACCTCATCTATGACTTTTATGAGCGACCCGTGACCCGCGACGAAAACGATCTTGTTAAACCCATGGTGGATTAAGCTTCGTGCGACGTCGTATAGGAGTCGTCGGTACGTCTCGGCTCTAAGCGTTATCGTTCCAGCGCCTTGACCTGCCTCCCGCATGTGATGGGGAGAGTAGCCCATCCAAATGAGTGGGGTATGTGGGACACCTGCTTTTTCAGCGGCTCTCTTAGTAACTTCCCAAGCCGTGATGCTATCGGTTCCTAATGGACAGTGGGGGCCATGTTGCTCTAGGCTTCCTACGGGTATCATTATGATGTCAGTTTTCTTGAGCCATTCTTGAACATCGACATAGCTCATATCAAACAAGTCATGGATTTTCTCCGCCATAATGCGTCTACCCCAGTTATAATGATATCGAGGTTAAATAAATCGCAGCTTTCTAACTGAGCTCTCTATAATTAATGTTAGAAAATTTAAATATCGATCGTTTAAAAATAGTCTATAGGTGGTGGCAAACATGATTGTTGTAAGGTTTGATGAACCCCAAGAATACCACGCTCCTGGACAAGAAACTCGAAGAGCTAGGGTATTCATTGATGAACAGAAGATTGGGAAAAAGGATGTCGTCATGGGCATGTCTATTTATGGACCCGGGATGGCAGCGCCTTTCCATACACATACGGGATCAGAAACCATGTTCATCGTACATGGAAAGGGCAGGTTTGGAACAAGGGATGATTCGGTGGAGGTATCAGAGGGAGACGTCCTATACTTTCCAGCGGGTGAGGAGCACTTCCTCGAAAACATCGGAAGCCGAACTCTAGAGTTCATATTCGTTTACTCTCACCCAGGCGATGTAGGCCCCCTAAAAGAAAAATGGCTTCCTCTAAAGAAGTGATGGGTTCACTACCAAAGCCTTTTCTCCCTTTTTATCTTAGCAAAAAAGACGGCTTGTGAACCCCCTATTAATGATTCGAGCACAAAATGTTCTTCGGTTCTTAAACACGATAAATTCTACTAATTAAATAAGCTTGACAGCTAACCTAGAAGTTTAGAGGTCTGCTCTTTCATTCATCCTTCCTTATTTTTTCTCCAGCATGTCAAGGAGGTTTGATACACATATATCTGCAAATATGGGGTCGTTGATGTGGGCGTCAACTTCTACGACCTCGATGCGAGGATCTATGTTATTCTTCAATGATGTTAGGAATGCCTCATCAGCCTCTGGATCATAGAGCGCACCACCCTTTACGTTATACATCGACATACCCCTCAACGGAACGACGACAACCACCGGGCCAACGGCTTTATTCAACTTGTCTGCCATAGTCCTACCTATGACCTCCATTTCCTCCTTGTTTGTTCTCACGAGGGTAACCGTTGGGTTGAAGTAGTAGAGCTTTCGCCCCTCGTATATGCGTTCTACCTCGCTTACAGGCAGAATGCGGATTATGAAATCTATACAGCCTGGAACGACGACTTGAGGCACTCCCTTCTTACCCGCTGCTTCAAGTCTGTGGGGTCCAGCCGTGTGATCGCCACCGAATAAGTCGTCGGTTATCTCATGTGTCGTCATGTCTAAAACTGCCGTAAAAATACCCTGCTCTATCAGTTCCTCCATCGCTCTTCCACCAGTGCCGTTTGGATGGAATAATATAATCTCATAACCTCTCTCTTCGAGAAGTGATTTAGAACGCATGACCACTGGAGTGGTGTTCCCATACATCGGGATCGCAATTAAATTTTTCCCTCTAATTTCAGCCCCTACATCTGCATCTACCATGCCGACGATTGCGGCCACCGCATTGTCGAATATCTTCTTAGTTAACTCATTAATGCCCACCACATCAACCACTGTGTGCATCATCATGACATCCTTGGTGCCCACAAATGGATCAAAGGTGTGCTTCCCCTGAGCTATGGGAGTAACCATAAGCTTTGGTATGCCGATTGGCAAAACCTTCATGCCCGCCGTGGCCAAGAGCGCCCCATCCAAGCCCCCGATTGAAATCACCCCATCCATCTTGCCAGCGATATACAATTTCTTCGCTATATTTGCCACTCCCTTCATCATCACATCTACTGCTGGCCCTCTATCTAACTTCTGTAAAACCTCGATGGATGAACCAGCCTCCTGGGCGACGGTTTCTCGTGGAATATCGGGCTTAACAGCCTTTGGAGCTCCACGGATGCCCGAATCCACAATTATTACGTCTTTTCCCCTCTCCTCTATCTGCTCTTTAAGGTATCTAACCTCTTCACCCTTTGTGTCTAGGGTGGCTATTATCGATATCGTTTTTCTCTTGCTCATAATACCTCAATACCCACAAAGGTTCCCTTGAGATGGTTAATCATTTTATTCATAAACTTGGGAAAACCCCACTGAAACATCGATAACAAAATTTGAATATGCTAGGTGCCTAATATGTTTCAACTCGGAGTATGCGGAAAAAGGCTTAAACGCTGCGCCTTCTACCTTTTTCGAATCTATGTCCAAAGTGATTTTCTCGACGTCTTTTTCAGGAATGGCAATTTGAACCGCGCTTAGTAAGTCCCCCTGATCTTTTAAAGATCCCCCAGAGATCTACTGCGGTTTTTAGCTCTTTATGCTCCTTCGCGGCCTCTTTAAGCGGTATACCTTTCGATGCGGCCTCAGCGGCTTGTAACATCGCCTTTATTCCAGCTCTAATACCATGTGGATGTCCGAGAACGCCTCCCCCAGCTATCATCATTATGTCTATCCCCACATCCCTTACGTGCTGGGCGATGAGTCCCGGATGGACCCCGCCGCTCAGTGCAGGCAGGACTGACTTTATTTGATGTAGAGGATCCCTAAGAACACGAATAGACCAGAAATATTCTCCGAGGGGTTGATACATTTTGCCATAGGGAGAGTAAAGTATTGTCAAGTCCGCGCCACATAGTCTCAAAAATTTATTTAAAACTGGAGACGTTGTTCCCATGTTTTCAGGTCCTGTCAGAGCTAGGGCCATGGTTGGATGTGCGAGTATCGGAACACCAACGCTTTGATCTTCAGCTATTGACCTTAGAATCGAGTAGCCAGCTGTGAGATAGTTTACCAGTATACAATTTGCCCCAGCTTGAACGGCTCTTTCAGAGATTTCGAGCATCTTATCTACTCTGTCGGTGATGTTCAAAGCATACAAACACTTTTTACCCGTTTCTTCATAGGCTCTATCAAGCGATTCAAGAACTGCTGAAAGCCTATTCTCTCTGGTGCAGTACGGCGGATTTGCTTGCATCTCATCGTCCTTTATGAGATCGCTTCCCCCCACAGCCGCCTCATAGCATACCTTTGCAACGCCCTCGGGGGACATGCCTAACTTGGGTTTGATGATCGTGGCCACGAATGGTCTGTCCTGAACTTTGAGATCTTTCCTGAGGTTGGAGATGCCAAACTTAGGTCCTCTAAACATCTCTACGAATTTTTTTGGGAAGGAAACGTCTAGCATCTTGATCCGAGCATTCGCCATAGGGTATAAGCTTCCAATGGTTCCCGTTAGTACTATGGGCATAGGCATGTTCGAATCAAAATTTTCAATCGGATGGGCTATGTTGACCACGATCTTTTTGGAGACCTCATTTGTTGAAATCTCATATACTCCCAACACCTTTGCCTTATATCTCTCCCTGATTTTCGTTGTTTCAGTAGGCACTTTCATCCAAGTTCCCGTTGTGGCTTCCGCCGCTAGCGCCTCCGCAATTTTTAATGAATCTATCTCGGGCGAGACCTCTATGCGATATGTACACACGATGTGTTTATCTAATTCAATGCCTTCTCGTATCAAAAATGCATAGGGATCGTAGAAATACTCTTCTTCCCTCATTTTTCACCATTTGCTCAATTACGGAAGCGTTTTACCTTAACCGTGGTTTTGCCTCTAATGTTTTACCGTTCAGGGTGTTGCAATTCGATATTGTTTGTCGAGGCTAAAACACGTATGGGTTATGGTTTTCGACCTATTCTAATTTCTCTAGGAACTCGTCGTGGTCCATCACTAGCCCTATTTTAGGAAAGATGTACTTCTCTGCGTAGTTTTGTTCCTCGGCTGTGTCAGTTGCGGTGCAGTCCTTTATGACGATGACTCTGTAACCCTTGTCATAAGCCGATCTCGCCGTCGACTCAACACACCAATTAGTGTGGAAGCCCGCTATAGCCACCCACTCTATCTCATTCGCCCTGAGTATGTAGTCCAATGCCGTGGAATGAAAGGCATCTAATGTTTTTTTCCCCTCTATGACGATGTCTTCGGGTTGTGGCTTCAACTCATCGATTATTTCGGGTCCCGGCGTCCCCTTCACCCATGCGCCCATCGTTCCCCACGCGGGCATTTTCATTTCGAGGCCGCGCAGTCCAGCTGTTGCAGGTCCATCTGGCTTCAACTCTGGGAAGCCGGGCTCAAATCTGTGGAATGGGACGTATATTATTTTGACTTTACCCCTCGCTCTATCCACCAGGTCCACTAGTTTTTCGATTGTTTTTCGCTCCTTAAGCTGATCTTTGATGAATTCATACATGGCTCCGCCAGGCTTGAGGAAATCGTTTTGAGCCTCTATCAATACGATGGCTGTTTTATTCGCCTTAATCCCCATTGCCTTCATCTCTCCTTACATTTTGTAAGACATGTTTCCATAATGTAATTTAAATATTTTTCACGATCTAGATGTACTCTGTCTTAGCGATAGCTACGTGTATACGTATAGGCCATTTATTCATTGATTTGTCTCCCCATCTTCACCTAGAAAATTTATATCTTAGAAGTAGAATACTTGGATTTATTGTGGAGGATTAAAATGCACCGTTCAGTTAAAGGGGCTATCATAGGCTTTATATCCTTTTTCTCAGTTGGCGCATCATATTACTTTGTTATTGGGACAGAGCCTGGTGTTTACTTGAACTATGGTATAATTCTCGGCATCATAGGGTTCTTTCTTTTTGCATATCTTCCCATTTTACATCTGCGCGGAATTATAGGTGGCGGCGCAGGCTTTCTGGCGGGCTTCCTGGTCGGTGCTTTACCCTCCTACAACGCTGGAGTTGAACCTAATGTTTACCTGCTCTATGGTGTAATTCTCGGTATCATAGGGTTTACACTCGGTTCAAGCTACGCTAATCTGGAGTGGTAAACATCTTAACGGCGCATAGGTGTTGACAGCCACGTAGCCGCTTCGATAGCAGATACCTTGTCCACTTTATTTGTGTTATTCAAATTCAGAAGCG
>JBHHXX010000050.1:0-14575 GCA_046757245.1 Candidatus Geothermarchaeales archaeon
GATGGGGGATAGACGTGTTATCTATTTTTCCAAGTCGATGGGAATCAGTGATCGGGTCAGCCATCGATCCCACATCTCATCCACGTTTCTTTGAATGAGCTCTATGTCTTCCTCGGTTAAGTGGGAGAATCTCCCCTGGACCCTCAAATACTCCCTAACGGGCCGCCTCTTCTTGGGCCAATGGGTTAACTTGAACCTCCTATCGACGATCTCATAGAGGGGCCAATAACCCGTCTCAATCGCCAGCTTACCCACCTCGATGAGCTTTTCCTCTGGAAAGTCCCACCCCTTCGGGCAGGGCCCTAGGATGTGGAGGAAGGTGGGTCCCCCCATGGCCAATGCTCTCCGAACCTTCGTCATGAGATCGAGGGGGTCGGATGGGCAGGCGGTTGCTAGATATTTAACGTTGGGATGACCAGCAGCCATCAATCCAACGATATTCTTTTTGTGCCTTCTACTCATCACCCTATGCAATGTGCCTGTAGGCGTGAACGTGGTTAGAGCGCCCCACGGGGTGAGGCTGGAAGCCTGGATGCCGGTATTCGCATAAGACTCGTTGTCATAACACACAATGAGGAAGTTGAAGTCGCCATATGCCAAAGCCCCGGAGACCCCCGAAAGGCCTATGTCGGCGGTGCCTCCGTCGCCCGCTATCCCAATGACGTTTATCGTCTCCCTCCCCAGCTTGTTCTTCCTCATCAACGCCTTTAACCCAGCCGCTGTTCCGAGGGTGGCTGGACCAATAGCCCCGAGCTGCGTGTGCATCCAAGGAATCGCCCAAGGCGTCGTGAAGTAACTCGTGTTTGCCACGTACATACATCCGGTCGCGCCTATCACGATGGTTCTCGAACCAGCGGCCTTGGCTATCAAGCGCATGACGTATGCTGGGTCACAGCTTCGACAGGTCCTATGTCCCGAGACATAATATTCCTTCCGAGGCACGTCTTTAACGTCTTTAATCTCCTCTAAACCAATTACTTCAACCTTTTCCGTTTCTACTTCTCCCATCCCTACAACCCCCTGACACCTATCCAATAAGATTCCCTCTCAACCCTCCCAGCCTTTGCGGCGTTTGTTGTTATCTTCGCCATCTGCGAGGCGTTTTCTATGGTGACTTCTCTCCCTCCGAGCCCGGCTATGAAGCCGATGATGAGCGGCTTCTCAGGCAGCGTGTACAGCGCGGATCTTATTTCTTGAAATATAACACCACCGCCATGTGCCGATCCATAGGAGTAGTCGCGGTCTATAACCCCGACAGCTTTGAACTTCGACAACGCTTTTTGAAGCCTCTCGGTGGGGAATGGTCTGAATCTCTTTAACTTTATGAAGCCAACCTTTTTGCCCTCCGCCCTCAGCTTCCTCACCGTGGCTTTCAAGGATGTGGCCAAAGACCCCATGCCGATAAGCGCTACATCGGCGCCCTCCGTCATGTACTCCTCGAGGTAGGGGTCTCCACCTCTGCCGAAGACGCTTCTGAATTCTTTGTGGGCCAGCTCGGTTATGGCCTTCGCCCTCTTCGCTGCTTCGTCGTTCTGCTTCCTGATCTCCATGAGCCAATCTTGGTCCACTTGAGGGGCTATCGTCAACGGTCTATCGGGGTGAAGCCTATTCTTCAACGTATAGGGAGGTAGGAACTCCTCAACTTCATCCCTCAAGGGTATACTCACGGGGTGACGCACATGGGTGATGAAACTGCCATCCACATTCACAGCCGAAGGAAGGAGAACCTTCGGATCCTCTGATATCCTATAGGCCATCAGGGTCATGTCCAATGCCTCTTGGGGGGATTCAGGCCAACACATCAGCCAGCCGAGGTCCCTTGCCGCCAACATGTCGTTGTGTTCAACTCCGAAGGCACCGGGGTCATCGAGAGCCCTGTTCCCAACCATGGCTACAACTGGAAGCCGATCACCCGGGGTGACCGTGAGAACTTCAAAGGCATACATTAAGCCAACGCCGCTGCTACCGGTAAAGACTCTTGCCCCAACCGACGATGCGTGTTTTGCGATCTCAAACTGGGAGTGCTCACTATCCGCTATGATATATTCAGCATCGAATTTCCCATCGGCTATCATCTTGGCTATCGCGTTCATGACACCTGTATAAGGCCTTATGGGGTAGGCTGCGACGACGTCAACATCAGCCGCCCTAACCGCCTCAGCTATGGCCTCAGATCCTGTGATAAGCCTTTCCTCCCGTATCTTTGCCTCGACTCCACCCATCAGCATCACCCCTCAACCCTTGGGGACTTCCTCCATTCCCCATAGAGGCTGCTATTATCCTTGAATTCCAGCTCATCGACCATGTCGATACACTTCACGGGACAGATCTCAGCGCAGACGCTGCACCCTGGACAATAAAAATAGTTGGGGTCGAAGTATCCCTCCTCTGTTACGTCGAAGGCCCCATCTGGGCAGTAAAGCCAGCATAGGGTGCATTTGGTGCACTTATCATAGTCAACCACAGGGCGCTCCGTTCGCGTGGTATATTTATGATAATGGGGATTCCTATTCCCCTCGGGTACGCTCGGAATGGCGAGTCCCTCGGGAATCTCGTCCCAATCCGGAAATTTGGGGGCGTATTTAGGTGCCTCTAAGCCCTCATTTTTCTTTACCACCCTAATGGCGATGTTACGATAGGCATCCTCAGCCGCTTCGATCCTTTTTTCCGCCTTGGGATACCTCTCGACCATCACAGCCTTTAAAACCTCTAAGCTTAGGGCCTCCGGAGACGTTTTTGCTATGCCTCCCAAAACCCTTGCATCCGTTAGATCATCCTTAAACACCCAGAACCCCGAAAAGCTCCGTTTTCCTGGGATAGCCGCCATCCGATATCTATATTTCCTTCTGGGCAGGAAACCGATGAGTTCGTCGATTTCCCTCTCCGTGACTACGAGTAAGACACCGTTTCTCTTCAAACCCTCGTTGATGGGCTTCACGCCGACATGCCCCCACGGCTCACTGCCCTTAATCAAGGTGTCATCTAATACAACGATCACGTCGAAGGGTCCCGGTTCATACTTCGCGACGTACTCTTCCATGGCCTCTCTGGAGGGAGCTGAGACGAAGTAGTATTCGGCGGGTATCCCCACCCTCTCAGGTGAGTCGCCGTAGCGCATGGATGAAATCGCCGACTTACCCTCCCACCTGGCCGCGTAGGCCAGAAAATCGCATATTCTCGAGGCGAGGGTTGTTTGTAAAACCCCTCTAGCGTTAACGACCACACTTATCACGTCGTTCAAGCCCCTATTTCCTCCTCAAGATTATGTAAAGTCTTGTAATATAATTTAAGCAAGGGGGACTCATCCCTGAGAGCAATGTCCAGAACCTCATGTTGAGGGAAGAGGTGGTGGAGACCGTTTCACATATACCCTGTAAATCCCCCGCTTTAACTCTAGTAGGGATCTCTATTCCCTCGTCGACGGTTAATAGTCAGAAAAGCCTCTATCGTTTAAGCTCGAGATCGCTCATATTTATTTAGCGATAATAAGAATCTTAGAGTCGGTGGTGATCGCATGCCCATCTTTCATGAGGATGAGATCGAGGAGGACGCCCTTCTCTACGCGGCTAGGCTGATGGCCGCTGGCGCGAGGACCGCCCCCAAGACGCGGGGGGTGGATCGGATAAAAACATCGATACTGACGGGTGAGGAAAAGGACCGTATAGCCGAGGCGATGGAGAGGAAGATCGATCAGAAGGAGAACCCTCTACCGGCCTTCAAGCGCGACGCCGAAAACCTCAGGAAATCGCCCGCGGTTCTCTTGGTCGGGGTATCTAGGGAACCCAAAAAGCCCGAGAACCCCCTCAACTGTGGCGCTTGTGGATATGGCAGCTGTGCCGAATTCCTGGGGGCCGAGGAGAGGGAAGGAGAGGACTTTGTGGGGCCCATCTGCCTCTTCGAGTCCATAGATTTGGGGATAGCTCTGGGAAGCGCTGTAAAGATCGCCAGCGAGTTGAACGTCGACAACAGGATCATGTACACGATAGGCGCGGCTGCGAAGACGATGAATCTGCTGGACTCAGATGTGATCATAGGCATCCCGCTCTCCGTCACGGGGAAGAACATCTACTTCGACAGGAAATAGCTGATTGATTCTCCCCCTATTTTTTGCATACTCTCACGTCGGATGAAACGCCCTTTAATGTTTAGGAAGGACCTCTGAATTCCCGAACAGTTAATCGGTCAATCGCTCGTTGACGCGACTACCTCGGCGCCGGCTCCACGTCTTTCAGGAGTTCCCGGGCGATGATGGTTCTCTGGATCTCCGAGGTGCCCTCCCCGATCTCGAAGACCTTGGCGTCCCTATAGTATCTTTCAAGGGGATGATCCTTGGAGTATCCATAGGCGCCGTGGATCTGGATCGCCTTCTTGGTCACCTCCACAGCCACCTCACTGGCGTAGAGCTTGGCCATGGAAGCTTCCTTCACGGAGTTTCCCCCCTGGTCAAAGAGGCACGCCGCCCTATAGGTTAGCAGACGGGCGGCGTCTATTTCGGTGGCCATCTCGGAGAGCATCCACTGAATCCCCTGAAACCCCCCTATCGGCCTACCAAAGGCCTCCCTCTCCGAGGCGTATCGGAGGGAAACCTCGAAAGCCGCTTGGGCAACGCCGACGGCGGCCGCCGCCCAGATGATTCGAGCCACGTTGAGGGTGTCCATCGCGATGTAGAAGCCTTCGCCCTCGCCTCCAAGTAGATTTGTTGAGGGTATTCTGCAGTTTTCGAAGACTAGCTCAGAGGTTCCCGTGCCTCTTACCCCCAGCACATCTAGTTTGGCCCCGACCCTGAAGCCGGGCGACCCCCTTTCCACGATGAAGGCCGAGACTCCCCTGTGGCCCTCCTCGGGTCTACCCGTTCTGGCGAAGAGCAGAACCACATCGGCTACGGCGCCTTGAGATATGAAGGTCTTCGTCCCGTTTATCCTATACTCGTCCCCCTCCCTCACAGCCTTGGTCTCTATTGCCGCCACATCGGTGCCCCCTTTGGGCTCCGTTAAGCCGAAGGCCCCTATCATCTCTCCCTTCGCCAATCCCCTCAAATATTTCTCCTTCTGATCTTCATCGCCGTATTTGTTGATGGAGAAGCAGACGAGTCCGTTCTGAACATCCATAAACAAGGCGGCTGAGGCGCTCGCCTTGGCGACCTCCTCCATCGCGATGACCGATCCCATCATGTCCAACCCCGAGCCGCCGTATTCGGGTGGTATGAACATGCCGAGGAGTCCCTGCTTCCCCATCTTCCTGAAGAGTTCTATCGGAAACCTATCTTCCACATCGATTTCTCTCTGGATGGTTGGCGTTATCTCCCTCTCAGCGAAATCCCTAATCGTCTTTCTGATCTGCTCATGCTCGGGCTTAAACCTTATATCAAACATCAGACATAAATACCCCAAAATCATCTACGGCGAAAAACTATAAATGATTTTTTGGAGTCGTCCTAGAGTCTTTGTTCCTTAGTTGAGGTTCATGGACTATCTCTAAGTCCCTCTATGAGGCTTACAGGGCTCCGCGAGGATTAGGCTTTCCATAACGTTGTGGAACTTGTTCTCGAAGCCTCTGAGATTTACACATAGTAGCTTGAGACTAGGCGTTGGGGTTTGGGATGATCCAAGCGGCTGTGTTTCTATCCGTCAGATTCTGGGGAAAAGCCGGTTTTTACGCCAGATTTTTTGAAACGTAGCCTCGGGATAACCCCCATTATGCCCTCGGGCATGCCTATGGAGAACACGATTAAAACGGCTCCGTAGATGATTAGGTGTACGCCGGGCACACCTCCAAAGAAAGCCCTTATGTACTCCCCCACTGGGATGAGAAGGAAGGCGCCGATCACGGGGCCGAGGACGGTTCCAATCCCGCCGATTATCGCTGGTAGAATGATCCTGACCATTAAGGGTATGGTGAGAACCGTGTCAGGGGCCACGTACAGGACGTATTGGGCGTAGAAGGCGCCGCCTATCGCCGTGAAGGCAGCGCTTATCCCCGTGGCCAAGAGCTTGTATTTCGTGACGTTTATTCCTGAGACCGAGGCAACGGTTTCATCTTCTCGGATCGCTATGAAGTAGTAGCCCCACTTCGACGTCTTGAGCTTGTATGTGAAGAGCACGCCTACCAACAGCATCACGAAGATGATGTAGTAGTAGGGTACCCTAATGCTGTGATATTGGAAGTCGATGAATGAGTCCTCAAGGAGTATCTTATACCATATTCCCGTGGCGGCCCCTATGGCCTCCCAATTTGTGAACCATATCCTCATTATCTCGCTGAATGCTATGGTGATCAAAATAAAGTAGTGACCTCTCAGCCTTAAAGATGGAATTCCGATCGCCAACGATGAGAACGCTGCCACCGCGGCGCCCGCGAACATGCCTATCCAGGGCGTGATACCCAGCCAATTCCATAGAATGGCCGTGACGTACGCTCCAATACCGAAGAAGGCCGCGTGAGCGAAGGAGAATTGACCGGCATAGCCTCCGAGCATGTTCCAAGACACGGCTAAATACGCATAGAGAAAGGTGAATATCAACGTGCCTCTGATGAAGGGTTTTTCACGGAAGTCGACGAAATATGGGAGAACCAATATGATCAAGACAGCCAAAGCTAGGAGGTAATGCCTCGGGGTCAATCGACTTCCCACGCTGCTTGTTTTTCCCATCCGCTATTTCTCCTTACCGAGGAGGCCATAGGGTCTGAACAAGAGGATGATGAAGAAGACGGCCATATAGGCCAACATCTTATACTGGGGGTAAAAAAATCCGGCGTAAACCTCAACCAAGCCTATGATTAGTCCGCCGAAGAAGGCGCCCGCGTAATTGCCCAAGCCCCCCAAAACAGAGACAACGAAGGCTGGGAGCAGGAAGAGCAGGCCTACGTAGGGGGTCATGGGGAAGTAGGCCGAAAGAAGTGCGCCTGCAATGCCCACAAGGGCGATACCTATCGCAAAGGTCAGGGCATAGATGGTTCGGATGTTTACCCCCACGATGGATGCCACTTCCTTATTCTGAGCTGTGGATCTGATGGCCAGCCCCAGGAATGTCCTCGTGAGGAAGAGATATAGGATAGCCGAAACGATCAGCGAGATGATGAAGGCGACGAGTTTCGGATATAAGATGAAGATCCCCATTGGTTTGAGCCACGGCACGTTCATCGTTGAGAACGCTGTTCTAATGTTTCTCGTGTCGACCGTCCACAAGGCTAGAGCGGAGTTTTCTAAGACCATCATTAAACCAAAGGTGATGAAGAGTTGACTCACCAATCCAGCCTTTAGAACCCTATCTATGAGCTCCCTTTGAACCACCCAACCAATTAAAAAGAAAGTCAACGTGGCAAGGGGTAGCGTTAGATAGGGGTCGAATCCTAGGAGTCTCCAAAGCCAGAAGGACATATACATGCTCAACATCAGGAAGCTTCCATGGGCGAAGTTGATAATATCCATGGTTCCGTATATGAGAGTTAGACCTATGCTGACCAAGGCATAAATGCCTCCCAGCAGTAATCCGCTCATCAATAGTTGGATAAAAAATTCAGGCGTTAACGACATTTTCACCACCAAAAAAAGGAGGGAGGGGTCAAACCCCTATTTACTCTCTCTCAGCCCATGTTGGCACTGGGAAGATGAAGTCCTTCGAAGCCGATTCGAGGGGCCAGATGGTGTAATATTCCCCATCTTCCATGGCTTGGATGATTACACCCGAGGCCCAGATGTTTTGGCCGCGGTCGAACTCACCTGGCTTCGCGAATTTGACGCCCCATGGCGTGATGAGTTCTTCCGCCGGTATCTCGATGTTTATGAGTGTTTGGCGGATTGCCTCCGGGTCCGTTGAACCAGCCAACTCGAAGGCTTTAATCAAGGTATATATGGCTACCCATCCACGTGCGTTTATACCAGTCATGTGAACCCCGTACCTTTCGAAGTATGCCTTTTCCCACTTCTGGGCGAGGGGCTTCTTTACGTCCCAGTTCCAAGCCGCCCTGGAGGCGATGCCGTATATATCTTTTCCTATAGCCTCTTTGAAGGTAGCCGTGACTTGACCGGCGTCGGTGGCCATGATGAGTTTGGGGCTAAAGTCTAGTTCCTTGAAGGCCTTGTGGACCACGACGGCGTCCGCTGGATGGGAGGTTATGAAGAGCACGTCTGGGTTGGCGGCCTTCAGCTTCATGGTCTCGGCGGTGGCGTCTGCGATGTCGGTTGGGTAGGGGATCTCAGCCACGACCTCATAGCCGCCTATCTCGGGGTCTGCGTTCCACAGTTTTTTGGCTTCCCAAGCGGTTCTGCCGAAGAGGTCGTTCACCCACATGAAGGCTACGGTCTTGACTTCAACCCCCGTCTTCTCAACGATATCCTTCAGGCACATGAACTCTCCCTTTATGAAGAGCTCATCGTGGGGTCCCGTCCTGAAGAACCACTTCCTGTCTAGGCGGGTTAACTTCGGAGAGGAGGGCGACTCACCGATGTGGGGTATCCCGTATCTCTCCGTGACCTCTTGTATGGTGAGGGTGATGGAGCTATATATGCCGCCTATTAGGGCGTGTATCTTTTCCTCGGTTATCAGCCTCTCGGCCTCGTGCATGCCTATCTCTGGCGAGGATTGGGAGTCGGCCCATATGAGCTCTATCTTTGCGCCCTTTAGAGGCCCGCTCGGGATGCCTCCCTTAGCGTTGTACTCCTCCACGTACATGTCCACAACCCTTTTGGTCTCGATCCCATATGAGGCTCCGCCCCCAGTCATGGGTTCAACTATGCCAATCTTGATGACCTTCGCGGGTGTGGGAACAGGGGTGGGAGCAGGCGTAGGCGTAGGCGCGGGCGTAGGCGTTGGAACAGGTGTGGGCGTTGGAACAGGCGTAGGCGTAGGTGTTGGTGTTGGGAGAGCGAGATACCAAGCGAAGCCTCCGGCGATCACGATGATGATGATTACAGCGATGACCGCCCATTGGAGTGTGGTAACGCCTCTTTCGCGGGATTTTGTTCTAGACAAACGGAGTCACCTTTACCTGTACTACCATTACCTATACTAAATTTTCAAACGTTTATAAGTCTTATGCCCTCTAGAATCAATTTTTGCCAAAAATGTCTTGTTGAAAAAATCTTCCTCGAAAAAATTTAAAAAGGGGTTTAAAGCCTATCGAGCGACATTTCCGAGTTTTCGGGTGTGGAGGGTTCTTGATCAAAGTTATGTGTTTATCTTTAAACTAGGAGAGATGATTGACCATGGCAATTTAAAAGAGCAGATGTGAATTATCTCATTGATCACACATTGACCTCTATCACCGTTGAGTATTTGGCTATCTTCAGGGACATAACCGGGAGAAAGAGTGAGGAGGTATCGATGGATCACGGCGCTAACATAGGCGACTTAGTGCAAACACTCATAGAGAGGAACGGTTTGAGGTTTAAGGAAATCCTTATGGACCCTAAAAACAACAATGTAAACAGTGAAGTAATCATCATTCTCAATGAAGATGTTTTAAAGCTACCCGCGGATCTGAAGAAGGCTTTGAAGGATGGAGACGAAGTGTCCATAGGCATCGCCGCTTTTGGGGGTTGACCTAACCATTAAAAAGTCGCCAATCACTAGTCGTGGAGTGAAGAGCTTTGGGTGATCGATGTATGCCTTACGGCTATTGTGAATCTAAAATAGAGGTGAATCTGACCACAAAAAAGATCGAGAAGAGACCCCTAGAGCCTGAGCTAATGAACGATTTCCTCGGGGGAGCAGGATTCGCCATAAAGATCCTATACGACGGCTTGAAGCCTCGCATAGACCCCTTCAGCCCCGAAAACATAGTGGTCTTCGCCACGGGTCCCGCCCAGGGAACCCTGGTCCCGGGATCGGGTCGATGCATCGCCGTATCCAAATCCCCCCTGACGGGTTCCTCATTCAGGTCGACGTTCGGCGGGTTCTTCGGCAACGAGTTGAAGCGCGCGGGCTACGACCTCATCGCCGTGAGGGGGCGCTCCGATGAACCCGTTTCTCTGGTCATAGACGATGAAGACGTCGAGTTGAAGGGGGCATCGCACCTCTGGGGTAAAACCACCTATGAAACCCAGCGACTGCTAAAGGAGGACGTTGGCGACAAGAAGGCTCAGATTACCTGCATCGGGCCAGCCGGTGAAAACCTCGTGAGATACGCCTCGATCGTCCACGACATCCACGTGGGTGGACGGGGGGGCCTAGGCGGCGTGATGGGGTCTAAGAGGCTTAAAGCCATAGCGGTGAGGGGGAGAAAGGCCGTTGAAGTCGCTGACCCCGAGGGGTTGAAGGAGTTCTGGGTGGAGATAAGTAACAGAGTTGGGGAGAAGGCGACCACCAAAAACTTCCGTAGATATGGAACCACCTTCGTCGTGGGATCGGTGAGCAAGGTTGGGGGTCTGGGCACCCGGAACTGGCAGACAGAGTTCTTCGAGGGATGGGAGAAGATAACAGGTGAAACCACCATACCTGAGTGCAAGGTTCAAGACCTCGCCTGTCCTCCGTGCCCAATAGGCTGCGTCAAGATCCAGGAGGTTAAGGAGGGGAGATATAGGGGCTCTTGGTCCAAGGGGCCCGAGTATGAAACGCTTTACGCTCTCGGCTCAGTGGTGGGTGTGGACGACTTTGGCGTCATCGTGGCCGCCGCCAGAGCCTGCGATGAGCTCGGTGTGGACACCATATCGACTGGAGTTTGCGCGGCCTTCGCCATGGAGTGCTACGAGAAGGGCCTCATAACGAGGGAGGAAACGGGGGGATTGGATCTAAAGTTTGGGAACGGCCCTGAAATGATAGATCTCATTGAGAACATAGCCTATAGGAGAGGGTTGCTCGGAAACACCTTAGCCGAGGGTGTAAGGAGGGCCTCAAAGATCATCGGCCTCGGCTCGCAGGCCTTCGCCATGCACGTGAAGGGTCTCGAGTTGGCGGGTCACTCTCCGAGGGCTTTGAAGGCGGTGGGCCTCGGCTATGCTGTGGCCCACAGGGGTGGTAGCCATCACGACTGTAGGGCTCACGCTTGGGACTATGGCAGGCCCTTGGAGGAGAGGGCGTTCACGATTGAAAACAAGCCCAGGATCGTCACCACCACCCAAGAGATGGCGGCCATTGGGGACAGCTTGATCGTGTGTCGCCTCTACGAGAGCATCTACGGGTTGTCGGTGTCTGAGGATCACTGTAGGATTTTGAGATTGACCACGGGCGTGAGCAAGAGCCCCGAGGACCTCGTCAAGGTCGCTGAGCGTATATGGAATCTCGAGAGGTGCTTCGCAGTCAGGGAAGGCTTCACCCGTAGGGATGATGTGTTGCCACCGAGGGTGTTGTTTGAGCCCATACCTGGGGGGCCATCGAGGGGGGCCCACACCAAGCCTCGGGAGCTGAGGGTGATGCTCGACGAGTACTATAAAATCAGGGGGTGGGATCCGAAGACGGGTATACCCACGAGGGAGAAGTTGGAGGAGTTGGGACTGGGCCATGCGGCGCGGGATATAGGGAAAGACATGGGAAGCTAGGAGACGCTTAGCCCTGAGCGTTTCACAAGATGGGGCCAATCCTAGCCGTGGTGTCTACACATTTTTTCGATGAGCTTTCCAACTTCCTGAATGGGTTTTTCTCCTCTCTTGACCTCTTGGATGCCTATCGACCCCATGTCCATAGAAGCATTTGCCAGACTTGACCCCTACGCGTCCCTAATCGATCATCTTTGTCAGCAGGGGGTTGGGCCTATAGTATTCTCCGTGTTTCTCCTTCCCCCTGAGGACCTTGACTACGGCGTCGATCCCCCACTCGTCGGCCAACTCCATGATTCCCTTGGGGAATCCCAAGCCCAGCCTCACGGCCTTTTCGACTCCCTCTCTATCCGTAACCTCGTTGGCTATGAGCCAGGCAGCCGAGTTTATCGCGGGGGCCATGACCGTTAGAGGATCGATTTTTTCTCCCGCCTCCTTGGGAATTGTGGGTCTCGCCCACTTCTCGGCCTCATACTCATAGAACCCCTTACCCGACTTCTGGCCGAGCTGCCCCTTTTCGTAGTATTCCCTGTATAGGGGGCAGAGGAGGAGGTTTTCTGGGTCCCTCGTGCTGATGGCCTCCGAAGCCTTATAGATGACGTCTATGCCGACGAAGTCGCTCAGCTCGAAGGGTCCCATGGGCAACCCAACCTTGTACTTGATCGCTGAATCAACCTCAATGACTTGAGCCTCCCCCCTATACAGGAGCCATGCGGCCTCGTTGAATAGAGCCATCAGAATCCTGTTCACTATGAAGCCGGGCACATCCCTCCTGCACATGACCACCTCCTTCCCCAAGCTTTCACCGAGCTTGGCCGTAACCTCCACGGCCTCATCGCTCGTCTCCCTCCCCCGGGTTATCTCGATGAGCGGCATGAGCTGGGCGGGGCTGAAGAAGTGCATCCCCACGACCTTTTCGGGTCGTCCCGTGGCCTCGGCGATCTCCGATATGGGGAGGGTGCTCGTGTTGGTGGCCAATATCGCGTGCCTCGGGGCCTTCTCGTCCACTTCGGCGAAAACCGCCCTCTTTATGTTGATGTCCTCGGGGACCGCCTCGATGACGAAGTCGCACGCCCCCACGGCCTCCCCGAGATCGATGGTGGTCCTTATCCTGCCGAGGGCTTGGTCGGCTGCCTCCCTGGTGATTCTCTTTTTCTCAGCGAGCTTATCTAGGCTCCACCTGATCTTCTCCATGCCCGCGTCCAAGAACTCTTGCGCGACGTCTCTCATAGTCACCTCATAACCGGCCATCGCGACCAACTGGGCTATTCCATGACCCATGAGCCCCGCGCCTAGGACGGCAACCCTCCTGATGTCCTCAACCCTCACGTCCCTCACCAATCCCTAATGAATCTGGGGTTGATACATAAGTGTACTGTGGGGTTTGTCGTAAAGCCTGATATGACAAGGGATATCCTCGGTAGTGGTGCTCTTAATGTTCATCGCATCAGATCGCAATTAAATAAAGCGCATTTCGAAAGGGACACGAAAATATGCGCAAAATAGAAACGGCGAATAATGAGTTAATATTTAGCCTCGGATTTAACGTGCACAGCAACCAATTTCCCTCGAGTGCGTCCACAGCGATCTCCAGGAGCGAGGATCGGATAAGTTTGAAGTTAAAATGTATACTGTATACTTATATACTAGTATACAGTAGAAATTACTGGTCGCTATGCCAAAGACAAGGGTAACTGATAAGTTTCAAATCACCATACCTAAGAAGGTTCGTCAGGAGATAGGGCTTAAGCCGGGGGAAGTGGTGATGGTGGAGAACGTCAGCGAGGAAGAGATCGTCGTCAGGAGGTTCAGAAGGATCAAGAACCCGTTAAAGGTGTTGATCGGCGAGAAGCCGTATGCTCGTCGCGTCCCCGTGGAGGAAATCGAGGAGAAGGCTGAGTCGAGGTGACGCCATGCAGACCTACTTCATCGATAGCAACGTGTTCTTCTACGCAAAGATCCTTGACAGGGAATATGGAGAGGCCTGCGTTAAGATCCTTAGAGGAATCGCTGAAGGTGAAATAAGGGCTGCTACATCAGCCTTGATCATCATCGAACTGGTCAACGCTCTAAGAAAATATGGGCTAGGTAAGGAGGCAAGGGGTGTTGTGGATGCAACATTCTCCCTAGACATCGCCATCTATGAGGTTGACCCAACAGACGTCAGAATCGCGATGAAGATCTTCGACGAATTTGAGATAAGCCCCTACGACTGCGTTCATGCGGCCGTCATGAAAAGAGTGGGAACCAACTACATAATATCCGCAGACAAGGACTTCGACGAGATAAAATGGTTGAAGCGCTTAGACCCCAAGAGATACGGATCATAACCGGATCTACTAGACTGAAGGAACATCTCCGTCGTGTTGTAACCACCGGACTACCGGGGGGTAGAAGGGCGATTGACCTTACTATTTATTTAACAATAGATAAAGCACCACAACTTCTGATAGAGGTAAAGGAAACTTCTGAAGATGGGCTGAAAATCTCGTTCTAGGTAAAAAGATTCCATGTGAGAAAAATCAAATCCTCATCCTTACTCATGACTTGAAAGAAGATTGGGGTTTTCCCTAAAGGGTAAACCCATAAGATTATCCTGATGAACAATAGCGCGTTAGCTATCGCCGTATAGGCTTGATGACCGACATGACGGGTGCAACGGTGGCCACGACGTCTCCAACGTTTTTAAGTTAAGAAACCAACTATATCTTTCTATATTTTTTGAGGAGGCTTTCCCGCCACTCCTTCCTATGCTCGCCATCCGCTAGGGCGAGTAGTTTCTTGGTCTCATCCAACTTGATTTTTCTATATTCACCCTTCTCGAAGAGTTTGTGTGCATGCATCTGACCGTATTTGAGTAATATTTCCCAGAATCGATCCGCCTTCACGAGGCTGAGTCGTCTAAAGACGGCTAGCGACTCCTCGTCGAACAGCTGCTCCAACAACATCCACGTTCTATAGGCTTCTTCATATCCCTGAGACAGCCGTCGCGCCCCCATATTCACTTCCCAGCTAGATGCCCATCACCATCCTGAGAAGGAGCAGTGCGTTCGCTATCGCCGTGGCAACCATCAAAATGATCATGCCGATCTTCAAGAAATC
>JBHHXX010000051.1:0-14369 GCA_046757245.1 Candidatus Geothermarchaeales archaeon
CCTCCCAAGTCTCTGGATGGGTCCTTCGGCTACCATTCGACCTTTAACAAAGATACCGACCCTATCACATATTCGTTGAACTTGATAAAGCAGGTGGGATGATACGAGGATGGTCTTCCCATCCTCTCTACTGAGTTTCACGATGATGTCCAAAATCCGTCGAACACCCTCAGGATCTATGCCAGCGGTGGGCTCATCAAGGAACAAGACCTCCGGGTTCTTTAGGAGTATGTCAGCCATCCCAAGCCTCTGTTTCATCCCCCTCGAAAACTTCGATACCTCCATCTCTGCAACGTCGCTTAAACCCACAAGGTCCAAAAGATCGTATATCTTCTCCTTAGCCTCGTTGAAAGGGATTCCGTTTAGTCTTGCAATATATGACAGGTTTTGCTCAGCCGTTAGATCTTCATAAAAACCGAAGTTCTCAGCCAAGTATCCGGCTAATCGCTTCACCCTCAGAGGCTCCCTAATCGGATCATAACCATAGACTCTGGCTTGACCCGATGTCGGCTCTGTTAGACCCATCAGCATCAGTATGGTTGTGGTCTTACCAGCTCCATTGGGTCCCAAGAGGCCGAATATCTCACCCTTGTTTACGGTTAAATTCAACCTATCTACGGCAACTAATTCCTCGTACCTCTTTGTAAGGTTCCACGTTTGAACCGCCGCGTCCAAAGCCGCACCTCCGAGACTACCGTCTGCCGAACCGAAGGAATATGGCAGCTAGAGCGATAGCAACCGCCGCTACGACTCCGATGCCTATGATGGCCAAGCCCAAGGGAGCGGTGACGGTGACGCGAATGTCGATGGTTTTGGAGACTCTGCCGCCGTACATCGATAATGAAACTATGTAATCGCCGGGCAAGGTTGCCGCAGCGGGTTTGAACGTTACGCTAACCTGCTGAGAAGCTCCGGGCGCTAGGGATGGGATTCTGTTGGGATCGAATGTCAGTGCCCAACCCGATGGATGGCTGGAGGAGAGTGAGATATCCTCAAGTTCAGATGTCCCGGTGTTCTTAACCACCAACGTTATGTAGGTCTCCTCCCCGGATACGGCTTCAGCGCTCAACCTTTCATCTACCGTGGTCAGCGTAGCGGCAAAGGTTCCGGTCACCACCACCGACAAGGTGAGATCCCCCGATGCAGTGGCAGATATAGCCTTAAGGGGTATGGTGTAGTTGCCCGGTTCAACCCTGGCTGGAGGGTTTATAGCGACGGTTATTGTCTTGCTTTCACCGCCTTTTATGCTGAGGCTTGAGATCTGCTTCGACTCATATTGGGGTGTGAAGGTTACCGTCCACTCGGGAGGCGGAGAGGCGAGCAACGTGAAGACCTCATCTTCCCCACCCTTATTCCTGACGTTGACGGTGAATTCGAACTTTGTCCCTGTAGGCCCACTCAGACTAGGATATGCAGAGGTTAGCACTACCTCGGGTTCAACCATTGGCGGAGCGACATATTCTATCGTGAAGGAGACGGTTGACTTAGCGAGGTCGTCAGATGAGGATGCGATCGCCTTTACCGTATATTTGCCTTGCTGTGCGTCGGATGGAATCGATAACCTAAGTTTTAATTTAACACTCTTACCCGTTGGGACGTTGATTTCTTTGACCTTGTATCCGTCATAGGTAATTGAAGCAGTCCAATTTTCAGGAGACTCCACCGAAAGTTTGATAGATTCGCTTCTACCCAGGTTTGTTAGGTTTAGGGGGAGGAAAAGTTCGGTGGGTCTTTCGACGTACAAGTGGACGTACGGGCTTGTTATACTGAGCGTTTCTCTATGGGCCGACGCTGTCGATAGCGAGGTGCAGATAACTGATATTATGATAAGGGCGGCTAATATGGTCTGTTTCACGCCGAACACTGAGACGTCCTCATTCTTCATCATATATTTTTTCAAAACCTGATCTCCTCGAGGTAGAACCTAGCTCCATGCCTGTTCGGCGGAGACGAGTTGCTCCACGTGATATTGCAGCGGGGACAATTGAACCACTCCGCCCCATAGGTGGTGTAGCGCCTAAGAGGTTTCCCACCGCATCTGGGACACAGTCGCCTATTCTCCCGAATTGCCTTACCCCTTTCAACGATTTCTCTCTCGGTCTCGGTCAATCGAGCCAACCTTGAGTTAGACTCTTTTCGCGGTAGCAACTCCTCGCACTCACCCTTAGAGGGTTGCCATAAATTTTTCCATCACCTTTAACTTAATGCAGATCAGTCACCCCTAAATTCATGCGTGGAGTAGGGAACCTTGCCTAGAAAAAAAGTAGGGGGGACTACTCGAACTCTTCACCGGAGGGAGGGGTCTCTCCAGAGGGCCCTCCACCCGGAGGCTTTGTCTCCTTCATCTTCGAGGCGGCGATGACATCGTCGATGCGGAGTATCATGGACGCGGCCTCGGTCGCCGATTTTACTACCTGCTCCTTGACCGAGAGAGGCTCGATGACGTTCTTCTCCAGCATGTTCCCCGTCTCACCCTTATGTACATCGACGCCAGCCCAAATCTCTCCGGCCCTATGCTTAGATCTCAGGTCGACCTCGATGTCAATTGAGTCGAGCCCCGCGTTTTCAGCTAGGGCCAAGGGTATAGTCTCTAGGGCGTCGGCAAACATCATGACAGCTAGTTGTTCCCTGCCCGTGAGCTCAGCGGCCCACTCCCTGATCCTCATGGCTGCCTCCGCCTCGGGTGCACCTCCCCCTCCAACTACCGCTGGCTCCAGCACGACGTCTTTGACCACGCTTAGGGCGTCGTGGAGGGAGCGTTCCGCTTCGTCCACAACCCTTTCGTTGCCGCCCCTTATCAGCAGCGTCACGCTCTTGGGGTCCTTGCATCCCTCGATGAAGACCCACTTGTCCTCCTCGATCTTGCGCTCCTCGACCAGCTCCGCTACGCCTAGATCTTTCTTCGTCAGATCATCCAAGTTAGTCACTATTCTTCCACCGGTGGCCCTGGAGAGTTTCTCCATGTCCGATGCCTTGACCCTGCGCACCGCCAGTATGCCTTCCTTGGCCATGTAGTGCTGAACGATGTCGTCGATGCCCTTCTGGCATATGGCAACGTTCGCCCCCGTGGCCTTGATTTTTTCCACCATCTCCTTCATCAGCCTACTTTCCTCGTCCAGGAAGAGTTTCAGCTGGTCTGGAGAGGAGATGTTTATGCGGGCGTCGAACTCCGTCTTCTCAATCTCTAGGGCTGTGTTAATTAGGGCGATCTTGGCGTCCTTCACCATCTTAGGCATACCGGAGTGGACGACTTCCTTGTCTAAGACTATGCCTCGGATGAACTTTGTGTCTAAAACGTTTCCACCGGGCTTCTTCTCCACCTTGATGTCGTCTATGTCCACTTTCACCTTCTCGCCATCCACCTCCCTGACGGCCATCACCGCGTCAACCGCTAATTCGGCGAGGAAGTCCATTTCTCCGGAAACCAGCTTAGAGGCCATCGCTGTGGCCGCGACTTTTTTTAGCCACTCCTTATCCTCGGGGTCAATTTTGACCGCGTTGTTCCGATAGACTTCTAGAGCCTTTTTCGCGGCCTGTTTGTAACCTTCAATAATGAGGGTTGGATGTACCTCCTTGTCCAGTAGTTCCTCGGCCTTATCGAGGAGTGCACCGGCGAGGACGACGACAGAGGTGGTTCCGTCTCCCACCTCGGTGTCTTGAGCTTTGGCGATTTCCACCATCATCTTGGCCGCTGGGTGTTCGATATCCATCTCCTTTAGCATGGCGGCTCCGTCGTTGGTGATAGTTACGTCGCCTAGGGTGTCGACGAGCATCTTGTCCATCCCCCTGGGTCCAAGTGAGGACTTCACGATGTCGGAGATCAATTTGGCGGCTTGGATGTTCCTCCTCTGAGCTTCTTTACCCCTGCTTCTAGCCGTTCCCTCCTTCAGGATCAAGATGGGTTGTCCCGATTGTGTGACCGCTGGAATCGCTGCCATCCTTTATTTCACCTTCAGTCCCAAACCAGTCAAATTATTTTTTGGGGCATCCACATTTATAAATGTTTCATTTTTTGAAACATCATTCACTTAATGATTAATTTATAAATATTCGTTTCTACGTATATAACGTGGGAAACGAGATGTCTGTGAGTCAAATACTCGAAAAAGACAGAGCCATCGGCATACTACTAGCTCTTTCGGATGAGATTAAACATATTAGGGCTCTACAGAGGAGCGTGGGTGGAAGCCCCGCAACCATACAGCGAAGGGTGGAGAGTCTACTCGAAGCGAAGATCATACGGGAGGTCGGAGGTCGGGGTGCACGTAGATATTTGGAGCTTACGGACAAGGGAAGGAGACTTGCCACCGTGATCGCGTCGATGGATAAAACACCCTCTGGAAGACCTGAAAAGCCATCCCTAGGAGGGAGGCAGAAGTGGATGTTGATCCTATTGCATGGGGTGGGAGAGGTTCAGGGTACCACAAGGCTTGAGAAATTGCTCTTTCTGCTCAAGGAGGAGTATAAAGTAATCGATGAGGATTACTACCACTTCAAGCCCCATCTCTTCGGCCCCTACCCCCAGGAACTCCCCAGCGACGTAAGAGATCTACGAGCAGCGGAGTTCATCGACGTGGAGGAGGAGGTCTTTGGGAAAGGGGAGATGGGAGACTGGATATACCTTAGGAAAACATATGATTTGACCACTAAAGGAGATGATGAGGCCAGGAGCCTCTATGCAAAATTTTCTAAGGAGTCGGGGATAGTGGAGGCTATGCGAAGGATGCAGGAGTTCAACGCCATGCCCCTGAACAATCTCCTCAGCTACACTTGGAGGAAATACCCCCAATATACCCGGCCGGAGAACGCGATATAAGGATGACACAAGCCGATAAAGATGGAATAACGAGTTGTATAACACAAAGTTTAATGAAACGCGTAGCCGATGTGTGATTGGCGGCGGAGGAAGAGGGCGGAATCACCAAACCTATCCAAATGCTTCTGAATCTATATATCAAAATTGTAGGATCTAGGCGAATCAACTTCAGAATCCAACTTAGATTCGGAAAAAACCTACCTCCCTGGGCACACCCACGCCTTGAATTTCGAATTCCAGATTCGAAGGTCTCGGGGACGATGAGGCAATGCACCGCTCGAAACGATCGGGGAAAGTTCCCGATGCGATTCGCTTGGAAACCCCTCCTCGAGTTATTTTTATTTATCTCAACGAGGTTATATCTAGGTAGCTGAGGGCGGAGAGAAGTGCAGCTGGACGTTGTTTCCAACCTCTTCTCAGCTATCTACAACGCTGAGAGGGTGAGAAAGAAGGAGTGCCTAGTGAACCCCATATCGAAGTTCTCGGGGAACATCCTGAGGATACTGCAGAAGGAGGGGTACGTGGGGGAGTTTGAGTACATCGACGACAACCGAGGGGGAAAGTTTAGGATTCAACTTCTGGGACGCGTCAACAAGTGCGGAGCCATAAGACCTAGGTTTCCCGTGGGGGTTTCCGACCTCATAGACCATGCCAAGCGCCTCCTGCCCTCGAGGGACATAGGGATAATAATTATTTCGACGCCCTTGGGTTTGATGACCCACAGGGAGTGCCTGGAGAAAAACGTGGGCGGAGTCCTCATAGGATACGTTTATTAAAACCTCTTCTGCGGTGTATAAAAACCCTTAAAACCTAAATATACGCGGTGTTCGTTAAATTAAATATCAACGTAGAGATACGACAACTAGGGGAAGATCAAATACATGAGCACAATTATGAGAACATCGGTACACAGGGGAGAAGTAGACATACCCGAGGGTATCGAGGTCGAGCTGAGGGATAGGGAATTCCACGTCAGGGGTCCTCTGGGTGAAATCAGCAAGAGTTTCGTCAGAGTCCCAGTGAAGTTTCAGATCTCAGACAAGACGGTTGCCTTTGAGATTCATAGGAAGGGGAAGAAGGGAGCTTCTCTTGTGAATACGATAAGGAAAATCCTCATGAATCTCTTCACGGGGGTTTCAAGGGGCTTCACCTACAAGATGAAGATCTATTATAGGCACTTCCCCATCTCCGTCAGCGTCTCAGATAAGTTCGTAACCATAAAGAACTTCACGGGGGAGAGAGGCTCTAGGAGGGCGAAGATCGTCGGCGACGCTTCAGTGAAGGTGAAGGGCGACGACGTGATCATCACGGGACTCTCGAAGGAAGAGGTGGCTTTGACCGCCGCCAACATCCAGAGGCGCTGCGAGATAAAGAGGAAGGACCCGAGGGTCTTCCTCGACGGAATTTATCTATACAGTAAGAGTGAGGGACTGGGGGATGCCTAAGAAGCCGGAGCTGACGGAGGAGGAGGCGAGGCTCCTCGAGGTTAGGAGGGAAAAGAAGAGGAAGAAGCCAGACTTCATCCGACAGGAGTCTTGGAGATACGTCCGTATCAAGGAGCGTTGGAGGAGGCCCAGGGGCATCGACAGCAAGATGCGTTTGAAAAAGAAGGGATGGCCCAAGTCTCCAAGCGTGGGGTATAGGACCCCAAAAAAGGTTAGGGGCCTCCACCCCTCGGGGTTCAGAGACGTATTAGTCCAATGCATCTCAGACTTGGATGGGATCAACCCTGAGGTTGAGGCAGCACGTATAGCGGGGAGGATTGGAAAGAGAAAACGCCTCGAAATCATAGAGCGCGCCAACGAACTCGGCATCAGGGTTTTGAATAAGGGTGTTAAATGATGGTGAACATAAGGCTGAAGAAAAGGCTGGCAGCCAGAGTCTTGGACGTCGGCGCAGATAGGGTATGGTTCGACCCCGAGAACCTGGATGAGTTGGAGGGCATCGACACGAGGGAGGACGTCAAGGCCCTCGTTAACAGAGGAGTGATAAGGGTTTTACCGAGGAGGGGGCAATCGAAGAAGGAGAAAAGAGTGAGGAGGGGCGCCGGGAGCAGGAAGGGCAAAAAAACCGCCCGGGTGTCGAAGAAGGAGAGGTGGATGATCAAGGTTCGTGCTCAGAGGAGACTCCTAAGACAGTTAAGGGAAAGGGGCACGCTCTCCCCCACACAATACCGACAATGTTATAGGATGGTGAAGGGCGGCGTGTTTAGGAGCAAGACTCACCTCCTCGACCACATTAAGGCGCAAATGTTGAAGAGCAGCGGTTTAGCTAGGTGACCTTTGAAGGTGAACATAAAAAAGACCAGGTACATTCACCAGTTTAGGAGGCGCAGAGAGGCAAAAACCGACTATAGACTGAGGAAGAGGCTGATCTTATCAGGTCTACCCCTCTTCACCGTAAGGCGCTCAAATAACTACATCTACGTGAACTTTGTGCTACCAGAACCCGATGGAGACAAGACCCTAGCGAACGCGAACTCCAAGGAACTCATCAAGAGATTCGAGATCAAAAGCGGCAAGAATCTGCCAGCGGCCTATTTGACAGGGTTACTCGCGGGTTTGAGGGCCAAGAGGAAGAGGATTAAGAGAGCCGTTCTAAACTTGGGCCCAGCCTGGCCCACTAGGGCCTCCATACCCTTCGCGGCTGTTCAGGGCGCTGTAGAGGCTGGCATAGACATCCCCATAGGCGACGAGGCGAAGGTCGACCATGAGAGGATCAGGGGTGAACACATAGCGAGTTACGCCAAACTCCTAGAAGAGAGAGAGCCAGATAAATTCAAGGAGAGGTTTTCCAATTATTTGGAAGCCAAGTTCGACCCCAAGACGCTGCCTGAGAGATTTGACGAGATCAGGGAGGCCCTCCTAAAGGAGACTGAGTAGCGTGAGAAAAAGACGAAAACAAAGCACCAAGGTTGAACCCCCACCAGAGGATTGGACCCCCAGAACCGAGCTGGGAAGCTTGGTCATGAATCGGAAGATAACGTCCATGGAGGATGTGATCTCCAACAACCTAGTCATCCAGGAGCCCGAAATAGTTAGGCTCCTCATCCCAGATCTCGAATACGAGGTTTTGGAAGTCCGCCTAGTGCAGAAGCAGACGGATGCCGGCGAAAAATCTAGGTTCAGGGCCACCGTGGCCGTGGGTAATAGGGGTGGGTGGGTCGGAATCGGCGTTGAGAAGGCCCGCCAGGTGCACAAGGCCATCGAGAAAGCGCTGAACACAGCCCTCCTAAACGTCGCCCCGGTGAGGAGGGGCTGTGGGAGCTGGGAGTGTGAGTGTGAGATGAACCACTCCCTAAAGGTCACCTCGACGGGGAAGGGGGGAAGCGTCGAGGTCAAGATTCTACCCGGGCCGAGGGGGTTAGGGATAGCGGCGAGCGAGACCGCTAGAACCCTGATAAAGCTCGCTGGTGTAGAGGACTGTTGGGTCATTTCGCGGGGCGAGACTAGGACCGTCCTCTCACTGGCCTATGCGACCTATAACGCGCTCAAAAACACCTATAAGATGATCCCCAAGGAAGTATGGATCAGGTGAAGTCCTTGACCGGCTTCGTGGTGGTGCGTCTGAGGGGTCCCGTCGACGTGAGCAGGGACATCAACTACACCATGGAGTTTTTGCACCTGCATAAGAGGTTTCACGCCACCATCATCCCCGATGAGGACAGTTTTAGGGGGATGCTCAAGAAGACGAAGGACTACGTCGCTTGGGGCCCGGCTACGCCCGATCTCGTTAGGGAGTTAATCATGAAGAGGGGGCGGTTGATCGGCGGGAAACCGGTGACAGAGGACTATTTGATCGAGAAAACGCGGTTGAAATCGGCTAAAGAGGTTTTTAAATCCATCGCCTCGGGTAAACTAAGGTTAAAGAACATCAAGGGGTTGAAGCCCGTGTTTAGGCTCCACCCCCCGAGGGGCGGCTTCAAGAGATCGACTAAGAAGAGTGCATCGATGGGTGGAGAGACGGGCTATCGGGATGATGTCTCATCCTTAATCTTAAAAATGCTTTAAGGGCATAGTTTATGGTTGAGTGCTTAAGTCGGCTTAAATCTTTAAAACGTATCACGGGGAGCTATCATTTGGAGAAGTGAAGGATTTAATGAGCTTTTGGTGGCGGAGAAAGAGACACCCCTGGTGGGAGAAATTCTTCAGGGACCTTGAGGAGGCCATGGGGGAAGCCCGAAGGGGTACAATGAAGAAGTCAAAACCCCGCGTCTACGGCTTCACCTTCTCTCTCGGCCCCGACGGTAAGCCTGTTTTCAGGGAGTTTGGCGATGTGAAACCCGGCGCCGCTAGAGTAAAGATCATCGAGGAGAGGGAACCTCTGATAGATATATTCGAGGAAAATGATCAAGTCGTCGTGTTAGCCGAGGTCCCAGGCGTTGAGAAGGAAGACATCGAGTTGAACGTGGCGGAGGACGCCCTTGAGATAAGGGTGGACTCTGATAAGAGGAAATACTATAGAGAAGTGAAGCTCCCGAGGCCCGTGTCAACCGGAGAGGCGCAAACCACATACAAAAACGGCGTGCTGGAGGTTAGGCTGAAGAAGGCAAGGAGAGGGGATGGAGGACCGTCTCGCTCTAACCCACTTGTTGGAGAGGATGCTTGATGCCCCACAGAGAGCGTAAAACCCGGAAGAAGAGAGGGAGCAGAACCGTGGGTTGGGGTCGGGTGGGGCAGCACCGTGGGTCAGGTATGAGGGGGGGCTTTGGCAAGGCCGGCATGCACAAGCACAAATGGATTTACACCCTTAAGTATGAGCCCGACCACTACGGGAAGCATGGATTCAAGAGCATAAGGAAGCCGCCCAGGACGATCAACGTCGGTAAACTAGAAGAAATCATCAGGTCGAGGGATTATGAGAAGGGCGCTAGGGGAATGGTCTCCATAGACCTCTCACGGTTGGGCTTCAACAAACTCCTCGGTGGAGGCAAGGTTTCGACGCCGATGGAGGTTAGGGTTGAGAAGGCCTCTGAAAAAGCCAAGGAGAAGATAGAGTCTCTCGGGGGGAAAGTGACCACTCCCTAGATCGTCAAGAGATGTTTGGACCTTGGGTGTTAAAGACATATTCAAACGCGTCTCAACCATCATGCCCGAGGTAGACGCCCCCAGGAAGAGGATTGAGCTAAGGGTTAAGCTGATCTGGACCGCCATCGTGGTGGTTATCTACCTGATCATGAGCGAGATTCCCCTCTATGGGGTTGGTAGAGCCCCCACCGATCCCTTCTTCTACTCTAGGGTAATCTTCGCCTCCTCCCGTGGCACCCTGATGGAACTAGGTATAGGGCCCATAGTCACCGCGGGTTTGGTCCTTCAACTACTCTCGGGAGCCGAGATAATTAGGTTCGACTTTACGAATCCTGAGGATAGAGCACTCTTCACGGCGGCTACAAAGTTCCTGACGATCATAATCACCTTCGCACAGTCCGCGGCATACCTCTTAGCTGGCGTCTTCGGGACGGGCCTCACGATCACCACCATATCAGCCATCTTCATCCAGCTGGTGATCGCGACCCTCATCGTCATGATGCTGGACGAACTCGTTCAAAAGGGCTGGGGGATCGGGAGCGGGATCAGCCTCTTCATAGCCGTGGGGGTTGCCCAAAACATATTCTGGGACACCTTTAGCCCCATGCCGGTCAGGGAGGAGGGGTACGACAGCTTTTACGGCATAATTCCCCATCTAACGAACCTCTTGGCCAACGGTCGATCAATGGCTGAATCCGTTTTTCGATCCAACCCCCAGTTCCCCTCGCTCACAGGGCTAGCCGCCACCATCGCCGTAGCCATCGTCATCATTTACGTGGAGGGGATCAGGGTCGAGCTCCCCATCTCCTATGCCCGTCACAGGGGGTTTAGGGGGCGCTACCCGGTGAAGCTGCTCTATGTGTCAAACATCCCGGTCATCCTCGCCTCAGCTCTAATACAGAACCTCTACATGATTACACAGATGACATGGTCCCGCTTCAACCCCCAAAACTCCCACTGGTTCTTCAACCTGATAGCTACGTATAACGCCACGAACATGCAGCCAACGGGCGGTCTCGCATACTACGTAACCTCTCCCATCGGCTTGGCTCAGGCCGCCAGCGAGCCTATCAGGGCCCTGGCTTTCATCGGCATCCTGACCCTTTTATCCGTCGTCTTCGCGAACATCTGGGTTCAGATAGGAGGTCTATCGGCGGATAAGGTCTCACAGCAGCTCATCGACGCCGGCATGCAGGTGCCAGGGTTTAGGCGGAGAACATATTCCATCTCCACCGTCCTCGGAAAATACATACCCGTCATGACCATCGTCGGGGGCCTCTTCGTGGGGCTCATCGCCGGATCGACGCAGATAATCGGGGTCTTCGGATCGGGCATAGGCATACTCCTCACTATAGACATCTTGATGCAATATTATCAATTACTCATGCGAGAGCAGGTGGAGGAAATCTACCCCTCCATATCGAGGGTCCTAAAGGTGTAATTTGAGAGATGGGAAAGGTGGCCATCATCGCGGGCCTTCCTGGCGCGGGGAAAACGACGGTCTTATCAAAGGTCGTTGAGTTAGCCAAAAGGGAGGGATTAAGGCTTCGAGTTGTGAACTATGGAACACTCATGCTCAAGACAGCGCGGGCAAAAAAGTTTGTCTCCAACAGGGACGAGATCAGGAGGCTTCCCATAGAAACCCAGGAAAAACTTCAACTTTTAGCGTCTGAGGAGATTAACAGGTTGGGGAAGGGACGCGGGATCATCGTGGTTGACACTCACATGATCATCAACACCCCTCGGGGATGGTGGCCCGGAATCCCCGCGAAAAACTTGGAGAAGATCGCTCCAAGCCAGATCATCTCCATCGAAGCGTCACCCAAAGAGATCCTTAGGCGCAGGGGAAAAGACACCTCTAGGCTTAGAGACACAGAGGAGATCAGCGACGTGGAGAAGGAATTGTTGTATTCAAGAAACGTCGCCGCGGCGTGCTCGGTGTTGACGGGCTGCCCCGTCTCAGTGGTGATTAACAGGGAGGGGAAGATCGATGAAGCCGTCGAGGAGGTGCTAAGCGTGATTCGGGGGATGAAAAATGGCTGATATATATAACCCGAGCATCGCCCTGTTGATTATCTTCGGCGTTTCATCCCTCGTATCCCTAAGCTATATGGTTATCAACAAAAAATTCATATACACGCCGGACTACGCGCGTAAAAAGCGCACCGTCGATGAGTGGAATAAGAGATATAAGGAGGCTCAGAAGAGCAAGGATTCAAAACTCATAAAGAAGCTGGAGAAGAGGCAGGACCAAATAAGGAAGATGCAGAGTGAGTTGGCCATGAAGACCTTCAAGTTGTTCATCTTCACCACCGCGCCCTTTTGGTTGGTATACTATCTACTCTTTCAAACCTACTCTTCCCTGGGGCAATTCGTGGTCCTACCTATACCCTTACCCCTGATGGTGTGGCCCCCAGTCGGGACAACCAACTTTTTCTGGTGGTATGTCATCTCCTCCTTTACCTTTTCCAACCTTTTGAGAAAGGCTTTCAAGGTCGGTTAAGCTGGGAGAGAATGGCTTGAGGGCAGATGAGATCATCATAACGGTGTCAGGCCTCCACGGCGTCGGAAAAACCGTTTACTCTGAGGCCATATCCGAGAAATTCGGGTTAACCACCCACTCCTCCGGGGAATTTTTTAGGAGGAAAGCCGAGGAGATGGGTCTAACCCTACGAGAACTCTCAGCCCTAGCAGACAAGGATGAAAAAATCGACCTAGAGATCGACGACTACGCGAAGAGGGAGGGTATGAAGGGCGGCGTGGTGGTCGATGGATTGCTGACAGGCTGGATGCTGAAAGACAGGGCACACGTTAAGATATTCCTCAAGGCACCGCTAGAGGAGAGGGTCCGCAGGATAGCCGAGAGGGAGGGAAAGTCCCTGGGGGAGGCGAAGCTGGAGACGCTGGACCGGGAGAGGCTCGAGATGGAGCGCTTCAAGAGGATCTACGGCTTGGATTTGAATGACTTATCGATCTACAACGTGGTTTTAGACACCTCGCTCCTAAGCTTAGAACACATTAAGCGCGTGCTTTTCGAGATCATCGAAGGATACCTAAAGACCCATTGACAGGGTGCATAGAACCTAGCGACCCCCAGCATCTTCTTTGAAACCCATCGGGCTTTTGTGATCATCCGGGTGAGCGAATGAACAAAGAAATCATAAGGTGGAGAAACGCCTAAGAGACTCTAAAACTATGACGTACTTAGAGACATGGTGGTAAAGGCTGAGAAAACTCGACAGACTTTCCTTCAAAGTAGGTGTGGCTTAAGGTTTGCAGACTTTTAAAAGGCTTCCGATCAACTTAAAGGCATTTAAACCATCGTACAAATTCCTATGTTAAGGCGCGTGAGCATAGGCACCCACTCTCCATGGTTGAAATCGAGGATAGATGATGCCGCCTGAAACAAAGGTCGTGGAGTCCGTAAAGGACGAGGAGGAGATAAACCTCGATTATGGCTTCTATCCCGATGAGAGGCCCCCCGATGTACACGTAAAGTTCGGGGTCATCAACCTCGACAAAACGCCCGGACCAACAAGCCACCAAGTTTCATCATGGGTCAAAAAGATCGCCCAGGTCTCTAAGGCTGGACACGGTGGAACCCTCGACCCCATGGTCTCAGGCGTCCTTCTGATAGGACTCGAGAGAGCGACGAATGCTTTAACCTATGTCATCCACTCCGACAAGGAATACGTTGGCGTCGCGAGGCTCCAAGGTCAAGTTTCCCAGGATGAGTTGGGGAAGGTGGTGGCCCTCTTCCAAGGGAGGATTTATCAGAGGCCACCCCAAAAGTCGGCCGTGAGGAGGAAGCTTCGAACTCGCTTCATCCATAGCTTCAACGTGTTGGAGGTCGATGAGAGGGACGTTCTCTTCCACATAAAATGCGAATCGGGCTTCTACGTCCGGAAGCTCGTCCACGACGTAGGCCTCCTACTAGGTGTGGGCGCCCACCTCTGGGAGCTGCGAAGGGTGCGCTCGGGGCCCTTCATGGAGGACGAAACCTTGGTCGATCTATACAGGGTTAAAGACGCGTTCCACAGGTGGCGTCAAGAGGGAGATTTCACGCTCGTCAAAAGGGTGGTTCAACCCATGGAGAGCGTCTTCAGGGACTTTCCGAGGATCGTGGTGAGGGACTCGGCGGTGGGGGCCCTCTGCCACGGCGCCAAGCTATACGCCCCTGGCGTGCTGCGCGTAACCAGCAATGTGAAGAAGGGCGTGGAGACGGCGATCCTCACCCAGAAGGGCGAGGTCGTGGCCGTGGCTCGACCCCTTATGGATTACGAGGGGGTGTTGGAGGCATCTAGGGGCGTGGTCGCCTCCTTGGAGAGGGTTTTGATGTCCAGAGATACGTACCCAAAGATGTGGTGTTAAGACTCTACCGGAGATGTCCCTAATTTATAATCTTTATTCTTATTTATGGGGGGAATTTTTATATTATCACCTTTTTTGATTATGGATAATTTTAGCATGGGGCCACGTAGTTGATGTAGGATGAAACCCGCTCAAATCCTTTTAATTCTGGTTTC